>CAYZTG010000015.1:0-22826 GCA_964481475.1 uncultured Acholeplasmataceae bacterium | reverse complement strand
GCTGGACTTTCTTATGCAAATAACTTGGGCGCAGTGACTTCAATTATTACAACAAGTGAGCAATCTGAAGGTGCTAAACTAGCTCAGTTTCCGATAGAGGCAATTACTGGACCAGAAGTATTAACTGGGTCAACAAGAATGAAGTCAGGAACGGCTCAAAAGTTAATTGCTAATATGATTACGACGACTGCAATGATTAAGATTGGTAAGGTTTATGAAAATTTAATGATTGATGTTCAAATGACAAATGAAAAATTAGTTTCAAGAGCAACAAAAATAATTATGGATATTACAGATGTAAATAAAGTGATGGCTAAAAGTTATTTAGATAAGTTTGGCTCCGTTAAAAAAGCGATTTTCGCAATTATGTCTAACTTGAATAGTGAAGTTGAGATTGAAAATATTTTAAATAAAAATAATGGAAATATTAGATTGTCATTAAATGATTTGAAAAAAGGAGAATAAAATGGCTGATTTAATTGTTAATTTATATGAAAAAGATTATGTGAATGATTTAAAAATAAACCTAAAGAGTAATGATATTCAAATAAAGAGGCTATTATCACCAAACTCTGATAAATTAGTAGAGTTTGTTAAAATGCATTTTAGTGAAGGTTGGACAAGTGAAGTTAAGGCAGGGGTGTATAAAGAACATCCAACTTGTTTTGTAGCAGTTAAGGATGCTAAAATAGTTGGCTTTGCTTGCTATGACTCTACTGCAAAGGGATATTTTGGTCCTACCGGTGTTGATCCTGAATTTAGAGGATTAAATATTGGTCAAGTTTTATTGCTTAGAACATTAGAGGCGATGAAAGAAGCTGGCTATGGATATGCAATTATTGGTGGAGTTAATGAAAAAGTAGAAGGTTTTTATGGGAAGTATCTAAACTATCAAAAGAGTACTTCAAAACCAGATTTATATAACAGATTATTAAACAGATAAGTTTTAGTCTCCTTGGAGGCTTTTCTTATGAGTTTTAAATTATTAGAGGTGTTTATGAAAATTATTACGTGTATAAAACAAGTACCAGCTTCATCAAAAGTTGAGATTGATCCAAAAACTGGAGTCTTAGTTCGTGATGGAAGTAATGTGAAGATGAATCCATTTGATTTATTTGCTTTAGAATCATCTTTTCATTTAAAAGAAAAAAGTGCAGGAAGTGTTCATGCTATTACAATGGGCCCTTTTTCAGCGACATCAGTATTAAAAGAAGCCCTTTATATGGGTGCGGACGAGGCAACCTTAATAAGTGATAGAAGGTTTGCAGGTGCTGATGTTTTAGCTACCTCTTATACTTTATTTCAGTTAATTAAAAGTATTGGAGATTATGATGTAATTGTTTGTGGGAAGCAAACTACCGATGGCGATACTGCCCAAGTTGGCCCAGAAGTTGCTGAGTTTTTAAAGATTCCCCATGTTCCTTATGTAAAAGAAATAATTGAAGTTAAAGAAAAAAGTTTAGTTTTATATTCAGCTTATGATGATTATGATGAAATAGTTGAGGTGAAATTACCTTGTTTAATTACTATCGAAAAAGATGCTAACACACCTAGACTACCTTCTTTTAAAAGGAAGCAAATAGTTAAAGATTATCAAATAAATCTTAAATCTTTAAAGGATTTAGAAGATGAAAATCCTAGTAATTATGGCTTAACTGGATCACCTACACAAGTAGAAGAGATGTTTCCGCCAAGGAAAAAAACAGAAACTGAATTAATTGAATTAAACAATCAAGATTCAGCCAATAAAATAATTGAAATTTTAAAAGAAAGTCGTTATATGTAGGTGAGAAAATGTCATATATTAAGGTAAATAATGATAAAGTAACTAAAGAAATAGCACAAAAACTCATTAGTATATGTCCTTTTGATGCATTTGATTATGTTGATGATTATTTGTCAATAAATGCTAACTGCCGAATTTGTATGATGTGTGTTAGAAAAGGACCAGATGGTGTTTGTGAGTTAGTTAAATCAGTTAAAGAAAAAATTGATAAAAGTAAGTATCAAGGAATCACAATTTATATAGAACAAAAAAATAATGTTGCTCATCCTGTTTCTTGGGAATTAATAGGGAAAGCGAAAGAATTAGCGAAAGTCACTAATGAGCCTATTTACGCAGTAGTTATTGGTGATGATGTTATAAAAATTGCAAATGAAGCATTAAGTTATGGTGTTGATAAAGTTTTTGTATATGAAAATGAAGCATATAAAGATTTTGATGTTCAAACTTATACTAATGTTTTAGATAGTTTTTATAAAGAACATCTAGTAAATATTATTCTTTTTGGAAGTACACCACATGGAAGAAGTTTCGCCCCAAGAATTGCTGCTAGATTAAAAACTGGTATTACAGCTGACTGTACAATGTTAGAAATGACAAAGGATGGTGATTTATTACAAATAAGACCTGCTTTTGGCGGAAATATTATGGCGAAGATTAATACGCTAAATAATCGCCCACAACTTGCAACTGTCAGACATAAAATGTTTGATTTACCTCCTAAAGTTAAACCATTTGGAGAAATTGTTAGGGGAGCTACAAAGAATATCCCTTTAACAAATAGTATTAAGATCATAAAAACGATTGAAAAACCCAAAGTTAAGGATATTTCTGAAGCAGAAGTAATTGTGGCGGTAGGGAGAGCATTTAAGAAAGCTGCTGACTTAGAACTAATTAAGCCTTTAGTTGAAAAACTTAATGCTGAAGTTGGCTGTACTAGACCGCTTGTTGAGAATGGCTGGTTTGACGCCAGAAGTCAAATAGGTTTATCAGGAAGAACAGTAAAACCCAAATTGATTATTAATTTAGGTATTAGTGGAGCAGTCCAATATATTGAAGGAATGAAAGATGCTGATTTAATTATTTCAATTAATGAAGATAAAAACAATAAACTGTTTGATATTAGCCATTATAGTATTGTTGGTGATGTTTTTGAAATATTACCAAAGTTAAATGATTTAATTAGTGAAATTTTGCAGGGGGAAAGATGAAATATAATAAGTTAACAATTGAAGATATTAAGTATTTAAAAGAAGTATTTGGTCCTGAGAATTGTTTTATAGGTGAGGAGATTAAAAAGGAATTTACCCACGATGAATTAACAACAGTTTTTGCTTATCCAGAAATTCATGTAATGGCACAAAATAAAAACCAAATAGCTAAGTTAATGAAATATGCTAATGAAAAAGTATTTTCAGTTACAGTAAGAGGAACAGGAACAGGGCTTGTTGGAGCGTGTGTACCTCTTTGTGGCGGTGTTTTGCTTGATATGACAAAAATGAATAAAATAATTGAACTTGATAAGACTAATTTAACTTTAACAGTTGAAGGTGGAGTTTTATTAATGGATATTTATGAGTTCATTGCTAAAGAAAACTTATATTATGCACCAGATCCAGGTGAAAAATCAGCAACTATTGGTGGTAACATTGCAACTAATGCTGGTGGAATGAGAGCGGTAAAATATGGTGTGACACGAGACTGGATTAGAGGACTAGAGGTCGTTTTGCCCAATGGCGAAATTGTTCAGTTTGGTGGTAAGGTTGTTAAAAACTCAACTGGATATAGTTTAAAAGATTTAATTATTGGAAGTGAAGGTACACTAGCGATTGTTGTTGAAGCAACATTAAAATTAATTGCTAAACCTCTTAATGTAGTGAGCTTATTAGTACCTTTTAACTCGATGGAAGAAGCAATCAAAGCTGCTCCTTTGATGTTAGTAAAACATGTTATTCCTACTGCGTTAGAGTTTTTTGAAAAAGCTTCGCTTTCTTTTAGTGAAACATTTTTAGGAAAGAAAATTCCTCATAATAATTATGAAGCCTACTTGTTGTTAAGTTATGATGGCAGTAACGAAGCTGCTTTGGAAAATGATGTGGAAATTGCTAGTTCGCTACTTGTTAATGAATTTGGTGCCTTAGATGTTTATTTGGTTGATACCGAAGATAGAAGAGCAAGCGTTTGGAGTATTAGAGATGGTTTTTTAGAATCAATTAAAGCTTCGACTTCATTAATGGATGAATGTGATGTTGTTTTACCTCGTTCAGAAATTGGTGATTTTTTAAAGTATGTGGGCGAATTATCAAAAGACTTAAACATAAGAATTCCTTATTTTGGTCATCTTGGCGATGGAAATTTGCATATTTATTTTTGTAAGGATGACTTAGATGATAAATTATGGGAAGAGAAACTGACAAAAGGTTTTGACGCTTTATATAGTAGAGCTGCTCAAAGAGGAGGGCTTGTTTCTGGAGAACATGGAATTGGATATGCGAAAAAGATGTATATGAAAAGACAGTTGGGGACAATCCAACTTGACTTAATGAAAGGAATTAAAAAGACTTTTGATCCTAACAACATCTTAAATCCTGGTAAAGTAATTGATTAATTAAAGAAAACATCATTTTTATTGATGTTTTTTTCTAGTTAACATCTAAAGGAAAATAAAAGTGTTATAATAAATATATTTATTAAAGAAAAAAGGAGAGAAAATTATCATGTATCCTTATTTACTACCAGAGGTGTTTGGTTATAAAATACCAATGTATGATGTTTTAATGTTTATTGGTGTCTTTTTAATGCTTATTTATATTATAAGAAGGTTCGATAAAATAGATGGTTTTAAAAAAGAACAGACAAATAAGATTATTATTATTACAATTATTAGTTTAGTGTTTTCCTTAGCTTTTTCTTACTTTTTAGATGGTATTTTTCATTCAATTAGAGCGGGAGAATGGACTTTTGGAACGATTAGTTTTCTTGGTGCTTTAGTTGGTGGTTTAGGAGCTTTCCTTTTACTAATGAAGGTCTTTTATAAAGATGATAATAAAGACATGAAAAAAATAACTAATACTTTGATTACTGGAGTTGTGTTAGCGCACGCTATTGGTAGAATTGGTTGTTTTATGGCTGGGTGTTGTTATGGTATTCCAACTAATTCCTTTTTAGGTGTCATCTTTCCATATGGTTTTGCTGGTGAAGATTTTCATGGAGTTAGTATTTTCCCTACCCAGTTGTTTGAAGCGTTGTTTTTATTTGCTTTATTTTTCTTTTTAAATAATGTTAAAGTAGCGAAAGCAAAAGAACTCGAAATATACTTAATTAGTTATGGCTTTTTCAGATTTTTTATTGAATTTATTAGAGGAGATAATCGCGGAAGTTTTTTAACTTTTTTTGAAACAACTTATGGGACCTTTCCCTCACCATCACAATTTATTAGTTTTATGATGATTATTTTGGGACTATTAATGCATTTTGGTGTTTTTGGGAAATTGAAGATATTAAATAAAAGTAAAAATGCATAAAAAAGTAAATTTTAAAGTTATTCAGTGGTTATTGTTAGTAATTTTATTAGGAATTATTATTAGTTTAACTTTCATTGAATTAACTTTTATTACTAATTTAAAAAATAGAGAAATGATTAGTAATAGTTTATTGAGATTAATGATTAGTAGTTTTTTTATTGTAGTCTTAGTTAAGCAAGGTTATCATGATATTTTGCAGTTTAATAAAAGTAAAAGTTTATTTTTTATTATTTTCCCAGCTCTTTTAATAGCGGTTAATAATTTTCCAATTAGTGCCTTTTTAAGAGGAAGAACGGCATTAAATGGGGATGGTTATCAGGTTTTACTTTTTTTAACAAACTCTTTAATCGTTGGCTTATTTGAAGAGATGCTTTTTAGGGGGATTATTGTAATCTTTTTAGTCCAAGTTATTAAAGAAAGTAAGTTTAAAACACTTTACTTAATTATTTTTTCAGCAATTATTTTTAGTTTGTTTCATTTAGTAAACTTATTTGATGGTGCAGGTGTTTATGATGTCCTTTTACAAGTAGGATATTCCTTTTTATTGGGGATTTTATGGGCACTTATATATCTTAAGACTAATAACCTCTGGATCGTAATGATTTTACATGGTTTATATAACTTTTTTGGTGAAGTAATGTTTTATTTAGGAAGTGTTAATGACCGATGGGATTTACTTACTGTCGTTTTAACAGTTTCCTTAGCTGTAATTACTATTTTCCATAGTATATTTATTTTAGTAAATGAAAAGAAGTATCCTAATTTAATAACGATGGGGTGATAAAGATGATTAGTGCAATTAAAGAGTTGAAAAATAAAGGATTTAATTTAGAAGGTCTTGTAAAAGATTATCAAAAGAGTGAGCAAACGTTTATTAATAATGATGTTTTGTTTTATAAAAATATTAGTGAAGGATTGATGGCCTTAGCACATTTTAAAAATGGTGTTTGCTTAAACTTTGTAAATAATTTTAATAATTTTAGTGTAATGTTAGATGTTTCAAGGGGAGCTGTCTTTAAAGTCGAGTATATAAAAAAGCTCTTAAGAAGTTATGCGATGATGGGGCTAAATGAAGTTTGGTTATATTTAGAAGATCTTTATGAGTTAGATAATTATCTTGATTTTGGTTATTTAAGAGGTTGTTATACTGATGATGAATTAAAAGAAGTAGTTAAGTATGCAGAAATCTTCGGGATTAAAATTATTCCAACTATTCAAACATTAGGTCATATGGAACAGTTTTTAAAATGGAATAATCAAATTGAACTTAAAGATCAAACGAATGTTCTTTTAATGAAAAGTGAGCAGACCTATCAGTTAATTGATGAGATGTTAAAAAAACTCCAAGCTATTTTTAAAAGTAATAAAATTCATCTTGGTTTAGATGAAACATGGGGATTTGGTTTTGGTAATTTTTATAAGAAAAACGGTTATATTTCGCAATTAGAGCTCTTTTTCGATCATTTAGAGGTTGTGAATGGTTTGGCACTTAAAAATGGCTTTAAAGAAGTTTTAATTTGGTCTGATATGCCTTATCGTATTTTAAGCAAAAATAATAGTTACTATGATGAAAAGATAGTTCTGGATCAAAAAATTGTTGAAAAGATTCCTAGTAATATAAAACTAGTTTATTGGGACTACTATAATAGAGATTTTGAGAAAGTTGAAAAGATGATTAAAAATCACTTAAATATTACTAGTAAGTTTTGTTTTGCTTCAGGGACATGGATTTGGACAAGATTTACTTATGACAAAAACCAAACCGATAATACTTGTAAAACACATCTTAAAGCAGCGATTGCTAGTGGAGTTAAAGATTTTACTTTAACACAATGGATGGATGATGGAGCTTATGGAGATCATGAGACGACTTTATTAGGAGTTTATGAGATGAGTCTTGAAGCACTAACAAGAGGGGCAAGTCCAGACGATAAGACTTATCATTTTATTACTAATCATCATTTAGAGGTTGCTTATAACAAAACTAAACTAAATAATTTATCATTATCTCAAGTGGGATTACTTTGGGATGATCCTCAATATGCAATTTATTTAGATAATTATGCAAGAGGAGATTTAACTATTTATGAAAATCTAGTTGCGGAAATGGAAAAACTAATTGCTTTATATGAAGGTGATGAGAGGTATGATTTTGAAAATCAAATCTTAAAGGCTAATTATTATAAGGTTTTGGGAAGAAAAACATTTATTAAGCAATATTTAAAGAAGGAAGTTATCGAAATTAGTGAGTTTTTTAATAATGAAGTTAAGCACTTAAGAAAATTAATTAATCTTTACAGGGATAAATGGTATAAAAACTATAAGATGAATGGTTTTGAAAAGATTCAGTTAAGACTTGCTGGTCAAATTGTTAGGGCAGAAGAAATGATTGTTTTGGCTAAAATGTATAATGAGAAAAAAATTACTGAGATAGCTGGTATATTAATAAAAAAACAACCTAAAAGTCAGTATATTCACCCTAAATATTCTCATATTGCTTTTACAACAAGACCGTTTGATAGTTAATGATAATTTATTATAAGAGTTATTTGAATTTTTTACTTGCTTATTAATAATTCTTTTGCTATACTTATAAAGAATGCTTGGAGGGATTTAAATGCGTGATTTAGTTAGACTTATTTGTACTGAATGTGGCGAGGAAAATTATTATACTGATAAAAATAAAAAGAATACGCCAACACGTCTTGAGATGAAAAAACATTGTCCAAGATGTCGTAAACACACACTACATAGAGAAAAAAGATAAAGCTATTCCTAAGAATAGTCTTTTTTTTGGTAATAAGGGGAATTTTATGAAAAAATATTTTGGTGATAAAGCCTTTTATAAAATGGCTTTAGCGTTAATTATACCAGTAGTTATCCAACAACTTATTTTATCAATTGCTGGATATGTTGATAACTTTATGATTAATGGTTATGATTCTGTCGCTTATGCAGGAGTTTCTGTTGCGAACAGATTTATGTTTATTATTAATTTTTTTTGGATTGGTATTGCCTCAGGAATTAGTATTTTTGTAGCTCAATATTATGGGGCAAAAATGGAAAAAAGTATTACTGGAACAATCCAACTTGGTGTTGTCTTAAGTATAATTTTTGGGCTTTTGTCTTTTTTCATAATTTATTACTTAGGACCAATTACAATAAATCTCTTTTTCCCTAACAAAACAGCGGTTGACCTATTAGCAATTGGTTTTGGGATTGAATATGTGAAAATAATTTCTTATGGTTCAGTCGTTATTTTACTAAACTTTATGGTTTCAACTATTTATAGGTCCTTAGGAAAACCAAAAGTACCACTTATTGCTGGTATAATTGGGATAGTGGCAAATATTATTATGAATTTCATTTTTATTTTTGGCCATCTAGGTTTTAAGGAAATGGGTGCAAGCGGAGCAGCCTTGGCAACAATTATTTCTAAAGGCATTGAACTTTCAATCTTAATCTTGATTGCTTTTGCTTTCAATAAGAATAGTTATGCTTACAAAATTTTTAAAGGTAATCATATCAAGAAGCCGTTATTAGTTAATTACCTTAAAAAAGGTGCCCCAGTTATTGCTAACGAGATTTTATGGGCATTTGGTGTGACATTGATGGCAAGGTTTATAACGGGCGGGAACTTAGAGTGGATTATTGCATATGGATATTCCCAAAACGTCACGGACTTGTTTTTTGTTTACTATGCAGGAATGGCAGTGGGTACTTCGGTTATTTTAGGACAAACTTTGGGTGAGGGAGATTTTAAGAAGGCAAAAGAATATTATTATAAACTTTTTGGCTTAATGTTAATTTCTAATTTGATTGCAATCGTTTTAATGGTGGGGGCTTCACCGTTACTCTTACATTTCTTAGCTGATAATAAAGAGACCTTCATGTTAGCCTATAAATTAATTTTACTTAATGTAGTATTTATTGTATTTTATGGTTACACTGCAATGACCTACTATACTTTAAGAGCAGGAGGAGATTCTTTAAGAGCTTTCTTAATTGATCAACTGCCCGCTTATTTAGTAGGAATCCCCTTAGTGATGTTTCTAAATTATATGGAACCAACTTGGGGCTTAGGAATACTTTTAATTTTCCTTATTAGTAAATCAGCAGATTTAGTTAAAGTTTATTTTTCCAGAAAAGTCATTAAAAAAGACACTTGGTTGAGAAATATTACTATTGAAACACCAGAACCATTATTGGAAATAGAATAGTTAAATAGTCAAATTAAAAAGTAAAATCACTAGGTGGTTTTATTTTTTTGCACTTTATAGTTGACAGTGCCAAAATGATGGGTTATAATATAATGGCAAGCTGATATGAGAGTGCTAAAAGGAGGGGTTTGGTGTTAACTAGTAGACAAAAGTTAATTTTAAAAGCAATTGTAGAACTATATATTGAACTTGGTATTCCGGTAGGTTCAAAACTCTTAACTGATTGGCCGTATTTAGATTATTCTTCTGCGACAATTCGTTATGATATGCAAATGCTTGAAGAACTAGGTTATTTAGAAAAAACACATACTTCCTCAGGAAGAGTTCCTTCTAAATTAGGCTATCGTTATTATTTAGATAAATTAGTTACAAGAGATTCTAAAGTGAATACAATGTTTCCAATGATTGATGAAATTTTTACTAAATTTGGTCATAATAAACATGAAACGGTAAAAAAGGCTATTGACTTACTTTCAGAAATAACTAATTATACTTCAATGTCCTTAGGCCCAAGCGAAGAGATGGCTATTATTAAAAAAGTTGATTTTATTGAAATAAATCAAAGTGAAGCAGTTATCTTAGTAGTTACAAATAGAGGGCATGTTCAATCGCAAGTTTTTCGAATTACTGATGAAATGTCTGTGGATTATTTTAAAAAGACAATTGATACTCTAGATGCTTTATTAAAAAATCAATATTTGAAAAATGCAACAAGAATTTTAAAAGGTGTTTTTGTAGAAGAAAATGTGCTTGAATATATTAATTATCAAGAGCAAATTATTGATACATTTGTTAATGCTTTTACGAAAATGAGTAAAGAAGATGTTTATTTAGCTGGTTTAGGTAATATGATAACTGAATCAGAAATAGAAAATCCTGAAGAATTAAAGAGAGTGATGCAGATTTTAGATCGTAAGGACTTTTTAAAGGTTATAGGTAAAACTAATCGGTTATCTTTTAAAATTGGTAGAGAAGCAGAGTTTATGCCTACTGATCGGTGTACAATAATTTCTGTTCCTTACGCTGTTAACGATGAGGAATTTGGAACAATTGCTTTAATTGGACCGATGCGAATGGATTATACGAAAGTTATCCCCTTGATGGAATATATTGCTAAAAATATAACAAAATTATATAAGAAATAGGTGAGTAAATTTGAGTGAAAAGGAAAAAGATATCTTAACAGAAGATAGTAAAGAAAAAGTTAAAAGAAAAACAAAAGATGAAAAGCTTAAAGATGAGATTGAGGAGTTAAAGCTAGAATTATTAAGAAGTAATGAAAAAGTTTTAAAAATACTGGCTGATTCAGAAAATCTTAAAAAAAGATTAAATAATGAAAGAGAACATGAGAGAAAATATAGTAATATTTATTTAATCGAAGAATTATTGCCTTATTTAGATCAACTAAGACTTGTTGTTAATAGTAAGGTAGAAGATGAAATGTTAAAAAACTATTTAATTGGCTTTAAAATGATAAATGATCAAATATTTCAAATCTTAAAAGATGATGGTCTAGAAGCAATTGATGCTGAAGGAGAAATGTTTGATCCGAAAATTCATTTTGCAAGTGAAAAAGAAGAAGATAGAGAAAAACCAAAAGGAATAGTTTTAAAACAAATATTAGCAGGATATAAATATAAAGAAAGAATAATTAGACCGGCCATGGTCGTAGTTAATGAATGGAGTGATGAAAATGGCAACAACAAATAAAATTATCGGAATTGATTTAGGAACTACAAATAGTGTAGTGTCAGTAATGGAAGGAAAAGACAGTATTGTTATTCCTAATGCTGATGGTTCAAGAACAACACCATCTGTTATCGCTTTTAAAGATGATGAAATTACAGTTGGAGAAGTCGCAAAAAGACAATCTATTACAAACTTAAACACTGTTTCATCAATTAAAAGACATATGGGTGAAAATTATACAAAGGAAATATTAGGTAAAAAATATACTCCTCAGGAATTATCAGCAATGATTTTACAAAACTTAAAGAAAACAGCTGAAGACTATTTAGGAGCTAAAGTAACTAAAGCAGTTATTACTGTACCAGCATACTTTAATGACGCCCAAAGACAAGCGACAAAAGATGCAGGGAAAATTGCTGGTTTGGAAGTAATGAGAATTATTAATGAGCCTACTGCAGCAGCTCTAGCTTATGGTATTGATAAGACAGATAAAGAACAAACTGTTTTAGTCTTTGACCTTGGTGGAGGAACGTTTGACGTCTCTATTTTAAGATTAGTCGATGGTACATTTGAAGTTATTTCAACCGCTGGTGATAACCATTTAGGCGGAGATGATTTTGACCAAAGAATAATGAACTATTTTATTAGTGAGTTTAGAAGAGAAACAGGCGTTGATTTATCAAAAGATAAACAAGCAGACCAAAGATTAAAAGACGCAGCAGAAAAAGCAAAGAAAGAATTATCTGGTTTGACAACAACACAAATATCTTTACCATTTATTACAATGGGAGCTTCAGGACCTTTGCACTTAGAAATGACTTTAACAAGAGCTAAGTTTGAGGAATTGACAAATGATTTAGTAGAACGTTCAAGAACGCCTTTATTAAGAGCTTTAAAAGATGCTAAGATGACAGCGAATGATATTGACCAAATATTATTAGTTGGGGGATCAACAAGAATTCCTGCTGTCCAAGAATTAGTTAAAAAAGAATTAAAGAAAGAACCAAACAGAAGTGTTAATCCCGATGAAGTAGTAGCTATGGGAGCAGCAATTCAAGGGGGAGTTTTATCTGGTGATGTAAAAGATGTGTTATTATTAGACGTAACCCCACTTTCATTAGGTATTGAAACATTAGGTGGCGTATTTACTAAATTAATTGAAAGAAATACAACTATCCCAACATCAAAATCACAAATCTTTTCTACGGCAGCTGACAATCAGCCAGCAGTTGATATCCATGTTTTACAAGGGGAAAGACAAATGGCTTTAGATAATAAAACATTAGGAAGATTCCAACTTGGGGATATTCCACCAGCACCAAGAGGAATTCCACAAATTGAAGTTAAATTTGATATTGACGCTAATGGTATTGTTAATGTTTCTGCCAAAGATTTAGGAACTAACAAATCTCAAAACATCACTATTACTGGTGGTTCAGCAATGAGTGATGCGGAAATTGAAAAGTTAATTAAAGAAGCAAAAGATAATCTAGAAGCTGATAATAAACGTCGTGAAGAAGCAGATTTAAGAAATGATAGTGATGCGATGATTTTCCAAACTAAAAAAGCTATGGAAGATTTAGGTGAGGAAGTTAGTGAAGACGAGAAAACAAAACTTGAAGGCTTAATTACTGATTTAGAAGAAGCTTTAAAAGGGACAGATATTAAAACTATCAAGACAAAAAAAGAAGCTCTAGAGAAAGAAGCACAAAATTTAGCTGCTAAAGTTTATCAAAAACAACAAGAAGCAGCTAATCAAAATACACAAAGTAGCGAGGAAACAAGCGAAGAAGCACAAACTGTTGACGCAGAATTTGAAGAAAAATAAGGGGCGAATAGCCCCTTTAAAGGAGCATTATGGCTAAAAGAGATTTTTACGACATTTTAGGCGTCAGTAAAGACGCATCGATAGAGGAAATTAGAAAAGCTTACCGTAATTTAGCAAAAAAATATCACCCAGACGTATCAGATCATTCTAATGCGGAAGAAAAGTTTAAAGAAGTTCAAGAGGCTTATGATACATTAGGGGATGAAACTAAAAGAGCAAACTATGACCGATTTGGTCATGAAACTCCTTTTGGTAATGGAGCTGGTGGTGGCGGTTTTGGTGGCTTTGAAGGTTTTTCTGATATTTTTTCTTCCTTCTTTGGCGGTGGTGGTGCTAGACAACAAGTAGATCCTAACCGACCAACAAAAGGTGATGATTTAGAAAGAATTATTACAATAGATTTTTTAGAAGCTGTTTTAGGGACTAAAAAGACTTTTAAAGTTGATGTTGAAGAAGCATGTAAGCATTGTCACGGTAGTGGTGGTGAAACAGCTAGTGATGTAGAAACATGTGACCGTTGTCATGGACAAGGTTATGTTACAGTTGAACAAAGAACAATGTTTGGAGCAATGCGTAGTCAACAAGTTTGTCCAAAATGTAAGGGAAGAGGACAAACAATTAAAAATAAATGCCATGTATGTAATGGCAATGGTCGCGTTAAAGTAACTAAAACCGTTGATGTTAAAGTTCCCGCAGGAATTGATAACAATATGTCTTTAAGAATGAGTGGTTATGGTGAAGGTGGTCATAATGGTGGCCCTAGTGGAGATTTATATTTAAGATTTAGAGTAACTCCTCATAAAATATTTAAAAGAAGAAATGATGATATTTTACTAACAATTCCAATCACATTTGTCCAAGCTACATTAGGTGATAATGTTGATGTGCCAACGATTTATGGCGATGTTTCACTTAAAATACCTGCAGGGACACAATCTGGAACAATTCTCAAAATGAGAAATAGGGGAGTTAGTAATGTTAATAGTAATCGAAAAGGCGATCAACTTGTAACTGTTAATGTTGAAACACCAACCAATTTATCCAAAGAGCAAATTGAAGCATTAAAGAAATTTGATGAATTAGAAAGCAAAGAAGCACCATTTAACAAATTTAAGAAGTTATTTAGGAACTAAAGAGTAAATTATTTATAAAAACATAAATTCGCTTTACAAAGTTAGATAAATTATATATAATAATAGCGGCTTTAATATTACAAGCTTTGGAAGGAGGGCTGACATGTCAAAAATAGTAGTTAAAGAATCCGAATCTCTAGAAGATGCGCTAAAGCGTTTTAAAAGAGATGTTTCTAGATCTGGGACCCTTCAAGAAGCACGTAAAAGAGAATATTACGTTAAACCTAGTGTGAATAAAAAGTTAAAGAAGAAACAAAATAAAATTAAGAAATAAGCACGTCAGTGCTTTTTTTTCTCAATTAACAAAACTAAAATTGCTATGCTATAATATATTATAGGAGGGATTTTTTTGCAAACAATCTATCAAATTAAAGATATTAACAATGCTTTTAAACTTTTAGGAGCTTATGACCAAAATATTGAGATTATGAAAAGTTATTTTGATTGTAAAATCGTTGTCAAAGGTGATGAAATAAAAACTAATGCTAACGAGGAAACAATCTTGATTTTAAAAGATGTTTTTCATAAAATGGATGAACTTGCTTCTGTTGTCGAACTTAAGGAAAGAGAAGTTATCTATTTAATTAAGTTAAGAGAAGAAAATAAATTAAATGGTGTTCTTGATTTTTTTATTAATAGGAAAGCAATTTTAACGAAGTGGGACGGCAAAAAAGTTTATGCAAAGACTTTTACTCAACATGATTATATAAAAACTATTAATGACGCAGAAATTATTTTTGGAGTTGGTCCTGCGGGGACTGGTAAAACATACTTAGCGGTAGCCATGGCAGTTAGTTATTTAAAACAAAACAAAGTAAAAAAACTTATTCTAACAAGACCAGCTGTTGAAGCTGGCGAGTATTTAGGTTTTCTTCCAGGTGATTTAAAAGAAAAGATTGATCCTTATTTAAGACCACTTTACGATGCGCTATATGACTTTTTAGGAGTAGAAACAACAAATACATTATTAGAATCAAAAGTAATTGAAATTGCCCCCCTTGCTTATATGAGAGGAAAGACATTAGAAAATGCTTTTATTATTTTAGATGAAGCGCAAAATACTTCAAAAATGCAAATGAAAATGTTTTTAACAAGATTAGGTTTTTCTTCTAAAATGGTTATTACAGGCGATCCTTCTCAAACAGATTTACCAAATAGTAATAGTTCAGGTTTAAATGAAGCTTTAAAAATATTAAAAAATATTAATCATTTAAAAACAGTCGAGTTTAAACGTTTAGATGTTGTAAGAAACCCATTAGTTCAAAAAATACTTGAAAGATATGAGGCTTAAATGGAAATATATAATCAAACAAAACATAATGTTTCTGATTATGAGAAAACATTAAAAGAAGTTTTTTCTTTTTCAACAGAAGACTTTAGCATTATTTTTGTAACTAATAAAGAAATTAAAGCTTTAAACAAAAAATATCGTAACCTTAATAAAGTAACTGACGTATTAAGTTTTACTAGCGATGAAGAATATTTAGGAGATATCTTCATTTCATTAAAAAGAGCTTTTAAACAAGCAAAACAATATGGACATTCTAAAAAGCGAGAAATTGCCTTTCTTGCCGTCCATGGTTATTTGCACCTCCTAGGTTATGATCATCAAACAAAAGAAGATGAAGATGAAATGATTTTAAAACAAAAAGAAATTTTAAATAAGGCAAATATTAAAAGGAGTAATGAAAATGGATTTAATTAAAGAAGCAATTAAAGCTAGAGAAAAGGCTTATACACCATACTCAAATTTTAAAGTTGGAGCAGCGATACTTTTGAATAATGGCACTATTATTTATGGTGCAAATATTGAAAATGCTTCATATGGACTTTCTAATTGTGCAGAAAGAAGTGCTCTTTTTTCGCTATATAGTCAAGGCTACAAAAAAGAAGATATTAAAGAAATGGCAGTTGTTGGTAATACTTTAAAGCCGATTTCTCCTTGTGGGGCATGTAGACAAGTAATGAATGAACTCATTAATAAAGAAACACCAATTTATTTATCAAATTTAAATGGTGACGTCAAAAAAACAACAATTAAAGAGTTACTTCCTTATTCGTTTGATGAAGTGGAACTATGATTAAATCTGGTTATATTGCAATAGTAGGTCGTACAAGTGTGGGTAAATCAACTTTTTTAAATAATTATTTAGGGGAAAAGGTTAGTATTACTTCAAATAAACCACAAACAACTAGGGAACAAATTATCGGGATTAAAACATTAAGTGATGCTCAGTTTGTTTTTATAGATACTCCTGGTTTTCATAAACCTAAACATCAATTAGGAAATTACTTATCAAAAGAAGCGATTAGTGGATTAAATAGTGCCGATTTAGTGCTTTATATGGTTGATAAAGAATACTCTTTTGCTGAGGATTATGTGATAAGACATTTAAAAAATTTAGATGTTCCCGTCTTGTTAGTAATTAATAAAATTGATTTGTTAACTTCTAAACCAGCAATTGATAAAATCATTATATCTTATTTAGATAAATATGATTTTAAAGGAGTATTTCCAATTTCTTCTAAAGCTGAAACGCACTTTGAACATTTAACCGAGGCAATTAAAAAGTTTTTGAAACCGCAAGGCTATTTTTATGAAAAAGATCAAGTTACTACACAAACAGAACTGCAACGAGCAGCAGAGATAATTAGAGAAAAAATCTTATTTCATACCGAGGAAGAAGTTCCTCACGCTGTTGGTGTTGTAATTGAATATGCGAGAATGGAAGGCCATCTTTATGTAATGTATGTGACTATTTATGTTGAAAGAGATTCACAAAAAGGAATTTTAATTGGTAAGGGTGGTAAATTACTTAAACAAATTGGTACCGAAAGTAGATTAGAAATAAATGAAATACTAGAAACTAAAGTTCATTTAAATTTATATGTCAAAGTTAAAAAAGGTTGGCGTAATAATCTTAATGAACTAAGAGGATTAGGGTATGTCTAGTGCTTTTATTTACAAAGTACAAGATTATGGGGAATCAAGTAAATTACTTTTTACTTATACTCCTTATGGTAAAATAACTTTAATTGCTAAGGGAGCTAAAAACTATAAAAACCTTAATTATAGTTTGACTGAGTACTTTAGTTTAATTGAGGTAGATTTAAAAGAAAATAAAACAATGCAAACTTTAGCGAAAGCTTCGCTACTTAAGGATTATCCTTTATATAAAGTATTAGATAATATTAAATACTTAAAAAGTTATATTAGTGCACTAAACTACTTAATAACTGATGACCTTCCTCACGAAAGATTATTTAAGTTATTAGTAACTTTATTAGATTTTAAAAATATTAGATTGGGCTTAGTTACTTTTTATATTAAATTAACTTACGCCCTTGGATATCAGTTAACATTTTATAAACATGATTATCAAGGTTTCAATTTAACATTGGGGAAAACAATTAGTACAAAGGAAAACTTAAAAATAGATTTAAATAAAAGAGAAACAGACTTTTTAAAAGAAATTTATTTCTTAACAGAAGAAGTTGAAATAGAAGAAGAAATTCTTCTAGAATTAGAGCAATTTATAAAAAAATATTATAAGTATCATATAGATTACAACATAGAGGTGTGAAGATGACATTAGAAAAAATTGTTAATTATTTAAAACAAACAGGATACGTTTATCAAGGTTCAGAAATTTATGGAGGCTTAGCAAATACATTTGATTATGGCCCTTTAGGTAGTTTACTAAAGCAAAATATTAAAGATGCGTGGAAAAAAAGATTTGTAACAGAGTCTTTTTATAATGTTTTATTAGATTCATCGATTTTACTTAATAAAGAAGTTTGGGTGGCATCAGGCCATTTAAAGGGATTTAGTGACCCCCTAACAGAATGTTTAAGTTGTAATAACCGCTTTCGAGCTGATCATTTAATTGAGCTTGATAATAAGGAAATTAATCCTGATGGCTGGAGCAATGAAAAGCTATTTAATTACTTAATGGAAAACAAAATTGCTTGTCCAACATGCGGTAAAGTTAAATGGACTGAAATTAGGAAGTTTAACTTAATGTTTAAAACTAATCAAGGCGTTATTGAAAATGAAGCTAATGATGTTTATTTAAGACCAGAAACAGCTCAAGGAATTTTTATTAACTTTAAAAACATTCAAAGAACCACAAGAAGAAAAATTCCTTTCGGTGTTGGCCAAGTTGGTAAAGCGTTTCGAAATGAAATTACACCTGGTAACTTTATTTTTAGAACGAGAGAGTTTGAACAATTAGAGTTAGAGTTTTTTTGCAAACCCAAGACAGAAATAGAGTGGTTTGATTATTGGTTAAAAGAAATGGAAACATTTTTATTTGACTTAGGTTTAAAGAAAGAGAATGTTTCACTATATGAACATTCAAAAGATGAACTTTCCCATTATTCTAATAAAACAATTGATATTTTATATAAATACCCTTGGGGATTTGATGAGTTATGGGGGATCGCAAGTAGAACTGACTTTGACTTAAAAGCTCATATGGAGCATAGCAAAGAGGATTTGATGTATTTAGATCCAGAAACAAATGAAAAATATGTTCCTTACGTTGTTGAACCAAGTTTAGGGGTAGAAAGACTCTTTTTGGCTTTAATCAAAGAAAGTTTAGTTGAAGAAGAACTTGAAGATGGAAAATTTAGAGAAGTATTAAAACTTCATCCTTATTTAGCTCCATATAAAGTGGCTGTCTTACCACTAATTAAAAATAGACATAAAGAGAAATCAGAAGAACTTTACCAAATGCTTGCCAAACATTTTAGTGTAGTTTATGATGAAACCCAAACAATTGGACGAAGATATCGTCGCCAAGATCAAATCGGAACACCGTATGTTATTACAGTAGATGATGAAACGTTAAGTGAAAATACTGTTACAATTAGAGAAAGAGATTCAATGACTCAAGTAAGAATTAAGTTTGATGAATTAACTAATTATCTTGAACAAAGAGTAAAATTTTAAGGAGTAAAATTGCTAACAAAAAACTTAGTTGATGAAATTAATGAGAAAACAAATATTGTTGATTTAGTTTCTGAACATGTAAAATTAGAGAAAAAGGGAAAAAACTTTGTAGGATTATGTCCTTTTCATGAAGACACCAATCCTTCTTTTTCAGTGAGCCCTGAACGAAATATCGCAAAATGCTTTTCTTGTGGAGTTGGTGGGGCACCAATTAAATTTTATCAAGAAATTAATCACGTTACTTTTGAAGAAGCAGCTAGTAAATTGGCAGAGCGACTTGGAATAAAAATAAGTGAAGATCAAAAAAATCATGTTTTAAAGGAACATGAAGCACTAAAAGATGCTAGTTATTTTTATAACTATTATTTAAATAATTCCAAAAGTGGAGAAGAAATTTTAAAATATTTAGCAAAAAGAGATATTGATAAAACGATTATTGAAGAGTTTAATATTGGTTTTTCACCAAATGAAAAAGATGCGTTATCTAAAATTCTTTTAGAAAAAGGTTATACAGAGGAAGTACTAGAAAATGCGGGGTTAATTCAACAAGGCGGTAAAAACTACTTTGATTTTTTTCAAAATAGAATTACTTTTCCGATAACTGATGAAAAAGGAAACATTGTCGGATTTAGCGGAAGATCTTTGACGGACAAGGCAAAATACGTTAATTCGAAAGACTCTTTCATCTTTTCTAAAAATAAAACATTGTATAACATTTATAAAGCTTTACCTTTTATTAAAAGAGAGAAAAAAGTTATTATTCATGAAGGATATTTTGACGTCATCGCTTCTTTTAAAGTAGGGGTAAAAAATACTGTAGCAACAATGGGGACAGCCTTAACAAATGAACAAATAAACTTAATTACAAGCTTATCAAATCATGTGATAATTGCCTATGATGGAGATAACGCCGGAATAGAAGCGACTTTGAAAGCGATAAAAATGCTAAGAGGGAAAAGAGTTAAAATTGATATTTTACCATTAGATAAGTTAGATCCTGACGATTATTTAAAGAAATTTGGTAAAGAAAAATATTTACAGTTATTTAATAAAGTTGTTGATGAATATCATTATCAATACCACCACTATAAAAGTATCTTAAATTTAAATAATATGAATGAAGTTTCTTTACTTAAAGAATATGTAAAAGAGATGTTAGTTGGAGCAAACAAAGAAGTTAAAGAGTATTACTTAAATACACTTGCATCAGATTTAGGTGTTTCAGTAACAAGCTTATCTAATCTTAGAGTGGAATCTAGAAAACCGATAATACCACCTAAGTTAGTTGTTAGAGGTGAAATACCAGAGAAATTCTACAAATCAGAAATCAATTTATTTTTGATGATGATTACTAATATTGATTGGGCAAAACAAATTGATCATGCCCTAGGTAGTGAATATGTTTGCAGTCGAGAAGTTTTTAAACTAAGAACAATCTTGATGATTAAATATTATAATAAACATGAAAAATTTGATTTAGCCGTTTTCACTAGTCTATTAGAAGAAGAAATAGATAAAAAAGAGTTACTAGAAACGCTAGATATAGTTACTAAAAGTTTAGAATACACCGTGCCGATTGTTTTTACTGATGATGATCTTATTAAACATATTGATGTTTTAAAGAAAGTTAACATAGAAAAAGAGTATTTACAAACAAAAAAAGAATTAGCAGAAGAATTAGAACCATACCGAAAAACTTATTTGCTTGAGAAATTAAGGTTGCTAAAACAGAAAAGGCTTAAAAGTGAGTAAATGTTGTATAATTGATATGGATATAAAAGAGGGGAAAATAAATAATGAGTAAACAAATAATGAAAGAACTATTAAAAAAGGTTGTAGAAAATACTCTCGAGGAAAAAGAGATAATTGAATACGCTCCTAAAAATAGTGAACTTTATTTTGAATTATGTGAATTGATTGAAGAACAAGAGATCGAAGTATTGGAACTTGAAGATGATGATTTATTTGATGATAGTATAGACGAGGAATTTGAAGGAGATTTTATTGAGATTGATCCTGATGAACTTTCTTTATCACAAATGGACGTTGAAACAATTAAAGAAGAAGAATTAATTAATATTGATAAAATGCCAACAAATGTAAGAGTAGATGATCCAGTAAGAATGTATCTAAAAGACATTGGGAAAATACCTTTATTAGTTGCTGAAGATGAAGTTAACTACGCAATGAGAGTCGACAGTGGTAAAATGGCTCAAGCCCAACTCGATGATCTAAAAAAGTCAGGAATGTTAAATGATGAACAACGTGTTCAACTTGAACAAATGATTGAAGATGGATTAATTGCAAAAACCAAATTAATTGAAGCTAACTTCCGATTAGTTGTTAGTATCGCTAAAAAGTATGTCGGTAGAGGGATGCTTTTTCTTGATTTAATTCAAGAAGGTAATATGGGTCTAATTAGAGCAGTTGATAAGTTTGATCACGAAAAAGGCTTTAAATTTTCGACATATGCAACATGGTGGATAAGACAAGCGATTACAAGAGCAGTTGCTGATCAAGCAAGAACAATTAGAATTCCCGTTCATATGGTTGAAACGATTAATAAAATGTTACGAATTCAAAGACAATTAGTTCAAGAATTATCAAGAGAACCATCAGCTGAAGAAATTGGGGAAAAAATGGGTATTTCGGCCGAAAAAGTCCAACAAATCCAAAAGATTTCTCAAGAACCAATTTCCTTAGAAGCTCCAGTTGGTGAAGAAGAAGACTCTTCATTAGGTGACTTTATTAGCGATCCAACCGCCTTAAACCCTTATGAATATTCAGTTAATGAATGGATAAAAAAGGCTTTAGATGAAGTTTTGCAAACATTAACAGACCGAGAAGAAAAAGTCTTAAGAATGAGATACGGCTTACTAGATGGTAAAACTCACACTTTAGAAGAAGTAGGTAAAGAGTTTGGAGTAACTAGAGAAAGAATTCGCCAAATTGAAGGAAAAGCTTTAAGAAAACTTAGACAACCCGCTCGTAAAAAGAAATTAAAAGATTTCAATATAAATCGATGAGAATAAAATTTATTGCTTCATTATTAAGAGGTGCCAATACTGTCTTAGATATTGGCACCGATCATTGCAAAGTTTTAATTGAGGCGGTAAGTAATGGTTATATTAAAAAAGGAATTGGTGCCGATCTTAATCTTGGTCCACTTAAAAATGCCTCTAAAAACATCAAAAAGGCCAATTTAGAAAATAAAATCACTTTAATTCAATCTGATGGCTTTAAAAATATTAAAGCTGATTATGATGTTGTTGCTATTACTGGAATGGGATTTGAACTAATTAAAAGCATTCTAAGAGAACCACATCAAAAACCAGATTATTATTTAATTGGTTCTCATTATCAAGTTCATTATTTAAGAAAGTATTTAAATGAGAATAATTACCAAATTATTGATGAATTTATTGTTTTTGATAAAAAGTACTATCTATTTTTAAAAGTAAAAGAAGGTAAAGAGATTTTAACTAATAAAGACCTTTACTTAGGACCATTACTAAAATCAAAAAAAGAAGCAATTCCTTATTATAATCAATCTTTAATAAAACTACTTAAAATTAAAGAAAACCACCGTAGCAATGAGATAAATACACAAATAGACTATTTAAAAGAAATATTAGACAGCAATTAAAATTTTATCCTTTACAAATAAAGCTATTTAAGTTATAATAATTTTGCTG
>CAYZTG010000014.1:0-26028 GCA_964481475.1 uncultured Acholeplasmataceae bacterium | reverse complement strand
CTGCGCCACCAGCTGCTGGTGCTGCTGCAACTGCTGTTGGATCAATTCCAAACTCTTCTTTTAATCCATCTACTAAATCTTTAATTTCTAAGATTGTCATTTCTTTTAATGCTTCAATAAATTGTTCTTTTGTTAATTTTGCCATTTCTATTATGCTCCTTCTTCTTCTGTTGCGATCATATTTAGACCAATCGCTAATTCTCTAATTGGCATTAATAATCCTGCCGCTAACTGTGTTAATAATGTTTCATATGATGGGATTGTTGCAAGTGAGATTACTTCTTCATACATCGCTTCTTTTCCTTCAATAACTCCAACCTTTAATTTAATTTTTTTATTTGTTTTCGCAAAATCATAAATTATTCTTGCTGGTGCTACAACGTCATCATAACTGAAAACCATTACTTTTTTTCCATAAAATTCATTGCCTACGTTTTCATATCCAGCTAAACTTAACGCTCTTTTAGCAATATTATTTTTATAGATAGCCATCTCGCAACCTTCTTGGTGCAATTTGACTCTTAAATCTGTTGATTCTTTAACCGTTAATCCTCCATCATCAAAAGCAATGATCGTTTTTGCGCTTTCAATTTTGTCTTTTAAGGCTTCAACTAAAGAAATCTTTTTGAATACTGATTTTCTTTCCATACTATCCTCCAAATTAAAACCCCCTAAGCAAGACAAAGAGGGTTTAAAATTATTTTTTAAATTCCTCGGTAGGGTATTAAGGTTTAAAACCGCCTACTGTCTTGGGAGTTATTTACTTTTTCTTTTGATTAAGACTTTAAAGTTTCATCATCAACACGGACTCCGGGGCCCATTGATGATGATACAGTAACATTTTTAACGTATGTTCCTTTAACTGTAGAAGGTCTTAATGAGACTAACACTTGATAAAGTGTTTTTGCATTTTCTACTAGTTTTTCTGTGCCAAAAGACACTTTTCCAATAGCAGCATGAATATTTCCTACTTTATCAGCTCTATATTCAATCTTACCTGCTTTAATTTCGTTAACTGCATTTGTAATATCAGTTGTTACTGTTCCTGTTTTTGGGTTAGGCATTAAACCTTTAGGACCTAAAATTCTTCCTAGTTTTCCTAATTGGCCCATCATATCAGGGGTTGCTACCATTACATCAAAATCAAACCATCCAGCAGCAATTTTGTCTAGTAACTCTTGATCACCTACATAATCTGCTCCTGCTTCTTCTGCTTCTTTCGCTTTATCACCTTTAGCAATAACTACTACTCTATTTACTTTACCAGTTCCGTGTGGTAAAACTACCGCACCTCTCAAGTTTTGTTCTGCTTTTCTTGGATCTATATTAAGGCGAAAAGCTATTTCTACTGTTGCATCAAATTTAACTGTTGATGTTTGTTGTACTAAGTTGAAAGCTTCTGTTGCTGGATAACGCATTGTTTTATCCACTAACTTAACAGCTTCTTGATACTTTTTTCCTCTTTTCATATTTTCCTCCTAAAATGTGGTCTAGCGGGATATCCTCCCACAATTTAGACTGTTACTTAATTGTAACACCCATGTTCCTACAAGTTCCTTTAATGATTTCCATTGCTTGTTCAACGTTGTAGGCGTTTAAGTCTGGCATTTTCATAGTTGCAATTTCTCTAAGTTGGTCTTCAGTAATTGATCCAACTTTATCCTTGTTAGGAATTCCTGAACCTTTTTTAATGCCTGCAGCTTTTTTAATAAGATCACTAGCTGGTGGTGTTTTAGTAACAAATGAAAATGAACGATCATCATAAACAGATATTACAACTGGAACAACATAACCCATTTGATCTTTTGTACGTTCGTTAAATTGCGAACAAAATTGCGGAATATTAACACCCGCTTGACCTAATGCTGGTCCTACTGGTGGCGCTGGATTAGCTTTTCCTGCTTCTATTTGCATTTTAACTTGTTTAACTACTTTTCTTGCCATTAGACACATCCTCCTTCTTTATATAAGTTTGTGGTAAGCGAATTTCTCAATTCTGCCACTATGGTGTATCTTCACACGCTTATTGATTTTAACAAAAACATTTATTTTTGTCAACCCTTTTCCTATTTATTAATATATTAATCTTCTTCTTTGGAGATTTTATATAAAACATCTAAGAATTCATTTACATATAAAGCTTGTTTCTCATATTTTCTTTGCTTTAAAAGATAAGTGAAGACAAGATGTTTTTCTTCATCAAAAAAAAGTTTAAGATATCGATCTTTAAAATTATATTTACCTATTTCAATATTCTTAATATCTTTAAACAAAAATTGATATTTTTTACTATAAATTGGTTTGAAGATTCCTTCAAAAACATAGACAATAAAATTATTATCATCAAAAGTAATAATTGCTTCTTCCAAACCTTCCATTATTTTACCTTCGTTAGGTAAAGAACCAACTTTAAAGGTCTTTTCATAAAGAGTTTCTTTATTTAATTGTTCTATAAATTTATTTACTATCATAGTCTTAATTAAAAAAGAGAATTATTTCTCTTTTATATCAGTAAACTTTAGTTCAGTAGGCGTACCTCTACCAAACACTTCAATATTAACAACTACTTCTTCTTTTTCATTATCAAAAGAGATTACTTCACCGGCAAACCCTTGGAATGGCCCATTAATAATTTCTACCATTTCACCAACGTCATATTTAAACCTTGGTTTTTCAATAATACCAATTTTAAGTAAAATTTGATTCATCTCTTCTTGAGGGATAGGAACAGGTTTAGTTCTTCCTCCGGACGAACCCAAAAACCCTGTTACTTGAGGAGTATTTCTAATTACGTGCCAAGATTCATCAGTAATAATTAATTCAACAAAAACATATCCAGGAAAGATCTTTTTCACTTTAGTGACAGTTTCCTCTTCACCTTTCGAATTAATTTTTTTCTCAATTACAATTTCTTCTGGGATAACAACATTGAAAATTAATGATTGCATCCCCATCGATTCAATTCTTCTTTCGATATCCTTTTTAACGGAATCTTCTGAACCAGAATATGTTTGAACTACATACCATTTTTTTTCATTTATCATAAGTTTTTCATTACCAAACCAATTAAAGCATCAAATCCAACAAAAAGCATCGCGAATAATATTACGAAAACAAATACTTTAATAACTGCATCTAATGATGTTTTAAAATTTGCCCAAGAAATTTTTCTTAGTTCAGGAACAGCTTGTGCAAAAAACGGAAAAGCAACTAATAAAATTCCGATTACTGAAATACTAAATAAGACCCAAGCAAAAACTTTAGGAAAAGATCCAATAACTGGGAATGAGTCTCTTACTTCTAATGTTCCATTAATAATCATTAGTGAAAATGCTAAAGCTAAACTCGCTAAAATAGCTAATAAAATATTTTCCCATTTATATTCTGTTTTTAAAACTTCTAACATTTTTGAAGATTTATTTGTGTTTTTTTCTTTAATTGCCATGACAGCCTCCTATTTTGTTTCTTTGTGAAGTGTATATTTATCACATTTTTTACAATATTTTCTTAACTCTAATCTTTTAGTTTGAGTTAATTTATTTTTAGTTGTTTGATAATTTCTTGATAAACATTCTTCGCATATTAGTATTATTTTCTCTCGCATAAAAAAACCACCTCTGTGGTCATTCGCATTGTTATTTTAACAAATTGAATAAACCTAGTCAATACATTATACAAAAAATCTCTTACTTTCACAACATCTAAAGTGATTTTAGTTTCTTTTTTATTCTGCCAATTGTATTATAAACTTGCTTAGTCTCGATATTTAAATAATTACAAATGTGATTTATTGTTTTATTCTCCAAATAATATAACTGATAAACGGATTGTTCTAATGCTGATTTAAACTTTATTTCTTCAAAATCAAAATAAATCTCTTCAGTTTCATGAATAATATATTCTTCTTTTAAACTTTGATAAACTGACCAAGTTTTTTTATTACTTCTATCTAAATTTATAAAATCACGGTTAATAATAACTTCAAAATACCGCATAAATGTTTTGTTATATTTTTGATCAAAAGATTGAATTGCTTTTATTAAGGAGACAACCCCTTCTTGAAAATAATCATCATACTCTTTTTCATAAAAAAAGAACTGATGAATCTTTTTATAAATATAGTTTTGATATTTTTTTAGCAAAATGGTAAAGGCAATTTCATCATTATTTTCCTTTACCATATAGATTAGTTCATAATCATTGTATGCTTTAAATACCATTACTACCTCTTACTAATTATTCATTAGTTCATATATTAATATCCCCGTAGCAACACTCACATTTAAGGAGTTAACACTACCTAACATTGGTATTTTGATTAAAACATCACTTTCTTTTTTTAATAGATAACTCATTCCAAAACCTTCACTTCCAACAATTAAACATCTTTTCTCTGCCTTTGGTAAATCTTTTATTGTTGTAGTGGCATCTAAACTCGAGCCAATTACTAAATAGTTTGCTTCTTTAAGCTTTAAAACTGCTCTGTGAAGATTATCTACTAAAACAATCTTAATGTACTCTAAGGCTCCTGAGGCTATTTTGGAAACTAAGGGAGTAATTTGAGTTTGACCTTTCTTGGCAATAATAATCGCATCTACTTTGAAAGCTTCACTAGTTCTAATAATCGCTCCTAAATTTTGAGGATCAGACACTTTATCTAACAATAAAATATTTTTCAAATTACCACTAATCATTTCTTCTAAAGATAGATAATCATAATCTTTTACTTCCATCACAATTCCTTGATGAACACCATCATTCGTTAATAAGTTAAGTTCATGTTTGGAAACTAACTTATAGTTAATTTTATGTTCTTCGAGCAAATTAAAAATGCTTCTATCTTGAAACTTATGATCTAAATACACTTGATATATATGTCTTTTGGCAATTATTACTTCTTTTGCTGAATTTTTTCCGTAAACTATCATTTTAAACACCCGAAAGCTTCATAATTAACGATTTGAACCCTCGTTTTATTTGTGAAGGCAATTTCACAAAGAAATTAATTAATAATGGGGCACTTTGAACCATTACAATCAACAAAAGCAAGAGCTCAAAACTAAGTTGATTTAGATCATTTCTCCCTGTTGATAAGTAGAAACTAAAAAGAGGATTAAATCTAAAGACAGTTGGTATAAAACTGATTGCTGCTAAAAATAAAACAAACGAAAATGTTAATAAAAAACGTTTATATACTGTTAGTGGCTGCATCACTCTAAACAAAACAACAAAGCCTGTAAAAGTTGCGGAAATTACAATTAGTGTTGAACTTTCTGCATCTGTAAAGCCAATTTTGTTTTTAAGAAAAAAGATTATTAATGTTTGAAAAGCAACAGTTAACGCTCCTGGTAGAGATGTCTTTAAGACATTACTTAAAAATTTTCCTTTAACTTGTTCATTATTTGGTTGTAAACTTAAGAAAAAGGCTGGCATTCCTATTACTAAGAAGTCAATTAAGAATAACTGAATTGGGGAAATTGGATATTTTTTAGTTACTAAAAACGCTACTATGGTTAGTAAAATTGAAAAAATAGTCTTAGTTAAAAATAATGTCGCCACTCTTTGAATATTGTTAATTACTCTTCTGCCTTCACTAACTACCTTTGGCATACTTGAAAAGTTAGAGTCAAGTAAAACTAAATGGCTCGCATTTCTAGCCGCTTCACTACCACTTGCTAAAGCGATTGAGGCATCTGCCTCTCTTAGTGCTAAGATATCATTAACACCATCTCCAGTCATTGCAACTATCTTCCCATTAGCTTTTAAAGCAAGGACTAAGAGCCTTTTTTGTTCTGGACTTACTCTTCCAAAAATTTGATATTCTTTAACACTTTCCATAACTTCATCGTCGCTTAAACCTTCTAAGGAAATGTATTTATCATAGTTAGGAATACCTGCTCTTTTAGCAATTTGGGAAACAGTGATTTCATTATCCCCGGAGATAACTCTAACATCAACTCCATGAGTATTAAAGTACTCAATTGTGGTAATTGCATCTGTTCTAATTGTATCTTCTAAAAAAATTAAAGCTTCTGGATTCATTTTTGGCAAATGATCATTTAATAATGGTTCCTCTGTCTTTGCTAATAAAAGAACACGGTACCCTTTTCTAGCCTGTTTTTCTACTTCTTTTTTTATCGTGTTATAATCTGCTTTTGTTAAAATAAATTCAGGTGCTCCTAAAGCAAAGGTGCCGATTGTTTCAAATTCAACTGCGGTGTATTTTCTTTGTGATGAAAAAGAAACTATTTTATTAGCTTTCCTAGCTCTTTTACTAACTCCAAAATGATTTATTAAAGAAACAGCAGTTTGGTTATTTTCTTCTAAATATGCCATCATTTGTGGAATAATCTTCTTGGGCTCTTCACTTTTTTCTCCAAAAAGGTGAATTCCCTTAACAGTCATCGTTCCGTCAGTAATTGTCCCTGTTTTATCTAAACATAAAGTATCAATTCTTGCTAAAGTTTCTATACAATAAAGTTCTTGGACTAAAGTATTATTTTGGGCAAGTCTTATAACTCCAACTGCTAAGGCCATACTTGTTAATAAAAATAAACCTGAAGGCATCATCCCAATCATTGCTCCTGCAGCACCTATAATGGCGTTAACCATCGTTTCTGGATCGCTTGGATTAGGGACGTGATTTAGTTGAACAAAGTAAAGTCCAATACCAACAGGAATAATAAAGATTCCCACAGTTCTAATAATTATTTTCAATGATTTGATTAAATCTGAATTGGGTTTTTTATATTGCTTTGCTCTTTTTGTTAAACTTTCAATATAAGCTTCTTTCCCTACTTTTTCTGCTTCTGCTAAACAGTTCCCGCTAACAATGAAAGACCCTGCTAATAACCCGTCTCCTTCTTTTTTCCCTATTGCTTCAGATTCACCTGTTAGTAGTGATTCATCAACTTCAACAAAACCTTGTCTTACAATACAGTCTGCAGGAATTTGGTCACCAATCTTGAGTAAAATTAAGTCATTAACTACAATTTCCTCAATTAAAATATCTTCTTGATTGCCTTCCCTTAAGACCTTAGCTTTGGGCGTAGAAAGAATCGATAACTTATCAATTGTTTGTTTTGCTTTAACTTCTTGAATAATTCCAATTATTGTATTTAGAGTAATAATGACCGTAAAAGCTAATTGATTATATTGCTTAACATAAATTAAAACCGCTGCAATCGCGATATTTATTAAGTTAAAAAAAGTAAAAATGTTGGAAAAAATAATCCCCACAATAGTTTTTGATGAACCTTTAGATTTTTTATTAATTAAACCAAGCTCTACTCTTGCTTTTATCTCTTCTCGGTTTAAACCTTCATTTATTAAAGGCGATTGTAAATTGTTGATATTTTCCATAAATATTTCCTTTTACTTTACATATATTTTATAAAATCCCTGACTCCATTAATCTAATTCTTATTTCATCAGCTTCTTGATATCTTTTTTCGCTTCTAGCAATTTGCCAATCACGATAATCTTTTAATTGTTCTTTAGTTAATTTTTGTTGATCTAAGGAGATTCCCAAAATATTTAATAATAAACTAGCAGTATAGTAATATTTTGCTTTTTCACTAATTAATGTTGCTTTATTAAGCTCTTTAATAGCTTCATAAATAGTTGTAAACGCATTAGCCGTATTAAAATCATCTTCCATCGCTTCTTTAAACTTAGCAATAATTCCTTCATCATAATAGATTTCTTCATAATTCTCTAAAGATATTTCTAAAAGAGCTTGTTTTAAAGCACGATTAACTCTTTCCCATTCACCCATAAACTGATTCATTAAATCTGGGGAATAATTAATTGGTTGACGGTAATGATGAGCTAATATTAACATTCTAAAAGCTTGATAAGGAACTTCTTTTAATAAGTCTTTTACTAAAATAATGTTTCCTAAAGACTTGCTCATTTTTACTCGGTCTAAATCAAGTCTTCCTACATGCATCCAGACCTTAGCTAATTCATGATTAGAAATAGCTTTTGATTGAGCAATTTCATTTTCATGATGCGGAAACTTCAAATCGCTTCCCCCTCCATGTATATCAATGATATCATTAAAAATTGTTTTATTCATGCATGCACACTCTGTATGCCACCCTGGTCTTCCTTTTCCCCAAGGAGAATCATAATTTAATCCTAAATTTGTTTTTTTCCATAAAGTAAAATCAAGGGGATTTTCTTTATCTTTATTTTCTTCGATTCTAGCTCCAGCAATGAGATCTTCTGTTCTTTGATTGGAAAGTTTTCCATAATCATCAACCTTACTTACTTTAAAATATACTCCTTCAGATCCTTCATAAGCATACCCTTTTTCAATTAAATCACTAATATAAAAAATCATCTCAGTAATATAATCGGTTGCCTTGGGAGATTCCGTTGGCTCCAAACTACCCAATGAAGCAGAATCTCTAAAAAACGCCTCAATAAATGCATTAGTTAGTTCTTCTTCTTTAATATTAAGTTTAAGCGCCTCAAGAATAATTTTATCGTCAATATCGGTAATATTAGAAACATAATTAACTTGATAACCTAAATAATTAAAATATCTTCTTACAACATCAAAAAAGACAACTGGTCTTGCATTACCAATATGAATATAACTATAAACTGTCGGTCCACAAACATACATCGACAGTTCTCTTTCTTTAATTGTTTTAAACTCTTCTTTTCTATCTGTTAAGCTATTATATATTTTCATTCAAACACCTACCAATAATGTAATTATTATATGTTATATATATAAATAATACAACTTTTTAAACTAAAACCCTTCTAAGTCCCTTTAAGATTTCTACCATCGCCCATGTATCTTGTTTACAATAATCAACTAGGTTTTGATATCCTTCTTTAAACTCTTTTTGACCTAATTTAGGGAATTTTGCATACATCGCATAAGCTTGAGTTCCGTTTTGAACTTCTAAATCTTTGTAAGAAATATTAGTGAATATTGGCAATACTTTTTTAATCGAATAAGATCCCTCTAGATCTTCATGATAGAAATTAGGTAACTTTGACCTTTCTTTATCAAAACCCAAAGCTTCATAAAATAGTGATTTAGATTTAATTAAATCCATAATATCGAAGAGTCTTTGGGAAATATCGAAAAGTTGATCACGATAACTAGGAAACATTTCCCCTAATTCTCTTATTCTTGTTTTTTCGAATGCAACATTATAGACTGCAACAGTCCCTCCATCAGGTTTAATAACGTCAATTAACATTTTAACTAACTCTTCTCTACGGTCTTGATGGTCAGGAGCTAAAAAAGAATAGTGATCTTTTTCTTTATCAGAAATTCCTGGTTGATGTTCAATATGAATAGAAAACTGAAATAAACTTTGATCGTGAGGTTTCTCATATTTAAATCTTGGCAGTGGGCAAGGGAAAGACTCAAAATCCAAATGATAAATCGGATATTTTAGTTCATTTATTCCCGCTCTAATTTTCTCTCTATCATAATAAGGGGTTCCACTTTCAATAACTTCATATTGAATAACATTACTCTTCCTTGTTAGCCAATCTTTAGGAACATCAAGCATATTTAAGTATCCTTCTTCAATTAAATCAAAAGTTTGATGCTTCGTTTCACCTTCTTTAAAACCATGATGGTTGTATAAATAAGTTAAAATATTGTTTTTAGGCAACTTGCTAAAACAAATTGGATAGAACATACATTTTCTACTCTTGTTTCTTTCACAATGTTTGCCAAGTGGAACAGGATCAACATTCATTTCGTCAAGACGCTTGATAACTGTTTTCAAATCTTCCTCAAGAAGTGGTGAAAATCTTTTAGTAACATCAGTAAAGTCAATAAATTTAATGATGTCACTACTATATTTAGGGACACCATTTTCATAAACTCCATCAAAAACATAGTCGCTATTTAAAACGGCTAAGTAGTAGTGAGTTGGTTTTATATTTTTACTAGTTTTCTCTATAATTAATCTTTGAAAAGCCAAATCATAAACATAAATACCAACACCAGAACTATCGTAGCGGTCAAACAATACATTTTCTTTTCTTCTTTGATTATCAGATACCTCATACCCTAATTCACTTTTCAATTGTAAAATACCATCGATATTATAAGTAAATATCGGTTCTTTGTCGGCCTTTAAATTTAAAAATTTATTTGTAGTGGTGGCTTTAGATTCAAAAACAGCATTAAACTCTTGTCCTTCTAAATAACCATCCAAAAAAGCATAGAACTGATAACCTTCTTCGCTAAAAGAGAGTCTCTTTTGTTTTCTAGTATCGATATCAAAAGTCAACTCACCACTAAATTTTTCTTTAATAGTTTTGGCGGTTAACATTTCCACCTCATTATAATATTCCATCATCACTTCTAGAGCACTATCTTCTGGATTAATTAAATCTACCTCTTCACCATCTTCATTTTCTGAAAACATTGCATTTACTAAAATACTTTTTCTTTCTTGATTATCTGAACTCATAAGATCCTCTAAATCTTCAGAAAAACTTACAATGCCTTTTAAATCTTTATGGTAAAGTTCTGTTAGTCCTGCAAACCGATTACAACGTATTAAGTTAATAAAACCCGTCTTAGAAACTTTAAGCATATTATTTCACTCCTTTAGTTATTTTACCAAAAAAAACCAATCTCAACAAGATAATTTTATAATTTATAATTATATAATTACTTTATTTAAGTTAAAAAAAGAAGGATTTCTCCTTCTCATTATTTCAATTTATTAATAATCCATTCGCTAGTAAACCAAGTATCAATATCAATTGAATCACTATCTACTACTTTAGTTTCAAAGTAATACCATCTTGCTACTAGTAAAATGTTGCTTTCAATTTCTGTATCAAAATCAAAAAGTTCGCCATTTAAGTACCAACCCATAAAAACAAAGCCTTCTTTTTCTGGATTAATTGTTGGTGCAGATATTTTACCACTTTCATCAACAATAATTGTTCCTACTTCATAATCGCTTTCAAAACCAATTTCAAAATCAACAGTTAGTTTTTCCTCAACACCTTCATTTAATTCCCATTTCGCTATAAAGACACAATCTTCGAGAATCTCTCTAGAAAAATCAAAAGCAGTTAGATAAGAACTCTTCTCAAACCAACCCATAAACTTATAACCAGCTCTTGTTGGTTCTTCGGGGGTAATAACTTTACTTTCTAAAAGTTCAATTGGGTTAATAACTTCATCAGTTTCATAACCTAAATTAAATCCTATATAATATTTAGTATTTGAACTTTTCCAATGAGCAGTTAAATGGATGTTCTCGGTTACTTTTTTGGTAAAAGGATAAATACCCTCATCATCATACCAACCTATAAATTTATAGTCCGTTCTTCTTGGTGTATTTGGCTTTGAAAAAGCTTTATTACCATCAACAAAAAAAGTATTCTCCAAAGTGTTTTCATAACCATAATCAAGAGTAACACGATACTTAAAATCATAAAAATAATTAATCTCACGATCGTTATATACTATATCGCTAAAAGTACTACTAAAATTATCATAAGCATATTGGCTCACTTTAGTATTAATTTCTTTACCAATAAGAGGATTTATTATTGCCTCTTTTGAGATCTCACTAGCATTAATTATCATCCCTTTATTGAACACTTTACCAAATCTACCATTTTGAGAATCACCAACTAAGCCCCCAACAAAAACTTGTTCAAATTGGTTATCATAAGAATTATTCTCTTCATCTGGAACTAAGTTGATTGCTCCCTCAACTACACTTTCATTAAGAGTTAAATTATTAGAAACACCAACCAATCCACCAACAAATAATCTTGAAGTGCTTACATCAAAAGGCTTCGTATTTTGCGGTTCAATAATTTCGATATTTGTCTTAGTATAGACATTATCGAATCTTGAATCATTTAATCTACCAGCAAAACCACCTACACTAATATTAAGTGTTTTATCTACTGTGGAAATAGCTGTTACTTTTGTTTTTAAAGTAATTTTGGAATCAACTTCAATTTGATTTCCCTTGATTCTATTAGGGTATTCAACAAGACCGAATGCACCACCAATATTTGAAGATTCTGCATTAGCAATATCATAGTCTGAGGTTGCAATAACATTTTCGATATAACCTTCTCTAAACTTACCAACTATTCCACCAATGTTAAGTGAGGCTCTTGAAGTTATAGAAATTGCTAAAGACATATCTACTTCACTATTTTTTATAGATCCATCTCCCTCTAAAACAGCAGCAATTCCTCCAATATTAATTTCGATTGAAGTGTTAAAGTTAAGTGTTATTTCTCCATTAACTTTGACATTTTCAATCTTGCCAACATTTCTTCCTACTACTAAACTTGTATACTGTGAATAAGTTGTTGATTTAGTGAAATCAACTTTAATATTTTTAATATTTAAGTTTTTAATGAGACCACTATTTCTGCCAATTATTCCTGAATAAGTTGTTCTTTCAGTTATGGTAATATTACTAAGTGTCTTACCATTACCATCTAATTCTCCTTTAAAGTTCTTTGACGCAGTTGCGAAAATAGTCTTATAATTAACCCCTGTAAAATCTAGATCATTTTCTAACCGGTAAAAAGCTGTTTCATCTTTTTCCATATCAAGGAAGTCTTCAACGGTAACAATTAATTTAGGTTCGTCTTCTGTACCACCTGAAGAAGTTGTTTTAAAAGTTCCTTTAGCAACTGTTTTTCTAACTTTATTAACTAAGGCAGTTATCTCTACTGTATAAGTTTTATTCACATTTAATCCGGTAACGCTAATAATATACTCTTTTAATGTTTCATCATCTTCGTCTTCGTTAATTGTTATATTAAAAGTGGAAACTTTATTATTTTCATAATAAACAACAGCTTGAATTGTTTTTTCTTCTATTGATTGCTTGTTGTTATTAACTTTCAACTCAATATGAGCATCTTTTCTTCCTGGTGTGATACTAGTAATTACAATTGAGTCACCTTTATTTTTATTACAACTTCCTAATAAAAATAACGACATTATCAAAGTAAAAACTATCAATATTCTTTTCATAAATCCTCCAACGCTATTAACGTGTTCTTAATATTGCTTAATACTTGTTCCTTACCTTTAAGGACAAGGAATTTAGGCAACTCTGGTCCATGCATAGTTGATGTTGCTGCAATTCTAGTTGGCATATACAATGCTTTGCCTTTAACATTTAATTCTTTACCAATTTCTTTTAATGTGGTTTTAATACTATCTTCATCAAAGTCAATTACTGTTAGTTTAGTTAAAAACTCGCTTATTACTTTTTTGTATATTTGATCTTCCTTTAGGAATGCCATCTCTTGTTCTAAAAGAATAAAATCATTTATAAAATAATCATGGTATAATTCGTTTATTTGTGCTCCATATTCTAATCGATCATGAACTAAACTAACAAAACTATTAATCCATTTCTCATCTTTATCAATCGTTTTTGTAAATGGCTTTAAAAAACTAATTAAGTTATCTAAATCCATATTTTTAATATATGTATGATTAATAAACTTCAATTTCTCTTTATCAAACATAGAAGGAGCTTTTGTTAATCTTTTCTCATCAAATAACTCAATTATTTGTTCTTTTGATAAAATCTCTTCGTTGACACTTGGACTCCAACCTAAAAGCGAAATAAAGTTAAATAATGCTTCTGGTAAGTAGCCTAAACTACGATACTCACTTATATATTGAACAATACTAAAATCTCTTTTTGAAAGTTTTTTCTTTTCTTCATTCACTATTAAAGTCATGTGTCCAAAAAGTGGCGCTTCCCAATTAAAAGCCTCATAAATCATTAATTGTTTAGGAGTATTAGTAATGTGCTCTTCTCCTCTTAACACATGTGTAATTTCCATATAATGATCATCAACAACTACGGCGAAGTTATATGTAGGAATGCCGTTATCTTTTAAAATAATCCAATCTTCAACATCACTACCTTGGAATGATGTTTCTCCCCTAACCATATCATTAAAGGCATAAGTCTTATCACCAGGACTTTTAAATCTAATTGCGAAAGCTTCACTACCTTCTTTGAAGTCTTTATATGCTAAACCTCTCTCTAAAAGATCATAAGCATACTTACGATATAGCTCTAACCTTTCTAACTGACGATAAGGGCCATATTCCCCGCCTAAAGTTGGCGATTCATCAAAGTTAATCCCTAGCCAAAAAAGATCATTAAGTTGAGATTCCTCACCGCCTTCTACATGTCTAGCGATATCAGTATCTTCAATTCTAATGATTATTTTCCCGCCATAATGTCTCGCAAATAAATAATTAAATAGAGCGGTTCGAGCATTACCAATATGTAATAACCCCGTTGGGCTTGGCGCATACCTAACTCGAATATTTTTCATTTTTACACCTCACATTTTAAAAATAAAAGGACCTTTTGAAAAGATCCTTAAGCTTGTTAACGTTTTGAAAATTGACTGGCTTTTCTTGCTTTTTTAAGACCATACTTTTTACGTTCTTTAGCACGGGAATCTCTAGTAATTAAACCAGCTGGTTTTAAAACCTTTCTTAATTCCGGATCTACTTCAAGTAAAGCCCTTGCGATTCCTAAACGAATTGCTCCAGCTTGACCAGTTAATCCGCCTCCATGGACATTAACACTAATATTAAAACTTCCTACATTCTCAGTTAATTCTAAAGGTTGTAAAACATCTAATCTTGTTGCTGCTGAAGGAATATAATCTTCAAATGGGCGCTTGTTAATAACAAACTCACCATCGCCACTTGTTAAAATTACACGTGCAACACTCTTTTTTCTGCGGCCTGTGCCTAAATATTGAACTGCACTCATTTTATCTTACCTCCAAATGAACTGGGTTTTGTGCTTGATGTGGATGATGATCTTTAGCATAAACATATAGTTTTCTATACATTTGTCTACCTAATTTAGTTTTTGGAAGCATTCCTTTAACAGCTTGTTCAACCATTCTTTCTGGGAATTTTTCCATAACTTCCTTAGCAGTTCTTGATTTTAAACCGCCAGGATATCCACTATGGCGATAATATAATTTATCATTCCATTTATTACCTGTCAAAACTATTTCACTAGCATTAATAACAATAACATAATCACCACTATCTACATGAGGAGTGTAAAGGGGATTGTGTTTTCCTTTTAAAATTGATGCAACTTCAGTAGCTAGTCTACCTAAAGTTTGTCCTTTGGCATCTATTAAATACCATTTTCTTTGTACGTTATGTGCACTAAGCATTGTTGTTTGTCTCATATTAACCTCTTTCCTTATTTATAATAAGGGCTAAATGGCTTAAATCTTAAAAAATGTACCGGGATTATAATACACTATCTTATGATAGTTGTCAAACATTATTTATCTAATTTAATAATTATGGCTATAATATTTTTAAAACAATGAATAAATAATTATCTATCACCTTTATTGTACACTTTCCCAATAGCTTTTGGTGCTCTACTTGTTCTAGATGTAAGAGCAAGAACTACAAGGGTAGCTATATAAGGAATCATTCGGTAAATTTCAGTTGGCCAATTTAAATTCTTTAAGAAAGGAATTAAAGTATAGGCGCTTGCAATCGTTCTAAATAAACCAAAGAAGATTGCTGCAAATAAAATTCGCCATGGTTTCCAGTTACCAAATATTAAAACAGCTATTGCTAAGAATCCCATCCCGGCAACAGTAGCATCGAAGGAAACTGAAGTTGTTGCAACAAAAACTACTCCTCCCATTCCTGCTAAAAATCCTGAAGCTATTACAGAAAAAAATCTTACTTTATAAATGTTAACTCCTTGAGCATCAGCTGCGTGAGGGTTTTCTCCCACTGCTCTAATTCTTAGTCCCACCTTTGTTTTATACATTATTACCCAAATAACAACTAATATAATAATTGAAAGATAGAAACTAATATAAGTTTTTTGGAAAAATATTTCCCCAATTATAGGTATGTCACCTAGGACCGGTATTTTTTTAATCATAAAATTGCCTTTAAATTTTACTTGTTGTCCGCCAATAATTGTTCTTGCAGTAAAAATCGCAAATGCGGGTGCAAATAAGTTAAGTGCTGTTGCACTAATTGTTTGGTCAGCTCCCATTTTAATTGAGGCAAAAGCATGAAGGGAAACAAATAAACCGCCTATAATACCGCCGACTAACATCCCGATTAAAAAGATAATTTGTGGAGATAAATTTGGTACTGATTCTTGTAAAATTTTTATCCCCCAAATACCAATAAACCCTCCTAATAACATAATTCCTTCTAGAGCAATATTAGTAACACCACTTTTTTCGCTCATTAGTCCGCCTAAAGCAACAATTAGTAAAGGAACAATACTCACAAAAGATAGTTGAATAATATCAATCATCGTTAATTTCCTCCTTTGCTAATCTCTTAGCAACTTCTTTCTTCTCTTTAAGATGTTTAATAAACAATTGAATACCTATTGAAATTGAAGTTGTATAAACTATCACTGATGTAATAATATCAATAATTTGTGGAGGAAATCCATTTCCTTGCATATAAAAACCGCCTTGCCTAATATAACTTAGGAAAAAGCCCCCAAACAAGGCCCCAATTGGTTCTGTCAACCCCAAAAGAGCTACTGTTATCCCATCAAAACCTTCTGGTAACAAATCATAAGTTGTTCCTAGGTTTGTTCCAATAACTGAAAAATTTATTGCTCCTGCAAGACCAGCTAATGCTCCTGATATTGCCATCGCTATTACAATATTCCACTTGGAACTCATTCCTGCATATCTACTAGCTCTTTGATTAAATCCCGATGCTTTTAAAGCATAACCGAGAGTTGTTTTTTTGAAAAGATAATGAATGATTATTACAACAATAATAGTAATAATTATTCCAATATTTACTTTCGAATTGCCAAATAAGTTACCAAACATTGGTAGTTCAGCAGTTGCTTTAATATTAAGTGATTTTCCATATTGAGGATTATTTACATTTCGTTTAATAAATAATACAACTAAGAATGTCGCAATATAATTTGACATAATGCTAGAAACAACTTCGTTTGTATTAGTAAATGCTTTAAGAAGACCAGGAATCATTCCCCATATTAAGCCAGCAATAGTTCCTAAAATTAAGGCAACAATCCAATGAAATGGAGCTGGTATAGTCCATAAAACACCAATGTGAACCGCCACATATCCCCCTAAAATCATTTGCCCTGGGGCACCAATATTAAATAAACCTGTTTTAAAGGCAACTACTAATGCAAGCCCCGTTAAAGTAATCGTTGAAGTTTTTAGTAAAATATCTCCTAGACTTTTCATTCCAATACTTAACCCACCAGTAAGCATCGTAAGGAGGCCGGGGAAGGCCTGTGAAGGATTAAAGATTATCATTACAACTAAACCAAGCAGCAATCCAATCCCGATCGCTAATAAACTTGGTTTCATTTTATTATATAAGTTTAGAGTCATACTCTTCATTTTACTTTTCATGATGATCTCCTTTTGAACCTGACATATAGAGACCTATATCTTCAGCAGTTACATCATTGGTCATAAATTGGCCAACTATTTTACCTTCATACATTACTAAAATCCTATCAGCAAGACTAAATATTTCATCTAACTCATATGAAATCAATAATACTCCTTTATTTTCATCTCGCTCTTTTATTATTTGTTTATGAATATTTTCAATTGCTCCTACATCAAGCCCTCTAGTAGGCTGAAACGCAATTAATAAATTATGTTCACGTTCAAGCTCTCTAGCAATAATAACTTTTTGTTGATTACCGCCACTCATACTCTTAACTAAGGTTGTAGCTCCTTGCTCACTTCTAATATCAAAATTATCAATCAAGTTATCTGCATTTTTATAAATCTCTGAATAATTTAAAAACCCCATCTTTTGAAATCTTTTATTCTTATATGATTGTAAAATAAAATTATTAGCCATATCAAAATCTAAAACTAACCCATCTTGTTGCCTATCTTCTGGAATATATGATAGTCCTTTTTTATATCTTGCCTTAATTTTATCGTTACTAATTTTTAAATCATTTAAATATATTTCTCCACTATGAATTGGTTGTAATCCTGCTAGGGCATAAACTAACTCACTTTGACCATTTCCATCAATTCCAGCAATCCCAACAATCTCACCTTCATTAACATTAAAAGTAATGTTTGAAAGAATTTCCTTATGGCGACCGTTAACAGTAAGACCAGAAACATCTAAAATTTTCTTGCCTGGCTCATAACTAGCTTTTTCATACTCATATACTAATGGTCTTCCTACCATCATCTCTGCCATTTGCTTTGTCGATAAGTCAGCCACATCTTTAGTTCCAATTAACTTCCCTCTTCTTAAAACAGTACATCTATCACTTGATAGTTTTATTTCATTTAACTTGTGAGTAATTAAGATAATTGCTTTACCTTCATTGGCAAATAATTTAATAATTTCAATTAATTCTATTATTTCTTGTGGTGTCAAAACAGCAGTCGGTTCGTCAAATATTAATATATCGCTATCTCGGTATAGCATTTTTAAAATCTCAACTTTTTGTTGTTGTCCAACAGTTAAATCACTAACTTTAGCATTTAGATCAACTTTTAAATTATATCTTTCAATTAATTGACTAACCTTGCTTCTGGCATTATCTAAACTTAATAAACCATTTTTTGTTTCTTCAACACCTAAAACAATATTTTCTAAAACAGTAAAAACTTCAACTAATTTAAAATGTTGATGAACCATCCCAATATTATATTTAGTTGCATCGTTTGGGTTAGTAATAATTGCCTCTTCATTATTTACATAAATTGTTCCTGAATCTTGCTGGTACAAACCAAAAAGGATTGACATCAAAGTTGATTTACCTGCTCCGTTTTCACCAAGCAGGGCATGAACCTCTCCTCTTTTCACATCAAAAGTAATATTATCATTCGCAACAAGTGTTCCAAATGTTTTAGTGATATTTTCCATTCTAATCATAATATCTTGCTCTTTCTTTTTTAGAAAAAGGGAACAAAAAATATTGTTCCCTCATCTCTAACATCTTTTTTTGATAATTAAAAATAATTTTTAGATTTTTCCTTTTAAAGCATCAAGATTAACATTTGTGAATCCTGGTAAAGCTTTAATAAAAGTTTCTAACTCGTCTGCTGTTGTTGGAGCAACATAAGTTTTGTTAACAAGTTTGTTAAATAAAGCTGTGTAATCATCATTAGTAAATGTTTCAAATCTACTTGTTGTCATTGGTAAGCTCACTGAGTCATCATCTACTCCTAAATTCCAAGTTTCTCCACCTGGGAATTCATCTTTATAAAATGCTTCTAACGCTTTGTAAGCTGCTTCACCAACACCTTTAGTTGCTGAAGAAAGAACTGTGTCAGAGGCTTTTGCTTGGTCACTATCAACACCAACAACCCATTTACCTGTTGTATCTTCTGCTGCTGCCATAACTGACGAACCAGCTCCACCTGCAGCTGCGTGAATTACTTCAACACCGCTTGAAAACCAGCTTGCAGCCATCGTTTTAAATTCATCGTTTGGACCAAATGAACCTAAATATGTATAATGTTCTGCTTTAAATTCAAAAGATGTAATTTCAAGTTCGCTTGCTGCTTGATAAGCACCTGCAACCCAACCAATTCCAAATCTTTGAACTGCTGGAACTGCGATACCGCCCATATATCCTAATTTAGTAAATCCTTCTTTAATTGCTGCATAGCCTGCTAAAAAGCCTGCTTGCTCTTCTTTAAAGAAAATTGCTAATGTATTGTCGCCAACTTTAGCTTGGAAATCACCTTCGAAATCACCATTGTTTGGAGATCCGTCAAGTAAAACAAACTTAACTTCTGGATATTTATCTTGAACATTAAAAATAGGTACTTCAAAATAGAATCCTGGTGTAATAATGATTTTAGCACCTTTTGAAACTGCTAAGTCAATTGCTGCTTCATAATCACCTGTTGTTTCTCCGCCTGGCTTATAATACTTATGACTCTTCTTATTAGCTTTTGCATACTCTTTGATTCCTTCCCAAGTTCCTTGGTTGAATGAACCATCATCGATATCACCCGTATCTGTAATCATAGCTATTTCAAAACTACCTGATTCACATGATGCGAGTGCAAATATTGCAATAATTGCAACTAAAAATCCTAAAACTTTTTTCATAGTTTCCTCCCTATCTTATTTCTATATATAGTATACTATAATTTCATTGTTTAATGCAAGAAATATCTAAATTTATCCTAATTAATATTTAAAAATAATTATCTTTTTAAAATTTCTTCCATCTTTTTAACTAAATCATACCTTTCAAATAAAACAAAAGCTTCATTTGGTTTATGGTTATTTGGATAGTGCCCAAACTCTTTAGTTGAACCAAAATCACTCACATCAATATTTAGTTGTTTAAAGATTTTCTCCGCTGTATCAGGTAAAAATGGTCTTAGTAATGTTGCCGCTATTCTAATCGTTTCAATTAATTCATACAAAACACCATTTAACTCCGTAGTTTCTTGATTTTTATTTAAGTTCCACGGTTCTGCCAAATCAATAAACTTATTTGCTAATCTCAAAAGTTTCATGATTTCCTCTAAAGCATCACCAACTTTATAGTCAGCCATTTTCAATCTCATCTTAGGAAGAACGTTGATAGCTTCTTCTCTTAAGTTAATATCATATTCTTTTTTAGTAGTAGCTTGATAAATAATTCCCTTATTGTATTTATTAATCATTCCTAAAGTTCTATTCACTAAGTTTCCAAGAGTATTAGCTAAATCACCATTATTTCTCTCGATAATCAATTCATAAGTCATATTACCATCTTGAGCATAAGGAATTTCATGCAAAACATAATATCTAATTGTATCTTTACTAAAGTGCTTTAATAAATCATCTACATACATAGTATTACCAATTGATTTACTCATCTTCATCTTATCAATTAAAATCCAAGGATGACCAAAAATAGTTTTTGGTAGAGGCATCTCTAAAGCCATTAATAAAATTGGCCAATAAATTGTATGGAAACGTAAAATATCTTTGCCGATAACATGTAGATCAGCTGGCCAATATTTTGCAAACTCTTGACTCGTAAAATTTTCATCCAGATCAAATGTGGTAATATAATTAGCTAACGCATCAATCCAAACATAAATAACATGTTGAGGATTAAATGTGGGAATACCCCATTTTAAAGACGTTCTAGTTACAGATAAGTCATGGAGTGGCGCACTTAAAAAATTATTAACCATCTCGTTTTTACGCGATTCAGGAATAATAAAATTTTCATTATTTTTAATGTGATCTAAAAGGCGCTCTTGGTATTTACCTAAATTGAAAAAATAAGTTTCTTCTTCCATCCAAACAAGCTTATCACCTGCTTCGCCAATACCTTTTTCAATTAACTCTTTATCAAAAATAAATGCCTCTTCACTTACACTATACCAACCACTATACTTTCCTAAAAAAATGTCTCCTTGATCATATAGTCTTTTAAATATTTTCCCTACCATATCCTGATGCTTTTTATCGGTAGTTCTAATAAATCTATCATAAGAAACATCTAACAGTTGGTATATTCTTTTGATTTCATTGGAAATATTATCAACATGTTTTTGCGGTGTAATACCTAGGGTATTTGCTAAATCGGCAATTTTTTGACCATGCTCATCTGTTCCTGTTTGAAAGAGAACATCATAGCCCTCTAACCTTTTGAATCTTGCAATAGCATCTGTCAATACTGCTTCATATACATTACCTATATGTGGAATATTTGTGGCATAAGCAATGGCAGTAGTTATGTAAAATTTTTCTTTCATTTTTATTCTTCCTTTAACGATAATTGATATATTTTATTTTTTGCAACTTCAAACAATTCACTAACCTTTAAAACAGCTTCTTTTCGAGAATAGCCTTCTTCGATAAAACTATTTAAAGCATTGCGTATTTTTTCGTCATTAATTAATTCCTTTTTACTACCTTCTATTAATAAAACAAATTCTCCCTTTAACTCAATCTCAATTTCATCAGCTAAATTAAAAGCATAAATTGATTCAAATTTTTTCGTTAATTCTCTTGCAATAACCGCTTTCCTATTCCCATATAAATCATATAAATCCTTTATCAAAGGGATTATTCGGTCTTTTCTTTCATAGAAAATTAAAGTTGCCGGAAGATCTTTATAGATCAGTAGGGTCTTTTCTCTCGCTTCTTTTTTTCGATCCAAAAAGCCAATAAAGATAAAAGGCTGGACCGGTAAACCTGAAGAAGTTAGTGCAGTTAGAAAAGCACTAGGACCGGGAATACTAAAGATCTTAAAATCATCTTTAATATTTTTAACAATCCCATACCCAGGATCATTAATACCAGGTGTCCCTGCGTCACTTACATAACCGACACTTAAACCATTTGACAAATGGATCTTTATCTCTTTTAAAACCTCTTCTTCATTATACTCAAAGTAAGAAAATAATTTTCTCTTAATTTGATAATGATTAAGCAATTTTAAGGTGACTCTCGTATCTTCAGCATACAAAATATCAACATTCTCTAAGACATCTAAAGCTCTTAAAGTAATATCAGATAAGTTGCCAATGGGTGTTGAAATTAAATAAAATCCTGTTGCTAACATTATTCTAAACAAGCCCTTTTTGCTTTTTCTTTTAAATCTCTCTCATCATATAAAAGTGCCATTAATTCTTTTTTCTTTGTAAGACTAATTTTAAATTGTCTTCTAATATTATCCAAAAAGAAATGTTCACTCGTATTATAAATATTAGCTCTCATTGTAATACTTAATAAATTTAGAAAGACAATATTTCTCACGGGTTTGGCTTGTTTGACGAAAAAATCAATAGTTTCATTTACATTAGAAGATAAAGTAAATGTATACTCATCAATAATGTTATCCCCTACTTCTGCAAGCATAATGTTTAAGATTCTCTCTTCATTAGCATTTGCCTCTCCGTCAACTGAAACCATATGAATTGCTAAATCTAAAAACTTTAATTTTTCTTTTTTATTTAAATTACTAAGTAGCATTTTAGGTCCTCCCGTAATTATAAATTTCTAATACTTCTTTTGTCCACTCTCCATTTTCATAAATATATAAAGGTGGTTCAATTATTAAATTTCCTTTATTAGGAGATTTTTTCACTTCTAATAAAATATGATTTGCTTCTTTATTTTTACTTGGATAAACAAATCTCATTCTCTTTGGTTCAAGTTGATACTTTTCTAATAATAAAAAGCATTCTTTTAACCTTTTTGGAAGATGAATAAAATAAAAATATCCCCCATTTTTTAATTTTTCACTAACAGTCTTAAGTAACCCTTCTAAGGTAACTTCTATTTCGTGTCTAGCAATAGTTTTATATATTGATTCATTTAAATTACTCTTTTCATTGACTTTAAAATAAGGAGGATTCGCACATATTAAATCATATTCTTTTAAAGGATAAATACTTTTATCTAACAAATCCCCATTTATAAGTGTTATTTGTTCAGTTAGATTATTTTGAATTATACTTTTAAAAGCAAGATTAATTACCTCTTTTTGAATTTCAATACCGGTAATATGTGCTTTAGTCTTTAAAGTTAAATAAAGAGGGATAACTCCATTACCTGTCCCTAAATCTAAAATGTTTTTAACATCTTTTCTAACTTTAATATAGTGAGCAATTAATAGTGAATCTAAGGTAAAAGAAAACATTTCTGGTTTTTGATAAATTACGTACTTCGGATAACCAAGTAACTCATTTTTGAGCCACACGTTTTACCTCACTTGCTGCAAATGAAATAATGTTGCCTTCAGGAAATAAGACTCTTACTCTTTGCTTTATAATTTGGATAGAGATAACCTTCCCTTTCCCTTCTTTAGTCATCACAAAATCATTAACATCTGGGAGTGTTTTTCTTAACTCCTCATATGTTTCATCTTCATACTTAATACAACAAAGCAGCTTCCCGCAATTGCCACTAATCTTTTGTGGGTTTAGACTTAAGTTTTGATTTTTAGCCATTTTTATGGTGACATTATCAAAAGTACCTAAAAATGTTTCACAGCAAGTCACTAAGCCGCACGGGCCAATACTTCCAATTAGTTTCGCTCCATCTCTCGAACCAATTTGTCTTAACTCGATTCTTGTCCTATATTCTTCACTTAAAAGTCTTACTAAATCTCTAAAATCAACACGTTGTTCTGACTCAAAATAAATAATTAATTTATCTTTATTTAAAGTATAATCCGAGCCTAGCACTTTCATGTTTAAATCAAGCGTCTTTACAAACTCTTTTGTTTTATAAATAACTCCCTCTTCAAGAAGTTTATTTTCTTCAGCTAATAAAATATCAACATCAGTTGCCATTCTAATAATTGGTTTTATTTCTTCCATATTTGTTGTATCAGCATCTTTAACTTCGCCGACAATTTGTCCAATCTCAACTCCTCTAACTGTCTCAACAACAACAAAATCGTTATGTTTAACAGCAAAATCTAAAGGATTAAAATAATATCTTTTGCCTGCTTCTCTAAATTTAACTTCACACACTAACATTTAATCACCTATACCTTTAATAAATAATTATTAAACGCTAAATCTACATTAACATTATAATTTAACATTTTAATTATTTCTTGAATGTTTGTTAATTGAACTTTTAGTTCCTTTAAGGAAATATCATACTTTAAATATATTTCTTTTAAAGAAGTTATTTTAAGTTCGTTATCCTCTTTATAATTATATAAATCAATATAGAAAACTAATAATAATTGTAAAAAATAATTTAGTTGTTCTTTGTCATACTTTATATCATGTAAATGACTATTAGCATATAGCCACATGTTTTCTTTTTTTGTTAATGCCTCAAGATAGTTTTTAAAATTATCAAGAAGTACTTTAATATTAGCGTTATTTCTCATCTCTCTTAAATTATCAATATTTTTATCTAAGTAAGGAATTAACTCTGCCATAAATAAATCAAAATCTTCTTTTAAAAGCTTTTCCGTTAAGCTTATTTCAGATGGTGCTGGTAAATTAATAATCTGGCTTCTTGATTTAATTGTATCAATAACCATTTCTAAATTATCAGTTAGTAAAAACCCTAAAGAAACTTTACTAACTGGCTCTTCTAAAAACTTCAACAACTGGTTAGCTGCTTTTAAAGTCAACTTATCAACTTTATCAATGATATAAATTCTATATCCATCTACTAAAGATGTTTTATAAAACTCTTGTTGGAGTTGTTCAATCTGACTTGTTTTTATACTAACTCCATCAGGTTCAATATAAAACAAATTAATATGACCCTTTTCGATAAGTTCCGCATATTCCATTCCAAAAAGACGACTAGCCACATAATTAGCTACTCTTTTTTTACCTGAACCTTTTAACCCATTCAGTAAATACAAATGACTTAAACGATTATTTTTAATGGAATTTTCAAACATACTTACTACTTGGGGATGTTTTGTCATTAAAATATTTCCTCTAACTTCTTCAAAGTATCTTCAATTAAAAGATCCATATTACCATGACCGTTAACAACAATAAAACGATCAGGATCATTTTCAATGATTATTTGATACCCTTTTTTAACTCTTTGATGAAACTCTAAGGATTCATGATCAAGCCTATTTGCCTTACCTCTACTTAAAGCTCTATTTAGACCCTCATAAGGATCGCTATCAATGTAAATAGTATAATTTGGCATGTATTCTGCCGCAAAATAATTAATTTTTAAAATCTCTTCAAATCCTATCCCTCTAGCATATCCTTGGTATGCTAGTGATGAATCAAGATAACGGTCACACAAAACAATATATCCTTCTTTAAGTTTCTTTAAAATAATTTCCTCTAAATGCTCAACTCTACTTGCAGCAAAAAGCAATGCCTCAGTTTTTGGCGACATCACATTTTTATTATCTAAAATAATACTTCTAATTTGTTCAGAAACATTAGAACCTCCTGGTTCTCTTGTTACAAATACTTTCTTATTTTTATTTTTAAAAAAGATTTCTACCTCTTTAATTAAAGAAGTTTTTACTGAAAATTATACACCAT
>CAYZTG010000013.1:26435-26734 GCA_964481475.1 uncultured Acholeplasmataceae bacterium | reverse complement strand
ATTAAATATACTTTAGATACTTTCCCTTGTCCTATTAGGACTTTTTGATTATTGTTCATGGACACTCCTTCAATCGTAACAAATTCAATCAATTGTAAATTAAATCTTGTAGTTTACAAGTTATATTATAACACTTATAAATAAAGATTTATTGAATTAATCGCAAAACAATATGAAATGCTAATTATGATTCCTTGTTTTTAGTCGCTTATTGATTTCTACAAAACGCGCAACTAGTTAGTGAATAATTCTGCTTTTTTAAAGTCATATATTTTTAATTTGAATCCATATTATGTTTT
>CAYZTG010000013.1:0-26425 GCA_964481475.1 uncultured Acholeplasmataceae bacterium | reverse complement strand
ACTTTATAACTTTTTATCACCAAACGTCAGAAAAAAAGACAATTTAGATATCCTAGATGGACTCAAATTGTCTTTTTTGACTTAATTATTTTTGAAGTGCCGTATAAGCTTTAGCAAGTAGCGCACCAACTTTTGCGTTGTTATACACAAGTGCCAAGTTAGCTTCTAAGCTCTTACCTTGAGTTTCTTCTACAATTTTCTTGAGTAGGTATGGTGTAACATTTTTACCTCTGATATGATCTTTGACAGAATCTTCTACTTCTCTATTAATGATGTCATTCATATAATCGCCATCAAGTGAGTCTTTTTCAGGGATTCGGTTAGCAACAAGTAAGTAACCTTTTAATTTTAATTGTTCTTTAGCAAAAACAATTTTCGCCAAATCTTCAACACTATCGACATATAAGTGTAGTTTGATATTTGATGTTCTAGTGTAAAATGCTGGCAGTACCTCCGTTTGATAACCAACGACTGAAACACCTTTAGTTTCTAGGTACTCCATCGTTCTTGGTAAGTCAAGAATCGTTTTAGCACCCACACAGATGACAGTGACATCGGTTTGTCCTAATTCTTCAAGGTCAGCTGAAACATATAGTGTTTGTTCATAGTCTTTATGAACCCCACCGATACCACCAGTAACGAAGAATTTGATACCTGCCATTTCTGCACAAATCATTGTAGATGCTACCGTCGTTGCTCCTAATTGTTTTAATGCGATAACAGATGCTAAGTCACGTCTTGACACTTTAATTGCGTGTTCTGATTTTGCTAATGTTTCTAAATCTTGGTATGATAATCCAATTTTGATCTTACCATCCATGATTGCGATTGTTGCAGGAATTGAACCTTCTTCTCTAATAATTTGTTCTACTTTTTTAGCCATAACGACATTATCAGGGTATGGCATACCGTGAGAGATAATGGTTGATTCAAGCGCAACCACTGGTTTGTTGTTTTTAACTGTTTTTGACTAAAAACGATAAAAAAAGTCCAATACTTGAAGTATCAGACTAATGCTTTACTAATGTGTTGGGTGACCTATTTTGATACAGCAAATTCACTTTTTCAAAAAGAGGCCCCACGTATTTTAGATGTGGGGCGTTCGGTGGGGATCGCTAATTTAACTATTTGATGATGGGGGATGGCAACTTTTGTTATTCATAAAATGAAAAGGTACCTCACATATTTAGTGAAGTACCAAGTCCTATGTTATTTAAATTCGCTGAAAATCATTTTTTATTATAAATTTGTTGTTATTACACAACTTATTGTTTACTTTACTCAGTTATTAAAGAAATCTTGTTCTCTTCGATTTAGATGAACATACAATGTTTTACGTCTATCATTGTAGGTATACATAACATTATAATCGTCACAGTCATAACAACTACTATCACAATCTATACATGCGCTATAACAAGCTTCGCAATCATGACTATGATGATTACTGGAATCATATGAATCAGGTAAAATAAGTGTGCCTTCATAATACGCTTCTAAATCTATATCAGATAAAACGATAACGCCATTTGACAATATAAAACTATCGTTTCCAAAGTACTCACGAATATAAATTGATGATAATGACTCAAACATATTTGGTAGATTATCGAATCCTACAAATCCCATTTCAGCTGGTCCACCACATACTAAACAAGTTTTATAAGGAAAACCATTATCATTAATTGAAACAGCATGTCCTACTAGACTTGTTTTGTCACCACAAGAACAAATTGATCTATGTTGTCTATAATTAATCCATGTAACATCATATGAATGTGAATGTGGTAGTGGAACATCTTGAACTGCCGCTAATGCATTAAGTCGTCCTCCTGCTACACAAAGTGTGCTTAAAGCAGGAAATGATGTAGCAGTATTAATTAATATTTGTTTAATTTGAGATGGTGATAAATTCGGATTAACTGACAGCATTAATGCAGCTACCCCTACGACATGTGGTGTGGCAAAAGAGGTTCCACTTCCTCTTATATATGCTGTATTACTTGTGGAGCGAGTGCTTAAAATATCTTCTCCAGGAGCAAATATTGTAACGCTTGTTTGTCCAAAAGCTGCCAAAGTAGGCTTTGTACCCAACGAATTTAATGAACTAACAGAAATGATATTGTTACGTGTGAAGCTAGGATCTCTACTATATTCAGTAGGATAGTCTAACGATGTGTCGTGATCTAAATTAGCATTATCAGCAGCTGAAACAAATAATCCTGGGTACGACAATAACGCTTGTCTAATAGCAGTACTCTCATTAGAACTACCTCCACTGAAATTCAATATTGAAATCGGTCTGCTTGTTGTAAATGTTCCTGTTGCGTAATCAATTGCATCAGCAATCTGCACAGCACCTACTCCAGCATATGACATACTAACTCTTAACTGTACCAGAGTTATGTTTTGAGCAACACCTGTAATTCCTAGATTATTATTTCCTTCTGCACCTACTATTCCTGCAACCATAGTTCCATGTCCATTGGTATCCACTGGATTATGACCAACTGGATTACCTTGGGTAAAATCTCTACTTAATCCTACATCAACTCTATTTACTAAATCTTGATGTGTTGCTCGAATTCCTGTATCTATTATTCCAACGATTACTTCACTTGATCCTGTAGTAATATCCCAAGCTTCAGAAGCACCTATGTTCCAAGTAATTCCGTTTAATCCCCACTGCGTTCCATGTGTAGCAATAAAACTTGAATCAGTAAAACTTTGGTCATTTGGTAATGCTCTAAAATAGTAAATATAATCAGGACTAGCACTAATAATATCATCTCTTTTTTCAAGCAATCTTATCGCTTCCAGAACTTTCCTTTTGCCAGGCTCTACCAATTTAAGAGTGATAATTCTTCTGTAAGATTCATTATCTATCAACCTATCTATTGCACTAGATTTTCCCATATTCTCAGCAGTAATTTGTTCTTGAATAATTCGTGTTGCATTATTATTCACGTCTTCAATACTTGATAAGTGTACTTCAGGAAAATCTGCGAAAGTATAATTCTTGAACTTGAAACTTTCCTCTCTATTTAACTCAATAACAACTGTATCATCAGCAAAGTTATCGTCTAATGTCGCTTTACTATAGACTTTATGATCTGCTGAAACTTGTTCCTCAGTGCTACCTGACCAAGCGTAAACATTATTGCTTGAAATAGCAAAAAGAATACATGACACAAAAAAAGCTAAAATCAGTGCTGATACTTTCTTAGCATTTTTCATAATTCCCCTCCTAATATAGTTTTGTTACTATAATTTAAATAATTGTCCTATTAAAAGTCATCTACTTCTTTCTTCTATCATAAATGTTTCTACTGTTCATTTGACCATTTTTCATGTATGATTTTAATATTTTCTAATGTGAGAAAACCTTCATCTACAGCTTCTTGCAAACCATAAAACGTACCGTTTCGCCATACTTTGATTTCCCTTCCAATATTAAAACGAAACTCAAATTCTGCGATACTAATGTCAACAACTTCACGAAACCAGGAATGGTCTTTCAGCCACAACAGTACCGCTACACTTTCATTAAAGGTACCATAATATTGTTCAATATAAACGTAATCGATGGTGACACTTGAGTGTTTATCTAAAAACAAGGCACTCCATGCGGATTGAATGATTTGGATTTTCAATTGTTCATTCATATCGACATCCTCCACTATTCTGATATTAGCATTTACGCTAACTACATCTACTATGTAACTCTTACTAATCTCAACTGCTATGATAATCTTGAAATAAGCCCGACCAACTGATGAGCCGTGTTGAGTTAAAAATAACTTTAATTCACCGTCTATAACCTGTACAAAATCTATGCTGTAAAATGGCTCTTGCGTACCAGATACACCAAAAAAGTAAAACACAAGTGCCTTGTTTTCAAAATAATCCGTATCGTATGAATTCCAAACATCAGTATCACTTTCCCATAAAATGTCATTTTCACTAAAAAAAGTAATTAACATTTCTTGACTTTGCACTATAACGGGCATGGGCAGTTCGCTACCGACTTCTATAAAAGTTTCTTCAAACACAACTTTCTTAAATTCTATTAAGTTATTTTTCGGAATACTATTTATCTTGTGATCGATTAAACTTCCATCAAAAGCACAAGCTGTAAGTGTAAATATACCAAATAGAATTGTTATAAAAATGAATATTATACGTACTTTTTTCATATTTTTTTACCCCCTTTCATTTTTCACCTTAATTATATAATAAAGCTATTATCTTTGCAATTTTTATTATAAAAATTGAGCAAATCCATTGACTTTTATTAAATTTTGTGTTTATAAAACTAGTTGTTTTAATAGGGATTGATGTTACCTTGAACTGATACCAAAACCTGTACTTGGTGTAAACTAATATATATGCAGGAGGGATCACACTCTTAAGCTAACACCACTTTTTAACCAAATGAAGTCTGATTTGTTACATAACAGCGTTAAAGTTATTCACGTTGAATGAAACCACATTGGTTATCAGTAAAAAACCTGAATATGATGTGAACAGAAAGAAAAGCTATGTGTATGTCTATGCTTCCAGTTATTATGAAAATCAAATTCAAATCTATGATTTTCATGAATCAAGAGCCATTAATCAAACTGCTTCCTGGCTAAAAGACTATCATGGTTATATCGTGTGTGATGATTATAGTGGTTATAATAAGTTAAAGAAAGATAACCCTCATATTAAACTTCAAAGATGTTGGGCTCATGCTAGGAGAAAATTTACCGATATTATAAAATCATTACCTCAAGATAAAATTAAAGAAACCCTTTCTTTTAAAATACTTGAGTTGATTAATCAGTTATTTACATTTGAAGCGGATTATAAAGAAAATAAAGTGCCTATTCATGACATTATAAATAAAAGACTTGTTGATCAATTACCAATTATTGATGAGTTAAGGACTCATATTTTTGATGTACCTTTAAGTCCTAACGCACCAATTGAAGGGGCCGTTAAATATGTAAGAGGTATCTGGGATGATTTACTAGCATATCTTAATCACCCTTACTTAGAAATATCTAACAATATTGCAGAGCGTGCCGTTAAACCCTTTGTCATAAACAGAAAAGTATTTATGACATCAGGTTCCTATGCAGGTGCTAGACATACTACTATTATTTTTAGTGTTATTAGAACAGCTATCATTAATCATTTAGATGTTCAAAAATATTTGATGTATGTTTTAGAAAACATTAATAAAATTGATATGAAGGATTTAACACCCTATTCAAACACGTTACCAGAAAGTTTAAAAATTGAATAAGTCCGCCTAACTCCGCCCATATGGGGGTTGAACCCACTAGCATAAAACCACCTTTGTCGGTGGTTTTTTCATAGATTGATGGTGAGTGTATATATTTTACGTTTACGAGTGTATATATTTTACGTTTACCATATTTCTATTATTAAGTGATTTATGGTGGTATCATCTAAAAAAGAAAATAGGGATTTTCTCCCTATTTTCCTATTCTTTAAAGTCGATACTATTGTATCAACACTGTCGTGCTAATATGGTGGAAACAGAGGGATTTGAACCCCCGACCCCCTGCACGTCAAGCAGGTGCTCTCCCGCTGAGCTATGCTTCCACTTTAGCTTCTAAACTGTTTATTTTTAAATACTCTCTTTTCAATAATTCGTACTCACTCATTATTGCTAGTGTTGGCGAATCATAAGAAAGATTGCTTAAATAATATCCAGCTTCTTTAAAGTAATCAATTGAATCATTAAAAAAGTCAAGATGATCAGTTCTAAATAATATTTTACCATCTTTTTTTAAAAAGTCTCTATATAAATTTAAATATGTCGTAAATGTTAGTCTTCTTTTATGATATCTTGGCTTTGGCCAAGGATCAGAAAAGTTTAAATAAATAACATCAACACTTTGTTTTTGAAAATAGTTATTCAATATAAGTGCGTCTTCATTAATAATAATTAAATTAGTTAACTTTAGTTCTTCTTGTTTTTGTAAAATCCGTAAACAAATACTGCTATATTTTTCCACTGCAACAAATAAAATATCAGGGTGCTTAATTGCCTTTTCAATAATAAATCTTCCTTTACCAGCACCAATTTCTAAATGAATTTTCGGTGCTTTTATTATTTTAGGTTCTGTTAATATAAGTGGTGAAGATTTTACTATTTTAATTGAGTTTTTGACATTTTTAGTTCGCATTATCATCAACAACTTTCAAAGCTAAGATAACACCAAAAAAGGCTAACACTATTCCAACTGCCCACTCTGTTATCTTAAATGTTTTTAAACCAAATTCATTGTTCAGGTGTAAAAGAATCGTAATTGGACTAGCAGTAACCATGCCAAACACGGCAAAATAAAACTTTGTTTCATATTTTTTTAATAAAAACTTAACTAATTTAATTGAGATAATAAAACCAATAATCATCCCTAGTAGTAAAACTAACAAAGGAAAAAAATTTGTTTTAAGTGGGATAAAATTAAAAGCTAGGATACCATCAAAGATCTCTTTACCTAGGCTTAAAATATGACCATAATATCCTAAAACCATTAGCAATAGTGATCCGCTTATTCCAGGAGCGAAACCAACTATTGCAGAAATGAATCCTGCAAAAAATAAAACTAGTAAGTAAAAGGAGTTACTCTTAAATTCACCAACAGGCCAAAAAGACATCGAAAAGATTATTAAAAAAAACAACAATGCTATTAAAATGTTACTAATCTTAAAATTACCTTTTAAATAGTTTAAAACGGGTCTTATTCCGCCAAGTAACATTCCCATAAAAAATAAGGTAATTGCTAAGGGGAAAGCATCATAGCCATAAGAAAAAATAAAGAAACTTCCCAAAAGACCGGAAATGATCCCAACAAAGATATCATAACCATTCTTCACCGCTTTAAGTGGCGATTTAAAAAGCAAGTCAATGGATTCAATCATTCTTTTATAAATGCCAAAAACGGCAGCTAAAGTGCCACCAGAAATGCCTGGAATGATATGAAAGATCCCAACGATTGTTCCTTTTATAAAACCTTCTTTACGGTTTTTACTTGTAAGATTGCTTTCCATTTTATACTAATCTTTGGAGGCTTTCATAAATTTCTTCTTGGTCATTTAAAAACGTTACTACAACCGTTTCTCCTTTGATAAAGATACCTTTCGTAGCTTTTTTTAAACTTTCTAAATCAACTTTTTTTAAGTCTTTAAAAGTAATACTAATTCTTTTATTAGTTTTTTCAACTTTTTGAAGATTATTATCACCAAAAATAGTTAATAACCAATCGATATTAATACTTTTGACTTTCACCTTTTTATTAATAAAAATCACCGATAATGTCCCTAGTATAATAATTGGGATAATTATAATAGCTAAAATTATTTCTAATGGCATAACTTACTCCTTCTATTTAATGAACATTGCATCACCAAAGGAAAAGAAACGATACTTTTCTTTGATAGCTTCATTATAAGCCTTCATGATTAAATTTTGGCTTGATAATGCACTGACTAACATAATTAACGTTGATTCAGGTAAATGAAAGTTCGTAATTAAACTATTTACTACTTTAAATTTATACCCAGGATAAATAAAGATCTTTGTACTAAAATGGCCACTATGAAAACCATCTTGATAATTTGCTTCTAAAGTTCGAAGCGAAGTTGTTCCAACAGCAATAATGTTTTTACCTTCTTTAACTGCTTTATTCAATTTTGCTGTTGCTTCTGATGAAAGATAATAACTTTCTTCATGCATAATGTGGTTAGTAATATCACTAACTGTAACCGGTCTAAAGGTCCCTAACCCGACATGAAGAGTTACCTCAATAACTTCAATGCCTTTAGCCTTTATTTTAGTTAGCAACTCGGAAGTAAAATGAAGTCCCGCGGTTGGTGCAGCAGCACTTCCCTGTTCTTTTGCATAAACGGTTTGATAAGAGTTTTTATCTTCTAATTTTTCATGAATATATGGTGGTAGAGGCATTTCTCCTAACTCTTCTAAGACTTCTAAAAAGATTCCTTGATATTCCATTTGAACAATTGCTCGACCTTCTTTTAAATGTTTTATAAGTGTTCCTTGTAAAGAATCACTAAAATGGATCATTTGTCCTTCTTTGAGTCTTTTCGCTGGTTTTATTAAGCACTCCCAAGTTTTATCATCATTTTCATGAAGTAATAAAACTTCTATTACACCGCCAGTTGTTTTCTTCCCAATTAACCTTGCTGGGATTACTTTTGTATTATTAATTACTAAAACATCATTTTCAGTTAGTTCATTGATAATTTCATAAAAATGGTGATGAGTAATCTCATTAGTCTTTTTATCAACAACTAAAAGCCTTGAATGATCACGGTCTTTAATTGGATGTTGAGCAATTAACTCTTCTGGTAATTGATAATTAAATAAACTTGTTTTCACTTATCAAACAATCCTTTAAAATATTTTATTTCTAACAATTGATAACTCTTTTCAAGGGCTATTCTACCTCTTGGTGTTCTTTGAATAAAACCTTCTTGAAGTAAAAATGGTTCATAAACATCTTCGATTGTATTAACATCTTCAAAAATAGCTGCACTTAGCGCCTCAACACCGACAGGTCCCCCACCAAACTTTTCAATAATCGCTAATAAATAGGCTTTATCAGTCAAATCTAATCCCGTCTCATCAATACCTAATTTCGATAAAGCATTTTTTGTAATCTCATAGGTAACAACACCATCACTCATTATTTCAGCAAAATCTCTTACTCTCCGAAACAGTCGATTAGCTATTCGTGGTGTTCCTCTACTTCTTTTGGCTAAATCGAAAACCGCCTCTTCATTAATTAGATTATTATAGACAGAAGCTGTTCTTCTAATAATATCTTCAATTTCATTAACTTGGTAAAAATTCAACCTTAAAGTAACGCCAAAACGATCTCTAAGAGGCCCTGAAAGTTCTCCGAGCCTAGTAGTTGCTCCAATTAAAGTGAAAGGAGGTAAATCAATTCTAATTGATCTTGTTTGTTCATCTTTACCAATCAAAATATCAATTACATAATCTTCCATCGCTGCATACAATACTTCTTCAACAACTCTTGGTAGGCGGTGAATTTCATCAATAAATAAAACATCTCCCGGTTCTAAACTCGTTAGAATAGCTGCTAAGTCTCCACTTCTCTCAATCGCTGGTCCACTAGTAACTTTCATCGAAACACCCATTTCATTACTAACTATTTGGGCAAGTGTTGTTTTTCCTAGTCCAGGCGGACCGTAAAATAAAATATGGTCAATCGCTTCATTTCTCTTTAATGCAGCCTTAATATAGATATCTAAAACTTCCTTAATATCACTTTGGCCAACATATTCCTTTAAAAGCTGTGGTCTTAATGATTTTTCTTCATCTTCTTTTAAAGCTAAATTAGAAATTATTCTTTCATCTTTCATTTCATCAACGCTCCCAAAGCCTTTTTAACTCTTTCTTCAATCGATAAACTTTCATCAAGATTTTTTACCGCTTTAGATATTTCTTTACTAGAATATCCTAAAGCTTTTAAAGCTTCACTTACTTCATCATCTTTTTTAGAGATAGTTTCATCTTTAACAAGTTTCCCTTTTAAATCTAAAATAATTTGCTGAGCACTCTTTGGTCCAATTCCAGGAAACTTAGTCAAAAACTTTACATCGCTCATCTCGATCGCTGCTAAAATCTTTTCCGGCTCTCCTAACGATAAAATTGCTAAGGCGCTTTTAGGCCCAATCCCTGAAACACTTATTAAATCAATAAATAGACTTCTCTCTAATTTAGTATGAAAACCATATAAGTTATCAATATCATCTCTTAAATAATGATGAATATAAACAGTCACCTCTTCATTAAGACGGTAACTAAAAGGATTTGGACTAATAATTAAATAGCCAATGTTATTATTTTCCAATGTTACATAAGTTGGTTCAATCTCGGTTATTATTCCCTTTAAATACGCATACATATTAACAACCTCCTTTTTTTATTATACCATTATTAATTAACTTTTTTAAGTACAAAAGTCTTAAAATGAGCGCTTCCTTATTTATTTTAAATGCGGAGTGAATTATTATAATTTTTTAATAAAAAGACTAAGATATGATATAATTTAACTTGTTAAGGTGGTGTTTAATTGAAGAAAACAATTGAAAACTATTTAATTAACCAAAAAGAACATTTAAATAGTTTAAACAATCTTTTTTCTACAAATAGTGAGTTAAATAAAGTTAGCGAATTAATTGCTAACTCTTTTAGTGCTTCTAAAACAAACATCATTCACCTTAATAATCAGTTATCAACATTTGAAGCTTCATATAACTTAGCTGAAATAGAACTTTTAAAGGAAAAATTAGCTAATAATAGAGATATTGAAGATAACTCAAATCAATTATTTTTGAAAGTAAACAAAAAAAATCAAGCTGAAACAGCTCTTTTAATAAAAACATATGATGACTTAATTAAAAAAACAGATAACATTATTAAAGACTTAGAAAGCGATAAATTAAAACAATTAAATGATACAAGAAATAGATATAGTTTATCTTTATTGAAACTAAATCAAGAAAATAATTTAGTTGATGCTGATTTAAATACTAAAAAAAAGCATTATTTATCCAAAACAAAAGAATTAAATAATACTTATCAAAAAGAACTTGCTGATTTAACAAGTAATTATAATAATCATCTTTCTTCTTTTAATACTTTGGAAGATCAAATTATCAAAAGAACAAATTATTTAATTGAAGATCTTGAAAATGAATATAGTAACTTTTCTGATAATCATAAAGAAAAAATTTTAAACAATAAACAAAATTTTTATAATACTACAGAATTAATTAATGATAAAATCATTGAAATTAATAAAAATTATAAAGTATTAATCGATAGCAACCAAGGAAAATTAAAAAATTCCTTAAATAATCTCGACAAAGATAATGACGAGTTTCTAAAACATTTACAAATAGAAAATAGGGACGTTTTAGATGATTTTGAAAACAACTTAACAAATATCGATAGCAAATATGATGAAATTAAAAAAGTATTTGAAGACAAAGAAAACCTCTTAAATGCCATTTATAATAAAGACATAACTTCTATTAACGTTCTCTTCCAACAAGAAAAAAACGAATATAATAAAAAATTAAATGAACTATTAAAAGAATATGAAAATTATAAAAACCAAAACGTTACTTTAAACTCTGATTACCAACGTTCTTTTTTAAACTATCGAAAGCAAATTGAAAATTCCTTAAAAATCTTAGAAAACATTACTAAAGCTAAACGAACTGAACGAAAAAAAATATATTTTAAAGACAAATACCATTTAAATAAATACTATCTCAAAAGATTAGCATTATATCGCTCTTTGCGGTTTATTAAAGACGAAAAGAAAAATGCTAGTTTAATCTATGCCAAAAGAAAACAAGAAATCTTTAACAACTACTACAAAACTGTTAAAGAACAATTAGAAAAGCTCCATAATAGCGAAAAAGAAATTATCGAATCCAAGCAAGCAATTGAAATTTCTCCTCTTGATAGCCAACTTTCCAATGCTAGACTACTTCACTTTAGTGAAAGTAATCTACTCTCACTAGAACAAACCTTTAAAAGAGATTCCTTTTTAAATAGTAAATCAACTATTTTATATCAATCACACCTAGATCTTCTTTCTTTAAAATTAGAATCTACTTTATTAGAACATAACTATCAATATGAAGTAGATAATTTAAAGGGTAACGTTTACTTAGATGTCCAATATCAAAAAAATGTTTATGACGGTATTGTTAAAGAAGAATTAATTACAAAACAAATTAATCATAGTGTTAACGAATTAAAGTCATTGAGTAGAAAACATCAAGATGATTTATTTATTATTGAAACTAATTCTAAGATTGATAAAGAAACTGCTAAATTAAACGTTGCTTTAGAAAATAAAAAGGTTAAAGAAAGTCTTTTACAAGAACAATTAGTTTATGAAACTGAAAAACTTAAACTAAATAAGCAAAAAGACTTAAACGCTTATGTTGCTTTAGAAAATATTAAAAATAGTGCATTAGAAAATGATTATCACCAAAAAATAGTCAAAACATACTTTCAAATGCTTACAAACTTTTTTGATGAAAGAAAAATAATTTTAGATTCAATAACTAAAACGGCGCTCATTGATGATTTTTTACTATCTAAATCTTTAATAATTTTCAGTGAAATATTAGAAAATCAAATAGAAATAAGTGAACAAATATTGATCAATCTCATCATTATCTTAACTAAGCAAATTGAAGAGAAAATCTCTGCTCATAAATTATCTGATTATGATCAACAATATAAGCAAATACTCGATAAACACGATTTTAATAAAATCAAAACAGAAAAAGCTATTAAAACGCTTAATAAAAAAATAAGTGATTTAAGAAACAACACTTTACTTACTTATCAATTAATTACTAAGTTAGAAATTGAAATAAATGAAAAAGAAGATTTAAAAAAACTAATTATTAACCAAATAAGAGCACTTAGAGTAAATTTAGATGCCCAGGCTCTAAAAACAATTAAACAACTAAGAAAGCAAATTAAAACTACTAAAGAAGATATTTTAGCAGCCAAATTATTAATAACTAAGGCAAAACAAACTATTAAAGATAATAACGGCGAGTTAGATAGTTTAAATAGTTCTTTAAAACCATTAAGTTTTTCTTTTAATAATTTAGAAAAACAAAAAGAAAAACAAATCCAAGAGCTCGATCTTCAACACGCCAAAGATACTTTACCTCTACTTTCAACAATTAGAAACTTAACTGATACTTTTAACCAATTTAAAAAAATTAACACTTCTCTTCAAACAGAATATAATAGTATTGCCCATACTTTTGTTAGTACAAAAGATGCCGTAATTATCAAACAAATTAATTATCTTTTTAATGCTTTTGATGAAAACGTAAATAACACTTATCAATCTCTTTCTTTATTACTAGAACATTTGTACACTTATAATAAAAAAGAACAATTAAGAATTGAACAAGAATTTACTAATAATTACCAATTATCACTATCTTTCTTAGCTAAAAAATATGATAAAACAGTGAAGAATAGTGAAAATCATTTAAAAGATCTTACTACTTATTTAAACGCTCTTTTAGAAAGTATGGATCGTAACTTAGTTAAGAATTTACAAGTTGCCCAAAAACTCCATAAAGATAAATATAAAAAAGCTTCCTACTATATAAAATCACTTCGTGACCATAAAAAAGAAGTCAGCGATAATAATAAAAACTTGCTTGATGCTTTTTCCTTAAATCATCATGATGTTATTAAAGTTAATAAAAGAAAACATCTCTTAAAGCTTAAAGAAACCAAAAAAGATGTTAATGCTGAAATTAAGCAAATCCAAAATCAAATTAAGAAAAACATTCAAGAAGCTACTTCAAAAAATAATGCTCACCAACAATTAATTAAAAATAGTAACGATAAACAAAAAAGAAACAAAATTAGTTTAACTAATACTTTAAAAAAACGTAACCTTCTTCATCAAAAAAGAATTATAACTAATAATGAAGAAGTTAAACAAATTACTAGTAAAATTGAAAAAGCCCCCAATAAGCGTGACTTAAGAATAACTTATAGTAAAAAGTTTTTAATTAGCTATCAACAAAGAAAAGTTAAAAAAGTTAAAAAAGCTTTAAGAAAAGACATTACTAAAACAACTAAACAATTTAAGAAATCGTTAAAACAAACGCTTTAACTTATGGTTTATAACTTCTCGCACTATTAACAGCAATTTTCCAACCTTCATATAATTTACTTGCTTCTTTAAAAGAAATAAGCGGATGATAGGTTTGTTGAAATTGCTGTTTTTCTTTTAGATAGTTTAAGGAAGGAAAAAAAGTCCCTAAACCAGCTATAAAAGCCGCACCTAATCCCGTAATTTCACTTTCCACTGGTTTTACTAAAGGACATCTTAATAAATCGGCTTGAAACTGCATCAAATAATTATTTTTACTTACACCACCATCTATATGGACTTCCTTTAGTGGCATTTTTGCTTCTTTTAACATTACATCAACAACATCTTTGACTTGATAAGCAATCGCATTTAAAGTGGCTTTTATAATATCAGCTTTATTAATTTCTTGAGTAATACCAAACATTGCACCTCTCACATCACTATCCCAATACGGTGCACCAAGTCCAACAAAAGCTGGTACGAAATACATCTCATTATTACTCTTCAAAGCTTCTTCTTCACTTTGATAACTCTCATTAATAACATTTAGCTGATCCTTTAACCATAAAACACTTGCCCCTGCAATAAAAATGGAACCTTCTAAAGCATAATTAGTAATCCCATCAATATCATAGAAAATCGTAGAAATTAAACCGGATTTAGACTGATAAACTTCTTCGCCAGTATTCATTAAAATAAAAGCTCCCGTTCCATAAGTAACCTTCATCGTTCCTTTACTTAAACATAAATGACCAAATAGAGCACTTTGCTGATCACCAATCATCGCTTTAATAGGAATACCTAAATAGTCTCCAAAATAATCATTATTAGACTTAACTTCAGCTAACATTTCTTTAGGAATATTAAACAAACTCAGTAACCTCTCACAATAAACTTTTTTATTAATATCAAAAACCATTGTTCTTGAGGCATTAGTAATATCAGTGAAAAACGATTTACCGTTCGTAAGTTTATAAAGAATAAAAGTATCCATCGTCCCAAAAAATGCTTTACTTGTTTTTAAATGAGTTTTAATATGGGGTTTATTTAATAAATCAACCATTTTAGAAGCACTAAAATAGGGGTTAATCTCAAGCCCCGTAGTCTCTTTTATTAATGGCGCATAACCTAAAACACTCCACGTATCACAGATCTCTTTAGTATGTTTTGATTGCCAAGAAATAGCATAGTCAAGCGGATTTCCTTGTTCATTAAAAATAACAGTTGTTTCTCGTTGGTTAGTAATACCAATTGCGACTATATTTTCTTTTTTATATTTATTAATTGCTTTATCTAAAATATCTTTTAAACCTAAATATATTTCTTCACTATTTTGAAGTACTTGATCATCTTTAAAAATTTGCTTAAAGTCATGTGTAAAAATCTCTTTAAGTCTTGTTTCCTGATCAATAACTAACACTCTACTTGAAGTAGTTCCTTGATCAATCGCTAAAATAAATTTACTCATAAATCCACCCAATAATATCTTTAATTACTTTTTCCTTTTCAATTTCATTTAAGATCTCGTGTTGCATCTCACCGTAAATAATTAACTTATTATTAATATTAGGTAATTTATTAAACATGTTTACACTCATTTCACAAGGTACAATTTGATCTTTTTCACCATGTAAAAAAAGCGTTGGTAGTTGATGCTTATTAAAATTCTTTTGTAAATACTTAATTCCTTTGACAAACATTTCTCCTGCAAGCTTAACTTTATACTTCTTTAATACTAGCGGATCACTTAGATAGTTGTCTTCTATCTCTTTATCCGTAGAAAGTGAACCATTAGCAAAACTGTTTTTCAAAGTAACCCAACCAATAAGTTGAAAAGGAATCACTTTAAAAGGTTTTACTTTATTAATAAAGTCAGTTGGTGCTCCTGAGGAAATATATCTACTTACTTTTGGATTTGAAACAAGATATAGATGGCCTATTAACCCGCCCATAGAGTGACCAAACAAAATATTTTCTACTTTATCATTAAAATACTGATCGATGATTTTACTCAAATCATTTAGATGAGTTTTAAAACTATTAATCGTTCCCCTTTTACCTAGACTTAGACCATGACCACGTAAATCATAACTAATGACCGAAACATCCGCTTTATTTAATGCTTCAATAAACGGGCTGTATCTACCACTATGTTCACAAATCCCATGAACTAAAAAAAGCCTTTTCTTTTCCTTTTCAGCAATATGTTCCTTAATAAATAATTCCATTACATCACCTCGATTATATATAAATATTTTATCATATTTAAATCCTTTTACTAAGCTTCTTTGTATGTTATTGCTTATTTATGCATTTTATAAAATATGTTTGTAATCATTTTGAATACATGTTATCATACTTTTAAGGAGTTGATACCATGAAAAAAAGATTATTTATACTTTTAACAACACTATTTTTAGCACTTTCTTTAGTTGCTTGTAATTCAGGTTATAACGGAAAGAATAATGACACTGATTCCAGTGGAGAAGGTGGAGGATTAGAAAATAGTGAGATTAACAATCAATCAGAGAGAAAGATAATATATAGAGTAAATATCTCTTTGAAAGCTGAAAACCTTTCTAAAACGACAGGCGAAATCAAAGCTTTATTAGAAAATGATGAATGGGTTGAAGGTGAAAGAGTAACTACAAATACTAACCATATTACTCTAAGAATTAAATCAAGTAGATTAAGTAGTTTTACTAATAAATTAAAAGGTGATTATGAGACAACTAATTATGAAATGACATCTACTGACGTTTCTCTAGACTATCTTAATACTAACGCTATTAAAGAATCATTAGAAAATGAACTTGACAGACTTAACCAGCTTTATACAGAAGCAAGCGTTTATGATATGATTTCAATTAGCCAACGAATTAGTGAAGTAGATGCGCAATTACGCCAAATAGAGCGCAAGTTAAATGAGTATGACTCTTTAGTTGATTATAGTGTAGTGACAATTTGGATTTATGGGCCAAAAGGTAGTCCTAATCCACCATCATATGGCACTAAATTGTCTAACGCGTTTAAGTTAGGTTGGACATCTGTAAAAGCAATTTTCTCATTCTTTTCTCAAGCGGTTGTCTTTTTAGTACCATTCTTAATTATTGTTGTCCCTATTTCAGGAGCTGCCATTGGAATATACTTTTATTCGAAAAAGAGAAAAAAATAATTTCCTTAATTTATCAAAAAAAAACGTCATTTGACGTTTTTTTATTGCTAAAATTATTTTAATCAGCCATTTCAAATAAAAAGCCGAAAATTCTTACTTCATCACCTTGTTTAACACCTTTTTCTCTTAATTCATTTGTAATTCCAAATTTATTAAGTTGATAGGTAAATCTTCTTACTCCCTCTGGATTATTAAAATTAGTTCGTTCAAAGATCCGTTTTATACCATCACCGCCTATTTCATAAATACCATCATCAGCGAGTGTAATTGTATAAAATGTTTCTGGACTAACTTGATATAGTTTATGGAGCGGTGCAGTCTCAATTTTAGGTGCTTTTTTCACTTCTTCAAAGATCTTATACTTAAGTTCATTAAGACCACTATTTTTAAAAACAGAGATTTCATAAATGGTTAGTTCAGGCAACTCATTTTTTAACTTTTCTAATTGCTTATTAGCATTAATTGTGTCCATTTTTGTTGCACAAACAATCATAGGCCTTTTAATTAAATCTTCATTAAACTCCTTTAACTCATTATTAATCTTGATAAACTCTTCGTAAGGATCTTCTAAGTCATGTTCGTCCATTGAAATTAGATGAACTAATACTCGGCATCTTTCAATATGTTTTAAAAATTGAATGCCAAGGCCACTTCCACTCGAAGCTCCTTCAATTAAACCAGGTAAATCAGCCATTACGAAAGACTTTTCCAAATCAATTTTTACAATTCCTAAATTAGGATTTAAAGTTGTAAAAGGATAACTACCAATTTTTGGTTTTGCATTTGAAAGTGCACCAATCAATGTTGATTTTCCAGCATTAGGTAAACCTACTAAACCAACGTCAGCGAGCACTTTAAGTTCTAACTTTAATTTTAAAGTTTCGCCCATATCACCATTTTCACTATAATGAGGGGCAGGATTATTATGAGTTTTAAAACTTGTATTTCCTCTTCCTCCTTTACCACCTTTGGCAATAACTTCTTGTTGGCCATTGATTGTAAAATCGAAAAGTAATAAATTAGTTTCAAAATCAAAAACTTGTGTACCTAGAGGAACTTTAATAATTGAATGTTCGGCATTTTTCCCGTGTTTATTTTTATTAAGACCATTTTCTCCATCTAAAGCTTTAAGATGCTTGTTATAAGAAAAATCAATTAAAGTATTGATTTGATCACTAGCCTCAAAAATGACGTCACCTCCATTGCCACCGTCACCGCCAGCAGGTCCGCCAAATTCTACATATTTTTCTCTTCTAAAAGCAACGATTCCGTTGCCGCCTTTACCGGCTTTAACATCAATTATAACTAAGTCTATAAACATAATCGTAATAAAAAAGGATAAGAGACCTTATCCTTCATAAACAGAAACTTGTTTTCTTTTTTTATCTAAACGTTCATAACGAACAAATCCTGATGTTAAAGCAAATAATGTGTCGTCTCCACCACGACCTACATTAGTTCCTGGGTGAATTTTAGTTCCACGTTGGCGATAAATAATCGCTCCTGCTTTAGCATATTGTCCATCTGATAGTTTACTACCAAGTCTTTTAGAATGAGAATCTCTTCCGTTTCTTGTAGATCCGACTCCTTTTTTAGAGGCGAATAATTGAATATTTAATTTAAACATTTGAATCACTCCTTTTGATGTAATCTGGATATTGAATTTCTAGTTCTTTAAGTGTCCAAATTAAATTATCTAACAAAATTGATAATCTTTTATTTAACTTAAGTGGTTTAATAGAAAAATCTCCTTCATCTAGATGAATTTCTACTAAATCCAAATCATCAAATCTTTTAATAAGATTACTTGTTAAGATAATTGCTGTTGAAACACTAGCACACACAATATCTTTTCCTTCTTCGTCATAATTAGCATGACCATGAATCGTTATTTCATAGTCTTTAACAATTTGATAATAAATCATTATTAAAACTTAATTGCTTCAACTAATAATTTAGTATAAGGCTGTCTATGACCTTGTTTTTTCTTATAGTTCTTTTTAGGTTTGTATTTAAAAACGATAATTTTTTTAGATCGACCTTGTTTTAGAACTTTACATTCAACAGTTGCTCCTTTAACATGTGGAGTTCCTACTTGAACTTTTTCATCACTAACTAATAAAACTTCTTCAAAAGTTATAATATCATCAACATCTGCTTCAAGTTTTTCGACAAATATTTCTTGACCTACTTCAACTTTTAATTGTTTTCCACCAGTTTGAATTACTGCATACATATTTTACCCTCCTTTTTATTTTGAAGACTCACTATTAAGGTAACTTTATTAGTATTTATCAACCTTTTCTATGTGGTACTTTTATACAACGGATTTATTTTACCTTATTTGGCTACCTTTGTCAATAAAAATATTTTCCCTTTATCTATAGATAACAATAAAATAATCTTTTTATTATTCTTCTGCTGTTTCAGCTTCATTTTCTTTCTTTTTAAAGATATTTTTAAATTTTTCAGGGATGTTATTAAAGGAATCTTTTAAAACGCTTGGTAACATTTTAATTGTTTCTACAAAAGCACCTTTTCTTATTGCATTTCTACTTAATTCTTTACTATCAGCAAATAAATATTTGCGCGTTATAATGCCTATTCTTAAAGTAAGAATTGCATTAGAAGTTCCTTGAGCAATTGATTCTGTTACTACTTTTGCAAAAGGAATTGACCTTAAGGCACTTTGAATATTTCCAGGTAACATTTCGCTAAAATCAACATTTTCTAAACCTTCCGCAATTAAGGCTGTTGAAAAGACTTTTAAAGTTAATTTAGAAAGATTTTTAAAATTAGGTCTAAACCCACAAGTTCTCACTATTTCTTTAACTAACCTTACATTTACTACTAAAGAAGCTATTAAGTCAAGACGACCATTTTGTGAGATAGCTGTCGAGATAAAAACTGTTTTAGCATGATTGAAAATTAATTTATTAACTCTTTTTTTAAGTGTTGAATTAAAGATTTCATTTAAATCTTTTTGAAGTAAGACTGGATCTCCCATTGAAACTTTTAATCCTTCAATTTCTCTATTACTAATATCACCATTTTTTATCAAAGTGCTCGCAACCTTTTTATATGTTTGATAGCGTTGTTTTGAAGGTTTATCTAAAACTGTTTCAATATTAAAAGCAGGTGATAAAACAATAATTCGGACTGGTCTAATTAATAATAAATAAACCAAAATAGCACTAAGTCCATAAAAACCATATTCTAAATATTGATGAACATTTCTTAATTTTTCACCAATATTTAAGATCGATGATAATATTATTAAAAAAAGTAATATAATTACGCCGATTGCGACTGCATACCAGAGTTTTCTCGATTTATCTTTCATTTTCTCATACCTCTTAATCTATTATACTAAATTATTAAGAGATATTAAAAAAAATATTGTTTGTCTTCAATAATCGAATAACAACTTTTTCTCCCTATTACAATATGATCTATTACTCTTACCCCAATAACACTAGCTCCATCAACAAGCTTTTGTGTGGAAAGATAATCTTCTCTTGAGGGCTTTGGATCTCCTGAGGGATGGTTATGAATAAAAATTACTGAAGGACTATTAAATCTAATTGCATATTTAAAAATGTCTCTTGGTGTTATTACTGTTGAGTTTAAAGTCCCAATAAATAACCTTTTTTTGGCAATTACTTTATTTTTAGTATCTAAATATAAGCAATAAAAATGTTCTTGTTCTAAAGGATTTAACTCACTTTCAAATAAATAATAAACATCACTTGCATCAGTAATTGCACTCTTTTTTTTATTTAAATCGGCTAATAATCGTTTATAAAGTTCTAATGATGCAATTAGCGAGGTTGCCTTAGCCATGCCAATCCCCTTTATCTGAATGAGCTCTTCATAAGTAATATTTAACAAACTTGTCGGTCTTTCAATAGTTTGAAGGATTGTCCTTGATAACTCTAAGACTGACTCTTCTTTTGTTCCTGTTTTTAAAATAATTGCTAATAACTCGATATTTGATAAACCATGGACTCCAAATTCAATTAACCTTTCTCTTGGTCTTTCTTTTTTTGGTAAATTTCTTAGTTTTTGCATAAAAAAATCACTCTCCTCATCTTATATATATGAAAAAGAGTGATTTTTTAAAGCAATTTATAAATTATTTTTCATAAAACTCACAAAATACAATGACCCTGTAACAATTAGAACTTCATCGTTACTTATTTTGCTAACAATTTCTTTATATCCGTCTAAAGGATTTTGAAACTTCTTAAACTGTTCATGCATATTAACAACTTTATAAGCGCGGTGATAATCAATTTCCGTTAAAATTATTTCATTGCTCATTTTCTTTAATATTTCAATCATTTCAGCAAACGGTTTATCATCCATACAAGCAAAGAGCACTTTAACTTTACCTTTATTAAAAAACTTATTAACGCTCTTAAATAAGGCCTTCATTGCGGCTTCATTATGAGCACCATCTAAAATAACATACGGATTTACTTTAACTAACTCAAACCTTCCTGGGTTATAACTACTGTTTATCCCCTTTACTAATTCTTCATTAGTAATACTATCATCAATTTTTTTTGCTACCTTAAGAGCCAGAAGCGCATTAGTTATTTGAAATAATCCTTGCATTCTTGGTTGATAAGTTACACCGTTAAAGATAAATTCCAAAGGAAAATTACTAATTATTTCCACCTCATTACTCTTCACATATGTAACATTTGTTTCATGTTTATCTACATAAGCATTAATCATCTCATCAAAGCCAACTACTGCCGTAAATAATGGTACGTTATTTTTCACTATTCCTAGTTTGTTATCTAAAATACTTTCAAGGGAATTGCCTAACTGCATTTCATGATCATAACCAAGCGAGGTAATTACAGCGGCTACTGGGTTAATGATATTTGTTGAGTCTAATCTTCCCCCAATTCCCACTTCAATAATTGCATAGTCCACTTTTTCATCTTTAAAATAAAGAAAGGCAATAATTGTTAAAATTTCAAAAAAAGTAAATTTATCATCAATTTCCCTTTCATACTCCTCAATAAACTTTTTAATTGTTAAAATGTAATTTAAAAGTTTCTCATCTTCGATCATCTCATCATTTATTTGTAGTCTTTCATTAAACTTTAAAATATATGGTGAAGTAAAGAGACCAACTTTATATTTACTCTTTAAAATACCGCTCAAAAAGTGCGCTGTAGAGCCTTTCCCATTAGTTCCAGTAATATGAATCGACTTGAAACTTTGATCAGGGTTTCCTAACCTTTGATTAAGTTTTCTCATTTTATCTAAACTAACTTTATCTTTAAATCTTGGTCTGTTTTCTAACCAAGAAATTGCTTCTTTTAACTTCATATGTTTTCTAATTTTTCCTTTAAATCATAATATTGTTTTAAGTAATTTGCTTGTTTTTCTTGTTCTTCTAAAACTTTTTCTGGTTTGGCTTTCTTTAAGAAATTTTCATTTTTAAGCATGTTTTCGCTTCGTTTTAATTCAAATTCCAAAGTCGCTAACGCAGTTTCAATTTCTTTTATTTCCTCTTCTCTTGTAATAACATCACCTTTATTAAGATAAATATTATAATCAACACCAGTTATTAAAATTGTTTCTTTATCTTCTTTTTTAAAGATTAAATCACTCGCTTTTAAAAATTTAGCCAATAATGATTTTTCCTTTATTAATAACTCATTTTTAGTTTCTAAGTAGATTAAAAGATCATTACTAAGTTGCTTTTCTTGTCTAAAGTGTCTCACTTGTCTAATAATTTCATTTAAACTAGTTAATGTTTGATAAGCATCATTATCTTTAATATTAGTAACTTCCGGCCAACTTTCAACCATAATTGACGGTTTCTTAGTTAAACTTTGATATAGTCTTTCGCTAGCAAAAGGAATGATTGGATGAAGTAACTTTAAAATTGTTGTTAAAGTGTGATGAAGAGTTGCCATCGTTGACGCTTTATTTGTTTTTAAGTTTTCCTTAGCATATTCAATATAATTACTTGCAAAATAGTTCCAAGTAAAATTATAAATAACTTTACTAGCTTCCCCAAAATCATATTTATCATAAAAATAGTCAGCTTCTTTAATAACTTCATCTAGTCTCATTAATAAGTCTTTATCGTAAATGGTTAAATCTACTTCATTAATACTAATAACTTCATGAACGTTCATCTCGACAAACCTTGACATATTCCATAATTTGTTTATGAAGTTCCAAGAAGATTCGACCTTCTCCATTTCAAAACGCATATCTTGACCTGGTGTTGAATTTGTCGATAAGAAATATCTTAAAGCATCAATTCCATAATCTTTAATAATATCAGCTGGATCAATTCCATTTCCTAATGATTTAGACATTTTTCTTCCGTCATTAGCTCTAATTAAACCATGAATTAAAACATCTTTAAAAGGAGTTTGATTAGTAAACTCTAATCCTTGAAAAATCATTCTTGCCACCCAAAAGAAAATGATATCATAACCTGTAACTAAGACATCTGTCGGATAATATTTTTCAAATATTTGCTTATTATCTAACCATCCTAAAGTAGAAAATGGCCAAAGAGCGCTTGAAAACCACGTATCTAAAACATCCTCATCTTGAGTCCAACCTTCACCAGGATGTTCCTTACTTACTTTCATCTCATCACCTTTATAATAAACAGGAATTCGGTGACCCCACCAAAGTTGTCTAGAAATACACCAATCTTCAATGTTTTCCATCCAGTTTTCATAAACTTTTAAAAATCTTTCTGGATAGAATTTAGCTGTTTGTTCTTTCAAAGACCTTTCAGCTAATGGTTTCATCTTAATAAACCACTGCAGAGAAAGTCTTGGTTCAACAATAACGTTTGTTCTTTCACTTCTACCGATACTATGAGTATAGTCTTCAATTTTATTGATTAGATTTAACTCTTTTAAATCTGCAACAACCATACTTCTACATGCAAATCTTTCTAATCCTTGATACTTACCAGCAAGTTCATTCATAATCCCCTTTTCATCCATACAAAGCGGCATAGCTAAATTATGTCGGATGCCCACTTCAAAGTCATTAGCATCATGGGCAGGAGTTACTTTTACAACTCCAGTTCCAAACTCCATATCAACGTAACTATCAGCAATAATTGGAATTTTGTGACTAGTTCCTGGGATATAGACAAACTTCCCTAAGTAATCTTTAAATTTTTCATCATTAGGATTAACCATTAAAGCTTGATCGGCAAACATTGTTTCTGGTCTTGTCGTTGCAATAGTTAAATGTCCTTTTTCTTCTACAAGTGGATAATTAATATAATAAAGAAAGCCCGCTTCTTCTTCATAATTTACTTCAATATTACTTAAAGCTGTTTTTGCTTCAACATCCCAGTGAATAATTCTATTCCCCCGATATATTAAGCCTTTTTCATAGAGCCTTAAAAAAACTTCATTAACAGCATCATTTAAGTTTGCATCTAATGTGAAAGCTTCAAAATTGTAATCAACTGAGATTCCTAAACTTTCCCACTGTTTGCGAATATGTGAAGCGTACTGATCTTTCCATCTCCACATTTCTTTTAAAAATTCTTCTCGCCCTAAATCATAACGTGAAATACCTTGCTCTCTTAACTTCTGTTCAACAACAGCCTGTGTAGCAATTCCAGCATGATCCATCCCAGGAAGAAAAAGGGCATCATAACCTTGCATTCTTTTCCTGCGAATAATAATATCTTGTAAGGTATTATCCATTGCATGACCTAAGTGAAGTTTGCCAGTAATATTTGGTGGTGGAATAACCGTAACAAACGGTTTCTTATCATTATTTAAAACATTAAAATAGCCATTATCAAGCCAAAACTGATATAATCCTTTGGCTACTTCTTCATGTTCAAACTTTTTACTAATTGACATTTTTTATCATCCCTTCAAATTCTTTTTTATTAAGATTAAATAAATATACTTCCCTATTTTTTTGATTAATTATTTTATTTACAATACCTTTATTTTTAAAATTAAGTTTCAATAAAACATTTTGACTTTTAAGATTATCTAAGTAGACGGTTGCTTCGACAACTTCAACATTAAGATGATTAAAAGCATAAATAAATAATGCTTTTAACGATCGATGCATTATATTCTTACCCCAATAGTCTTGATTAAGGGCATATCCTAAAACTAGCTTATTTTGCACAATTTCATAGCCGATTGTTCCAACCATCTTTCCTTCATAAATTATTGCATATGTTTTTAATAGTTCTAATGTTTTAATAATACTAACTGTTTCTTCTACCGATTGATGAGCATTCCAGCCAGCCATATCCCCAATTAGAGGATTTTTGGCATAAGCATACATCTCAGGGGCATCCTCAAGATTAATTTTTCTTAAAACAATATTTTCTGTCTTTATTTTTCGCATAACCTCTCCTTTTTAATAAAAAAACATCCTTAGAAAATCTAAGGACGAAATTATCGCGGTACCACCTTATTTCTAGCATTATGCTAGCACTCGAAAGTTATTAACGAAACTACCCGAATAAACTTACTAGATTTCAGTTTATTAGCTCCATAGCGACTTCAGTATCAGTTATTTGCACTTTTTCACCTAGTAGTGCTCTCTTTAAAACAACTTCAAATACTTACTACTCTACTTCATAGCATTTATATTATACTTGCTTTTTAATTATTTTTCAATATATAAGATTCCAATTGTTCCTGGTCCACAATGGGTAGATATTGTTGAACTAGCTTGAGATTCATAAAGGTTTTCAATGGGGATTTTAGACTCAAGCACTTTATCTTTAATATAATCTGCCATTTTATCAGCGATCGAATGAGTAATAATGACATTCTCTAAGTCAAGTTTATCTTCATTTGCAAATTCAAAGAAATCTTCTAACATTGTATCAACAGCTCTACTTATCTTACCCATAGACTTCTTAAAAACATCCATTTTCCCGTCAATCATTTTTATTTGCGGTTTGATGGCTAACATATTCCCCACAAACTTAGTTAAACCACTACATCTTCCACCTTTATATAAATAATCTAAGGAAGGAATTACAAATTGTGTTTGCACTTTAGGAATTATTTCTTTAACTAAACTAGTTATTTCTTGAAGTGTTTTGCCTTCTTTACGGAACTTAATTGCTTTTAACATTAGTAAGGCCACAGACCCAGACAATGCTTTACTATCAACGATTTCAATTCTTCCTTCAGGAAAATCACCTTTTGCAAGATTTGCATTTTGATTTGTGGAAGAAATCTCTTTACCAATTGTTAAAACAAAAATATCGTCTCCATTATCGATATGAGGCTGGAAAGTTTCTTTCCAAACTAAGGGAGAAATTGCTGCAGTCTTTGGTAACTCGTTGTATTTATCAACATAATCATATAAATCCTTTGTTTGGATATTGATGCCATCTTGGTATTCTTTACCACCAATTGAGATAATAAATGGGACAATCGTTATCTCCTCTTTTTCAATAATGTCTTTAGGTAGATCCATTCCTGAATCAGCCATGAATACTATCTTTTTCACTTTAATCCTCCAT
>CAYZTG010000012.1:0-26945 GCA_964481475.1 uncultured Acholeplasmataceae bacterium | reverse complement strand
GGTAAGCAAATTTCTCTGGTTCAACTTTATCCTTGATATCTTCCTCTTTTGGCGTTTCTTTAGCCTTCTCTGTTTTTGTAGTGGCTTGAGGTTTTTTAGTTGTTTCCATAACAACTTTATTAGTTTCTTGTTTAGGAATTGGTTTAGCCTTCTCTAACTCAGGTTCAGACTGCTTTTCTTCTTCCCTAACAACATCTTGGGCAACCTTTTGCTCTACTACCACTTCGCTTTTCTCTACTTTTTTCTTTTTTCTTCTAAAAAAACACATTTTTCTCACCTCATATTATTAGTATATAAAAATATTATAAATAATGCAAATAACAAGAAAAAAAAGGAACAATTATTTTTGTTCCATTGAAGCCATTATTTGTCTTACTTGTTTCTCTGATGGAGTTCTTCCCATTTGACGCATCATTTCACGAACCATTTTTTCATTCATTGGTGGATTCTTCTTTAAATATTTTTTAAACCAAGTTCTTGCTCCAAAAAATCCTGCCACAGCTCCCACAAGTAAAACCCCAACAAGTATAATAACAAATAACCAAATTTTTATTTCCATATCCTTTACACCCCTAACTATGTATATATTATCTTATTTATTAGCTAATTTCAACAGTTCTCCTTCATAAAAGCGATTACTTCATAAATTATGCCCTTTACATATTGCTTGACATAAGTTAAAATATTTATGTAGAGGTGATTATATGCCAAGATGGATTGATGAATCATGTATCGCTTGTGGTTCATGCGCAGAGGTTTGTCCTGTAGATTGTATTGCTGAAGGAGATATTTATGTTATTGATGAAGACATTTGTATCGACTGTGGAGCATGTCAGGAAGTTTGCCCAGTAGACGCAATACATGAAAGATAAAAATGCAACTTTTTGCATTTTTTTTTATAATTTAATCTAATTTCTACATTCTTGCCGAAAAGAGTGCCTTTCTACCCTAAGTAGAACTGTCTTTTTAACTCTCTTTCTTAAAGACCAAACAATAGGTAGACCATCAAAACGATCCCTTTTATAATGGATGTATTAAGTTATAGGAGGCTATTTATGATGACTAAATTTTATAAGCTAATAAGAGTAATCTCAATTCCACCAATTGTTGTTTCGATAATGATTTTGATATTAAGGATAAATAATTACTTAACTAATTTAGAGGCACTACTACTATTTATCTTTCTAGGATTAATTCAGTTAATTGCCTATCCAATAAGTTATTTAATCCCATTCTTTAAAAAACAAGGCCGGGAAGGCCAAAGAACACTAGCATTTTACATTGGTATTATTGGTTACTCTATTGGTTTAATTTATGCGATCTGTGCTGAACTTCCTTTTAAACTAGAGATTATTTATTTTACTTATTTTAATTCTATCATTATTTTAACTTTTATTAATAAAGTACTAAAGGTTAGAGCTAGTGGTCATCTAACTAGCATTACAGGACCTTTAGTTGGTTTAACCTATTTTATGGGTCCTTTATTAATCATTCCCTCAGCAATCTTTTATTTACTTGTTTTTGTAAGTTCACTTAAATTAAAGCGTCACACCGTTAAAGAAATGATTTTAGGAACATTAGTTGTTTTAGTTTCATTTGGCTTAGCAAATTTAATAATGTTAATTTAAAAGCAGGCACAAGCCTGCTTTCTTATTTAGAGTAAATCGTTATTTGTTTAATTCCGTAATTTTTATTTTTAATTATCTTTTTACAGTCTATTTCAATTAGCCTTGAATTTTTTTCTCTTTCTAAGACAATGATATCTGAAAAGAGGGAAAGTTTTTTTAATCTTTCATCTGAGAAATTATACGGGGGATCAAGAAACACAAAATCAAAAGTTATCTTTTTATCTTGATATTTTTGTAATGCTTCTTGATAATCTAGATTAGTAATAATAACTTCTTCCAAAGGATTAATTTCTCTTTTGTTCGTTAAAAGCGATTTATAAGCTAGTTTATCAACATCATTTAGATATAATTTATCAGCACCCCTTGAGAGTGCTTCAAAACCATAATTACCAGAACCGGCAAATAAATCAAGGACAGTTCCATTAACTTTGAAAAGCATGTTAAAAACTGCTTCTTTAACAAAGTTAGCTGTTGGTCTTGTATTTGTACTTAAAGAAATTAGTGTTTTTCCCTTATATTTTCCGCTAGTTATTTTCATTTAAAAATATTGTTCATTTTCTCGTTAAAATAAAGCTTACTAAAAAATGTTGTCTTACACTTAACAATTCCTAAGTCCATTAATAAACGGTATCTTTTTACAATTGTCTTATTCAAAACACCAAACCGTTCTTCAAGGGGCTCAGCACTTAAATAGATTGTTTTATGTGATTGATGAAGTATTTCCATTAACCTTCTTTTTTGGTAGATTGTATGATCTGAGTTTTCAATTAATTTTTGTTGGCGCTTCTTTAAATTGTTATAACTATCAATCATTTTATTAGTTTCAATAATACTATTTTTAAAAGCTTCTAAAAAGGCAATAATAAAAAGATTAATATCACTCATATTCATCGCCTTAATTCGTTCATCTTCAATTTTTACTAAATGTTTCGAAAGAGGAATATAGTGAGTTAAACCATCAAATTCAATTAAATATAACTGACTCACAATTCTTGCTATTTCTTGGTTACCAATTAAAAAAGGTAAGTTAGCCATTATTTGATAATAAAGGAGAGCACTCTTCACATATACCGATAAATCATCTCGATGCATAAAAAGCTCCATTTCATCCATATTATCTTGCATTGTTTGAACATCTGGTGGCAAATAACTTGCCTCTTCTATAGAGTTTCCCACAAAAGATTGAACTTTTCTAAATTCTCCCGGATAAAAAGAAGTATTTTTATTAAATAAAGCGTGATGCAAATCTTTTAAAAACCGGTTTGAATAACCAAGTTTATTCATGTGGCTGGGGGCATATGCATAGACTTCTTTTAATTCTAGTAAAGTTTCTTTAAAAAGATTAAAAGAATCATCTGAATACATATCAAAAAAACTTTGTTCTTGGCCGGATAGAGTTAAGCTATCAAGCATCTCCTTATCTTGAATCAAGTCAAGAAAAAACTTATTTGACGGCTTCTTTAATGGGAACAAGTTATTTATCTCTTGTACTAATTCTTCAATTCTATCTGATTTTTTTGATAAAACAAAAATACCATTTAATGAATATGGTAAAAATATTTCAATTGTTTTTGTGCCATACTTTTCTTTTTTGACTTCACCTAACATATTATCACCGCTTTTATTTTAAACTAATTATACCTAAAAAGCAAGATATTAAAGCCTAATAGAGCGTTTTTACAAAATAAAAACCCAGAAAGTGAGTAAGAACGAAAATATTTTACTTATGGTAAACTACAACTTTATTTCGTGATTCTTAATTACTTAAGCATTCTAACCCCATAAAGTTCTCATTTCCGTTTCTGAGGGTTGGGTTCTACCGGACTTCCTAGGCATTTATAGTATAACATGATTTTTTTATCATTTCAACAAGTGCGATTCACTTTTTTGAAAACGATTTCATAAGATTGTTATTTGTTAACTTTATCTTTTAATAATTTTAAAGTATCTTCCCTTAAATCTTCTCTTTTTAAAGCGAAATCAATTAAAGCTTCTAAATATCCCATTCTCGAACCAATATCGTATCTTCGAGCTTTAAGGTCAAAACTATATACTTTTTCTTGTTCCATTAACTTTAAAATACTATCTGTCAATTGAATTTCTCCACCAACGCCTCGTTCACCTTTTTCTAATAATTCAAAAATTTTAGGTGATAAAATATATCTCCCTGCGATTGCTGAAAGTGATGGTGCATTTTCTGGTTTAGGTTTTTCAACGACTCCTTTTAGTTCATAAAAACCTTCGCTTAATTCTATCTTAGGATCACAAATACCATATCTACTTGTTTCGTGAGTTTTAATTGGCATTGTCCCAATTACTGATGACTTTACTTTATGATAAACATCAATTAATTCTCTTGTAGCTGGTACTTTCCCGACAAATAAGTCATCTCCTAATAAAACTGCAAAAGGCTCATTACCAACAAATGCTTTCGCATGCAAAACTGCATGTCCTAGACCTAATTGTTCCTTTTGTCTTATGAAATGAATATTTGCAAGATTTGCAACATCTATTACTTTTTTTAAGTCATCTAGTCTATTTGTTCGTTTTAATTCATTTTCTAATTCAAAACTTCGATCAAAATAATCAATAATACTATTTTTATGAGAACTAGTAATAATTAGAATTTCTTCAATACCAGCATTAACAGCTTCTTCAATAATAAATTGTAAAGTTGGTTTATCTATTATTGGAAAGAGTTCTTTAGGAACTGCTTTTGTAGCCGGAAGAAATCTTGTTCCATATCCCGCTGCAGGAATTACTGCCTTTTTTATCATAAATTACCTCCTAGTAATAAACTTTTATTCGAATAAACACTCCACCTTGAACTAGCATATCTAATAATAGATCTCTAATTTTCGCTTCAATTAAGTAGTCAACATTTTTAACTTTTAAAATGACATCTAAAACTAATTTACCTTCAATATCTTGAAGTTCTGTTTCATACTTAAAAAGTAATTCTTTCGCCTTATCAATACTCTCAAAAAACATTGATGTTTTAATAATTAATTGATCCTTAATTTCTAATTCATTTAATATATGAGCCAGTGATAAAGCTCTTGTAACAATATACTCGTGGTTATGTAAGAACATCTTCTCATAGTAATTATCATCTAGTCTTGATAACTTGACGCTAGTTTTAAATAATGTAGAAAGTTTGGCTTGATAAGCAGCTATTTTTTTATCATCATACATTTCCACAAAAACTCTAACTTTTCTATTTGTTGCTTCATAGGCTGTTATAATTGTTTTTTTAAAATTAGCAAAAACAATTAATTCAAATCTCTTCTTATGAAATAAATCAAGCGATGCTTCAAACTCATAGACAACTGAAATTTTATTCTCATCGTATATGAAGGGCTCATAAAGGGCATTTGCATACACACTTGTATTATTAATAGGGTTAATATATTCATATGCTAAGTATTTAACTCGCGTAAAATATAGATAGACTTCAGCAATAAACATCCCAATAATAGCAATTGATAATAAAATATAAAATAAAAGCGCTAATAAACCCTCTAAACTACTTAAATATATTAAGTAATAAATTATTGGTAAAAATGCCATTCTCGCAATTCTAAACATGCTTGTGAAGCCACTTTTATAAAGAATAATTAGCATAAATGTTAAAACAACTTGAAAATAGACAAATAAGATATTAACATCATTTAAGTTATCAACAGTAATAATAATGTTTGTTGTATAAATAATTAAAAAAATTAATAAGGAAAAAAGTGTTATTACAGCAACATTTCTTAAATAAGTATAAATTTTCTTTGTATACATTTTTCTTGTTTGAGGAAAATGGTAGTACTCTTTCATTGCTCTACGATACTTGTAAAATGTTTCATATTTACCTGTTATTTTAAGCTCATAAGTTTTAGTTGTTTTTTTAGCTAAATTCTTATCCAAATATACTTCCAAGAAAACTAATGGATTAATTACAACTACGATTGTAAGTAAAAAAACAATTAGAAAACGGTATTTTTCTGGTGATAAATAAATAATTGTTATCGATAAAATTCCATAAATAAAATATATAATAAACCTCGGGAGACCATATAAAAAATTTATTAAAGCATAGACAAATAAAAAAGCACTTATAAGGGCAACAGTAGTGTGATATTGATTATCTAAAAAGATTAGCCCTAAGACTAATAAAAAGAAAGATATAACAGATGCAATTATAAAAAGATATTTTCTAAGTTTCATACCTCTATTATATTTTATTTGATAGTTAATTACAATTTTTATCCTCTAAATTAAAAAAAGAGGGTTTATTAACCCTCATTGTTTTCTAATAAATCAATTAATTCTGCTTTTTTAAGTGTAGAGTAGCCTGATAACTCTCTTTCTTTAGCGATATCTCTAAGTTCAGCTACAGTTAGTTTACTATAATCAACTTTAGAGACTTCTTTAACAACTACTTTTTCTGCTTTTAATACTACTTTTTCTTCCTTTTTTTCTACCACTTTTTTAGGAGTTTCAGAAATTCCCTCTAGAGTAATTCTTTCTTGTAAAGGAGCTTTTTCTTTCTTAGGTGCGTTATTAATCGCTTCTTTAGAAATATCAATTAGTTGTTTAAATCCATCTTGGTCAAAGGCAGCCATGTCAGCTAACATTTTTCTATTAATTTGGACATTAGCTAATGATAATCCAAAAATTAATTTTGAGTATTTATAATCATACATTTTGCAAGCAGCGTTAATTCTTTGAATCCATAGTTTGCGGAAATCTCTTTTACGAAGCTTTCTGCTCACAAATGAATAGTTTAAAGATCTCATTACTTGTTCATTGGCAGTTCTATATAATGTTCGCTTTGAACCATAATAGCCTTTCGCCAATTTTAATATTTTTTTACGTCTTCTTCTTGTTTGGACAGTATTTCTTGCTTTTGCCATTTTTCTACCTCATGTTTGAAATTAGCGATTTGATTCTTTTTTCATCACTTGGATGTACGCTAGTTTCCTTTCTTAGTTGTCTGTTTTGCTTAGTTGTTTTTGATTGGGCTAAATGGTTTTTATACGCTCTACCACGCATTAGTTTGCCTGTCCCTGTGACTTTTATTCTTTTTTTAAGTCCGCTATGTGTCTTATGTTTTGGCATAATTCTTTCTCCTTATTTCTTTATATTTGGAGCGATCGCAGCGTAAATTACGCGACCTTCCATTTTTGGTTTTTGTTCTACGATAATTAAGTCGCCAAACTTTTCAATAAACTGGTTTACTACATCAAATCCTTGATTTGCATGAGTAATCATTCTTCCTCTAAATCTTAAGCTAATTTTAACCTTATCTCCTTTTTGAATAAATTTTTGAGCTTGGTTAAACTTAGTCATTAAATCATGGTCCCCAATAACAGGTGAAAGTCTCACTTCTTTTACTTCAAAAGTTTTTTGGTTTTTCTTCATTTCTCTTTGACGTCTTTGTTGGTCATATCGATACTTAGAATAATCCATAATTTTTGCTACTGGCGGATTTGAACCTGAACTTACAACTACTAAATCTAATTCCCGATTGTAAGCTTCCCTCAAAGCTTCTTGCTTACTTAATATTCCAAGTTTATCTCCATCATCAGTAATAACTAATACTTTTTGAAATGGAATGTTTTCGTTGTAATAATCACCTTGTCTATTTGTTTTGTTAATACAATTCACCTCTTTTTTTTAATTTTAGAAAATAAAAAGTGGATAATATATCCACTTAGAAAGTTAATTTTTTAACTGTGCTCTTTGCCTAAAGACTCTTCTATCAGGCGAGAAATGGATATTTCTTCTTTTCACTTTTATTTAATTCCGTTTAATTATATCTAATTATTTAATTAATGTCAACATTTATTAATTTTTATATTAATTTAAAGACTTTTCATGTTTAAAAAATGCTAAAACATAATAAAAAATACTTATTAAAATAACATGTACATAACCTGCTTTTGGCAAAGATAATGCAAGACTTGGGTAAAATAGTTCTAAATTACTAATATAGGAAATGTTTATTTCCTTTACTTTATTAAATAAAAATAGTAGCATTAAGAATAAAATAATTTTTAAAATACTTTTCGTCTTTCCACTAATGAGTAAGATAACACTATGGTTGAGGGTAATGTTTAACAACAAGTTAATAAGGAAATAATAATTGAACTGTCTAAATCCATAAATACTTATTAAAACAACTTGATAAAGAAAATAAATTACAATAAAAATTATCCAATAAAAAAACAAATAGGCCACTGCCTTGGAAACAATATATTTTCTTTTATTAATTAGTAAAATATGGGGTTCATCAAGTAAATAGATTTCTTTACTACCCATTAGTACCAAAATAATAATTAAAATATTTAAAAACGTGAATGTTTCCCATTCATACTCCTTTAAGTAACGTTCACTAAAAAGTAATCTTTCAATTTTACCGTCAAAAAGACCAGCAAAATATAGTAACATAACTAGGACAATTAAAATTAAACACGCTGATGTTATTTTCCATTTCTTATCATTTAAGTGTAGAAAATGATATTTAATCCATTTAATCAAAATTAATAACTCCTACAATATTAGAATAAGAATCTTCTAAATGAGAAGAAATTAAACAGTTTAAATTGTTATCGTTTAAGTAATTAATAACTTTTGTTTTCATTTTTAGATCTAGTCCATCTAGGGGCTCATCTAAAAAGATTATTTTTGGACTGCCCACAAAAGCTAAATATAGTAACACCTTTTTTAAATTACCTTTGGATAAAGTGTTTAGTCTTTTATTAGTCTCAATTTCTAAATACTCTTCTAGTTTAAAGTCTCTTTTTAAGTTTCTTAACTTTAAAACACTCTTTAAATATGTTTCCACATTTACATCACTTTTAATTACGAGTAACTCTGGAACGTAGCGGTAATCTTTATAATTGCTTTTTATTTCTCCCCCTGTTTTACTTACTAAACCTAGCAATATTTTAATAAAGGTTGTCTTCCCACTCCCGTTCTCGCCTCTTAGTAGATATATTCCCGGATAAATATCAAGGGTTATATTTTTAACTACATGATTTTTGAAGTAATATTTGTTTAATTCTTTTATTTCAATTAAAGGGGTAGACATTGTTTAAGATTCCATAACTTAATGGATTTTCATAATTTTCAAAAAAGATAAAGTGCGGTAGTGCTTCTAAATAGGTTTGATTATGACTTTCATAATTAATAATAACTGATAAGCTATCGGCAATTTTCATTAAAGAAGGAATCGTAATTATCAATGTTTCATTTATTCTTAGTACTTGGTCATAATAGTAAATATAATTACCTACTTTTAAATAATTTACTTTAATATCTTCTGCTAGTTCAAGTTTTAAAGATAGTGTTTCTATTTCTAATAAGTCATTTTTTTTAGTAGCGTGCAGACTTGCAATTGCTAAATTTTGGTCTGTTTGATAATAAAAATTAAAGGAACCAATTAAAAACGATCCTACTTCACCATTTTTTAAGATTACTTTTAGGTAAGCATCAGACATTTCTAAATTAGTTGTTAGGTGAGGAAGGGAAAAACAAAAAAGATAGTTCGTATAAGTTTCAAATAAGTATTCATACTTAGCTTCTTTTGAAATAGAAAGAATTTCTAAAAGCCATCTATTTTCGCCTTTTTTATCTTCTAGGTAAACTGTTTCAATCGCTTCTTTATTGTGAAAGGGGCTTTGATAATTACTATATAAGTCTACATATAGTTTTTGATCATTAACAATCGTATGGACTTTATTTTGAGTAATTAATTGTTTTGACTTTGGTGACTTATAGGCATAATAGTTAATAACAATCAATAGAGCTATAAAAAGAATTATCAGTGGAAAGGTGAGTTTTTTCATATTTGCACTTTCTCTAGTCGGTAATATTGAGTGGTAATTGTAAAAACTTCATAACCACCTTTTTTATAGACAAGCCAAAACATATAATGGATTGCTACTCCATTAGTAATCTTACCCTCACCATAAATATATAAGTTAAGTTTTGTTCCTGGATCAACATTTAAATCTATTTTATATTCTTCTTGGACTTCTCTTGATTTAGTTGAAGTGTTTGAAAGTTTTAATTGGGAGTCTAAATTACCATCAAATTTTTGCATTTTGCCACTAACTTTAACTTTAATATCACCACTAGAAGATAAACTTCTTGTTTCTACTTCTTTCTTTTTCATTGAATATGAATACTTGATTGGCGTTGTCCCGTCATTGTGGTAAGAAAACAATGTTTCTGTTTTATAAGTAACTTTTTTATCAACATTAATATTATGTGTTTTCCAGCCATAAAACTGTCTTTTACTAATCTTTTTATAATGTTTATCTAATTCTTTTTTACTAATGTCTTTTAAAAACTCTCCATTTTTAATTTCAATTTCTTCAAATGCTAAATAATCACTATTAGCCTTAACTTCTAAACTATTTTTTAACGTATATAATGTTAAAATAAATAAAAATAAAAACCATTTTTTCATATTATCACCTCTATTTTAATAATATGATTTGGTTTTTATTTTACTTTTTTATTTCTTAAATTTATTTTTTCATAAACTCTTCAATCTCTTTTATTTCTTTAATAATTGCTTTTGATAAGTTAATATTACCATCTTTAGTAATTAAAATATCATCTTCAATTCTAATACCTATACCTTCATCTTTGATATATAAGCCAGGCTCAACAGTAAAGATTTGCCCTGCTGCAAAAGGTTTTGTATAATGGCCAACATCATGAACATCTAAGCCAAGGAAATGACCAATTGAGTGATAATAGTATTTACTCAATTCTTCAGCTGTTTTTATTTTACCTAATTTAATAAGTCCTTCAGCAAGCAATTTCTTAGCATAAATGTTTAACTCTTCATTTGTCACACCAGGCTTTAAATATTCGATTACCTTTTTATTAGTATCTAAAACAATTTGGTAATACTCTTTTTGTCTTTCGCTAAACTTACCATTTACTGGAAAAGTTCTAGAGATATCAGAAGCGTAACCTTGATAAGAGACTCCTAAATCAAATAAGATTAGTTCATCATTATTAATTGTGTCGTTATTATTTTCATAGTGAAGAATGGTTGCGTTAACTCCACTAGCTGCGATTGTCTTAAATGATGGTCTTAAGCCATGTTTATATAATGTAAAATGGAAAAAAGCTTCTAATTCATGCTCCTTTTGGCTAGGATTAGCATGTTTCATCATTAACTCTATTCCTTCTTTAGTAACGTCAATTGCTTTGGAAATTTTTGCTATCTCCTCGTTATCTTTAAACATTCTTAGTTCACTTAAAAAGGGATGTGAGTTGAGTTGTTTTAAATAAGGATAGTGGTTTTGGAAATCTTTTGATAAGTGATGAATTTGGTCTTTTTCTTCCAATATGCTATTAGAAAAATCAAAATAAACATGTTCAATAAAACCAAATGTTGCACTTCTTGATAAACTTAAGTAACTTGCTATAACATTTTTAAAACTATCAATTGAAAGAACTTTATCAACTGAAGAAATATTTTTAGCTTCAGCAAAAGTTAAGCCTGAACCTACCCAAAGAGCTTTCAGTTCATCAAAAGGCTCAATAAATAAAATACTTTCATTTCTGCCATTTCCTTTAATAATCATTAAATAAGCATTTTCCTGATTAATATTTGTTAAATAATAAAAGTTATTATTAACATAAAAAGGATAAAACTGATCAAGTGATTGTTTTGGTGCTTTTCCTGAATAAAAAATACTAATGCTTTGTTCTTCTAATTTTTCAATTAATCTACTTCTTCTTAATTTCATTTATATTTCCTCGATTTCTTTACTAATTAAATTAACTATCATTGTTAATTGATTGTTTGCTTTTTCTAAACTATTCCCTTTTACATAAATATAAACTTTAAGTTTGGGTTCTGTTCCACTAGGTCTAAAAGTAATTTCATAGTCTTTATATTGATATTTTACTACATCAGCAAGAGGTTGTCCGATTTTTTTTACTGTGGTTCCTTCTTTAACTGTTTGTTTTAATAAATCAGTTACTCTCAGGGGCTTATCAACAATATATTTGGGACCGTTATTACGGTAATGATCCATAATTGCTTTTATTTTATTGGCGCCTTCTTGACCACTAAAAGTAAATGACAATGTTTTTTCACCATAAAACCCGTATTTTTGATAAATCTCTAGTAAAACATCATAGAGCGTTTGATTGTTGTTTTTATAATAGGTCACCATTTCAACTAAGTTAAGGACAGCTTGGATAGCATCTTTATCTCTTACAAAAGGCAAAATTAGTGAACCATATGACTCTTCTGCGCCAAATAAGAATGGCTTTTCACTATTTCTAATTGCATCTGCAATGAACTTAAAGCCGGTTAAAACCTCTAATGCTTCTATCTTAAAAGAGTTTGCAATTGTTTTAATAATTGGTGAAGTAACATTAGAATAAATAACAAGACCATCTTTTAAAATATTTTGGTTTTGTTTCTGGCTTAATAAGTAATAAAGTTGAATACTAATGGTTTGATTACCATTTAAGTATACATATTCACCTTCATGTTTAATGGCAATTGCTAATCTATCAGCATCTGGATCAGTTACTAAAATAGCTTCCGCATCAATTGCTAATGCTTTTTTAAGTGCGAGTTCAAACGCTTCCTTATCTTCAGGGTTAGAACTCTTTGTGTCAGAAAAATTCCCATCAAAAACCATTTGCTTTTCTTCGGGATAAATTAAATATCCGGTTTCTTTAATGATTTTATTAATTAGTGTTCCGCCTGTCCCATGTAAGGGGGAGTAAACAAACTTATAAGGTTTTTTTTGTGTTTTGTTTAATTGAACATTAAAAACTTCATTTAAATAGCTTTCATCAAATGACTCATCAATTAGATTAATTAATTCATTGTTGGCTTCTTCAATTTCAAAGTAATTTTCAATTTTATTTACTTCATTAACTAAAATATCAGTTAACTGAGGAATTAGTTGACCACCATCTTGATCATAAGCTTTAATTCCGTTATATTCTTTTGGATTATGAGAAGCTGTAACCATTAAGCCACCATCACAATTAAAAGTTCTAATTAAATAAGATAAATACGGAGTTGGTCTTAACTCTTTAGTAAGGTGTGTTTTAATTCCTTGTTTGGCTAATACTTTAGCTTGAGTATAAGCAAATAATTTAGAATTTATTCGGTTATCATAAGAAATGGCAACACTAATATTAGACTTATTTAAAGTCTTTTTTAAATAGTTGGCAAACCCCAAAGCTACCTTTTTAACTATATAAATGTTTAAGCGGTTTGTTCCTACACCCATTATTCCTCTGATTCCAGCAGTTCCAAACTCCAAATCTTTATAAAAAACCTCCTTAAGTTCTTCTTCAGTTAAACTTAATAGTTCTTTTTTTAAGTCTTCATCCAAACCTTTGAAATCTAACCATTCTTTTGCATTTTCTTGATAACCCATAAAGACCTCCGTTCAAATATTTTTATTTAATATTATAAGCAATCCCTCTAAAACTAAATTAGGAACATATGTAACTTCTCTTTCAATTAAGGGGTAAATCTTTTCTGCATAGCCACCGGTAATATAAACAGGGACTTTTTTGCGAGTTTCTTTTTCAATTTTATGAATCATTCCTTCAATTTGACTAACCATCCCATAAGTAATACCCGATTGCATACAATGAATAGTGTTTTTCCCTAATATTGTTTTTGGTACTTTTATCTCAATATGTGGTAATAAAGCTGTATTATCAGTTAGCGCTTTTAAGCTTGTTTCTAAGCCAGGTCCTATTACAACACCGAGTAAAGAATTATTATCAATAAACAAATATTTGATTGCCGTTCCTAAATCAATAATTAAAGCACTAGGATAACGAGCACTTGCACAAATAATGTCGGCACCAACTTCAAGAGGATTGTCTGCAATTATTTTAACTCCAGTTTTTATTCCAGGTTTAATTACAAAAGCTTCAATTGAAAAGTGATCCTTAACCATTTTTCTAAGTTCTTCTGTTTTACTAGGAACAACACTAGCAATTGCTACTCTTTTAAATCTAAGATCTTTTACAAGTGGTAATATTCTTAAATAAAAATCATCGCTTTTAACTAATAATGGTGTTGAAAAAACATACCTTTTTATAATTTCATCGTTTTCAACAATTGCCATCTTAATTGATGTGTTACCAATATCAAAAAGTAGAGTCATCTTCTTTCCTCCATTAAATGATGTAAGGAAACTACAATAGGTGTACCAATTAATAAAGCAATTAAGGCTTCAATTATTCCATTAGTACCTAAAACAATTAAGATCATCTCTAAAACGTTCGCTCCTTCATATGCTTCTACTCTAATAAGAGCAACAAAAACTAATACTAAAATTGTATGTATAAATGTAGCTACAATAAAAGCCGTTGGAACATAGGCAATCTTGGAATCTTTTTTATTAATATATTTAAAAAACAAAAATGATAAGGCCACAATTAAAGTAAATCCCAAAATATAAATGACAAAACTAGACCAATTAGTAATCTTAATTAAAGAGTAACAACCAAAAGCAATAAAGATACTTGTTGATAAAAAGACAATCATAAAATTTATAATTAAACCATTTTTAACTTCCTTTAACTTCATTAACCCTTTCACAATGAAAAATGCTACTAAAGCAAAGATTATTCTTGGAAAAAAAGAAATTATTGGATTTTGGAAAGCATAATCAAATAAGCTTTGAGCATAAATAAAAGAAGCTATAAATGATGATAAACCAAAAACAACCCCTAAACCAAGACTATAATAAAAGGGTAAAAACATTATTCCAATTAAAACCGGAATATGAATAATAGTTACAGAGGCAATACCTGGAATAATTGTAATATAGCCAATATTAGGTATTAACGCTAAAAATAAAATAATACTTGCAAATGTAGAAAATAAGACTAAATCAAATGTTTTTTTCATAAAAATCTCCTTTTTAGGCCACTTAGGGTCCCTTAAGTACTTCTATTATACAATTTTTTAAATATTCTTTATACTTTATTAATCATAAAATGTAAAATTATCTGGATCAGTATAAACCTTTTTACCTCTATTTAACAAAGCAATTTTAGTCATTTCATCATCAGTTAATATGATTTGATCACCCAAGAAGTTTTCTTCTAAACGAGAAACTGTTTTTGTTTTTGGGATCATAAAAATCCCTCTTTGTAAGCCCCAGGCAATAATAATTTGAGCAACTGTTTTTTGATACTTATCAGCAATCTCTTTAAAAACTTGATAATATCTTCCTTCTTTATTAAAAACTTCTCCACGCATAAATGGACCATAAGATATCATTTTAATATTATGGCTAGTTAAATATTTAAGTTGTGTTGCTTGTTGCAAACCTGGATGCATTTCAATTTGATTTACCATAGGTTTAATTTTAGCCGTTTTAAGTAAAGCATCCATGTGATGAATATTAAAATTTGAAACACCAATAGCTCTCACCTTTTTAGCTTCATATAATTCTTCAAAAGCTCTCCAAGTCTCACTATTTACAGCATAATCTTGACTAGGCCAATGAATCAATATTAAATCAATATAATCAAGGTCTAGTTTTTCTAAGGAGTTATTAATTTCTCTAATTGCTCCCTCATAACCTAAATATTTGGGCATTAACTTTGTTGTGATAAAATATTCTTCTCTTTTTAAATCTACGGTTTTCAAAGCTTTACCAATTGCTTCTTCATTCCCATACATTTGAGCAGTATCAATATGGCGATAACCAACTGCTAATGCCTTAGGGATAATTTCTAAAGCTTCTTCATTAGTCATTAAAAATGTTCCTAATCCTAAGTTAGGCATAATAACTCCGTTGTTTAGTTTCATAATTTCCTCCTAGTTTTCTTTTAAATAAGTAATTTTTTTATTTGTTAAATTTTTTAGTAAAACACGTAACATTTGGTGAGCACTAAAATGATCAATTGTAGAAAACATCGCTGCAGTGGAATGAATATATCGTGCAGGTAGTCCAATAGTTGTTGATACGACACCTGTCTTAGTAATTAATGCTCTCGCAGCATCTGTGCCACCTTTTGAAAAATAAATTTGATGCTTTATTTCATTTTGCACTGCTATTTCTTTAAAATATTCAAATAGGGATGGCTTCATTATATTTGACGGATCATATAATCTAATTAAAAAACCTTCATCCATTTTTCCAGAAGCATTTGGATCATTAATATCGTTTAAGGGACTAGCATCTAGAGCGATAAACATGTCAGGATTGATTTTATAAGTTGACGTCCCTGCTCCTCTTAAACCAACCTCTTCTTGAACTGTTGCTCCAATGGCAATATTGTATTCTAATTCAAGATCATGAAAATCTCTAATTAATTCAAGAGCCATTCCCACTCCCCATCGATTATCTACCGCTTTTGCGATTACTCTCTTACCACCTTCAGTATAAATAAAGGGAGTTTTCGGTAAAATCATTTGCCCAATTTCGATGCCAGCATTGATAACTTCTTCTTTACTTGCTAAACCGGTATCTAAAACTAAATCTTCAAAACTTATTTTTTGGTTTTTAGATATATGTGGGGGGATAGCACCAATTACACCAGGTATTTGGCTGGTTTTTGTTTCGATATATAATACTTGAGATAAAAAGACTTCAGGAACTAAACCACCAATTGGCATTACTTTAATTGCTCCATTACTTCTAATATCTGCAACCATTAAACCAACTTCGTCCATATGACCAGCTATCATAACAGTTTTTGCATCTTTGGTTTTACTTTTTTTATAGGCAAAAACACTCCCTAAATTATCTTTTATAATTTCATAATTAGGATATTGGTTTATGAACTCTATGACTATTTTTTTAATATTTTCTTCCCGACTAGAAATTCCAAAACTCTCCATTAACGTTTGATAAATGTTATCTATTTTCATTTTTTTTATTCTCCCTCTCCACAATCTTTAAATATTTTGATATTCTTAATAACCCTTTTTTAAGCATTTTTTTATCGCAAGCAAAATTAAACCTAATAAAACCTTCACACAATTCTCCGTACTTCTTCCCAGGCGAAATTAAAACTCCCACACTTTGAAGACCTTCATATATTTCCTCACAATTTTTATTTAAGTAGGAAAGATCAATCCAAGCTAAATAAGTCGCTTCCATTTTCGTTACTATTACTTTATCATGCTTTTTATTAAAATATTTAAGTAAATATTCATAATTACTAGTTAGAAATTTACTTTGTTGAACTAAATAACGATCACCTTCCGTATAAGCAGCTTTAATTGCCGTTAGAGCAAAGAGATTTGGTGTAGAGTAATAATTATCTTCCAACAATTTGCGATAGCTTACTGCTAAACTATCATTCAACGTCACCATATTACTTATTTTAAGACCTGCTACATTAAACGCCTTTGACGGTGCAAAGAAAACCATAATATTTTGATATAAACTATAAAACTGGTTTAGAGAGACAAATTTATTATCATAAAGCAAAATATCGCAATGTATTTCATCAGAAAGTAAAAATACATGATATTTCTTCGCTAGTAAGACTAATTTTTCAAGTTCTTCATAAGAGTAAGACCTCCCCACCGGATTATGAGGATTACACAAAATCATAATTTTAGTTTTTTTAAAAATATCTTCTAATTCTAAAAAGTTGATTCTAAAATAGCCATTGTCATTTAATAATTTATTTTCTACTAATTTTTTACCGCTTTTTTTAATCAAATCATAAAATTGATGATAGACTGGAGTTTGAATAACAATACTCTCTGAATAACTATCTAATAATTTAATGGCATTAAAAAGTGCTCCTACGACACCATTCGTAGTAACAATATTATTTTCACTTACTTCATACTGATAATGTCTAGCAATATAGTCCTTAATAATTTTTTGATATTTCTTCCCTGGACAACTATAACCATAGGCACCATGATTACTTCTTTTAATTAAGGCATTCTTGATTGCTTTTGGTGAAGCATAATCACTATCAGCTATCCAAAAAGGCAATTGCTTTTTATCAATTGAATCATACTTATAACAACAAGTCTCTTTTCTTTTTAAATTTTTGAACTGCATAATTATCATCCCTTATTATATATAATTATATTCTATATCTAGTATAACGTGTTTTTAAGGAGATTTCATCACTTTTTAAGTATTCTTATTAAAAAACTATTAATCTTAAGCAAATTATTTTAAGTAAATGTAAAAACATCTCATTTTTTGATAATTAATGGCTTAAAAATAACGTTAAAGTCTTCATCAAAAGGATACATTGGCCTTTTAATTTTTTGGTAATCCAAACTAAGTAAATCTTGGTTTACAGCCCCCTCAGATAAAGCCATCACCCAGCCCCTTTGAAGTCTACTTAAATCTGGTTCTAAATAACCCATCTTTACTACAATTACATCAAATTCTACTAATTTTTCGATTCCTGACTCTTCAAAAAATTCTAACTTACCATATTGAAACCTATTTTCAGTAATAATAAGATAAATATTGTCTACTCTAACTAAAAAGCCTTCTCCCGCTCTTATAAGTTTAAACTGCTTAATAATCTCGACTTCAATAAGTAATGGAGGTCCATAACTTTGATCAGTTTTAGAACCTAAATGAATTTTTACTCTTTTTGACTTACTTTCCTTTAGAACTTTAACAGTTTCAAAATCATTAAAAGAAGCAAACAAAACTTTCTTTTTTATTTTTCTCACTTCATTCATTTCCATTAGTTTTCTTAAAACAATTACTAAGTCACCAAGACCACCAGCTCCAGGATTATCTCCTGTATCAGAAATAAAAAACGGTTTATCATTTGATGAAAGTGCCGTATCTAAAGCTTTTGTAACACTACTAACAGGTCCCATAAATTTAAAATCAGCTTTCAAACCCCAAAAATAATTAGCTATTTTTAAGGCTTCTTCTCTAACAATTTTCTCTTCTAATCCCGTGATAATTACAGTTGCACCGCTTCTTAATTCATCTGCCCAAGGAAATCCCATCCAAACAGAAGCGTCTAAAATTGTTTTATTATTCGTTACATAAGACAAACTTTGATAAAGACTTTTCCCTGGTTCAACTTCCGTTGATGTTTTTTCACCTGGCAATAAAATAGGTAAGTCTATTTTTACCTTTATTAACTTTTCTTTCCCCTCTTCTAATAAATATAAAAGATTCACTAATGCCCTTTTTTTCGTTTCTAAGACATCTATATGAGGTGCTGTTTTATAACATGTTATCAAATCAACATTCTCAAATAATAAATTAGAAATATTACCATGTAAATCGCTTGTAACAGATATTAAGACTTTACTGCCGACAATTTTTCTTATCTTTTCTATTAAATAACCTTCAGCATCAAAAATCCCTTCAACAAACATCGCCCCGTGAAGATCAAGTAATATTCCCTCAAGTTCATCTTTTACTTTTTCTAACTCAATAATAAAATTTGTTAGCCAATTATTAAAAAAACTTAAAGAGACTTTCCCTCCTGGTAAAGCTCTTGCATGAGTAAGCGGGATAAAGTTTATTTTTTCAAATTGATTAAGCCATGAATAATTACTTAATAAGTTTTCACCCTTTAAAATAGTAAAATCTTTTTCGCCTGACAAATAACTAGAAAATGTTGAGGATTCAATATGAATCCCCCCAATTGCAACATTATATTTCATTAGCTTACCTCAGCAATTCTTTCTACTCTTAAATAAAGAGGAGGATGAGAAGCGTATATTAAGACATTAAGCGGATGTGGTGTTAAACTACTTAAATTATTTCTTGCCATAATTTTTAAAGCACTAATAATCTTTTCCTTTGAATATGTTGTGGCGGCATAGTGGTCCGCTTGATATTCATATTTACGAGAAAAGATATTTCTAAACATCCCCATAAAAATCGCGATTAAGGGAAATAATTCAAAAAACATTAAAGTGCCAAACAAAAAATTACTCTCCTTAAAACCAAAACTAACGGAGATTTCTTGATTAGAAACTAAAACATATATTCCAATTAACATTATTAAAGCAGTTAAAAGCGAAAAAGGAATAGATTTCAACATATGTTTATGCTTACCATGCCCCACTTCATGGGCCAAAACACTAACGATTTCTTCTTCCGAAAGTTGATCTATTAAAGTATCAAATAAGACAATTCTCCTTCTTTTGCCAAAACCAGTAAAATATGCATTTGCTTTCGTTGATCTCTTAGAGGCGTCAATTACATAAATATTATTAATGGGAAAATTGACTTTAGTCGTATACTCAGTAATTTTATTCTTTAGTGAACCCTCGCTTAATAATACTGACTTATTAAATAATTTCAAGCCTAATTTAAATAAAAATGGCCCTAATAAAATAAAAACCAAAACTGCTAAAAATGTCATCCCTAAAAATAAGTAAAAATTTTCTGTAGAGAGATATACTTGGTTCAAAAACACCATTAAACCAGCTTCAAGTATTAGAAAAGCAATAAACTTAATTAGATTGTCTCTCACAAATAGTTTAGGAGTTGTTTTATTAAAACCGTACTTTTCTTCAATTTTAAAAGTTTTATAATAGTCAAAAATTACTTCATAAACTAAATTAATTATTCCTAAAATTAAAAAAATGAATAAAAATTGTAACATCATTTCAGCAAATAATTGTTTTGAAAAATCAACTAACAAATAATGAATGTTGAAACTAAATATAGTCATTGTCACTATGTAAGCAACAATAAGTTTAATCGTATTTAGTTTTAAATTATCATTTTGATAATTCTTCCAATTTAAATATTCTTCTCTTTCATAAACATCACTAACACTTTTAGGTATTATGGCGTTTCTATTTTGATATTCCAATAAATTAACAACTAATTTAATAATAAAAATTACACTTATTAATCCTAATAATAAAATTTTCATTTTCTCTTTCCTTTCTTATTTAGCACTATGACTAATTAACCTTTTAAGATATTGATTAAATCCCTCTGCTACTTTTAAAACTTCTTTTCCCGCTAAAATGGGGAGATGAATAAAGCCACATTGAGCCAAAATATGCTGTTCTTTTAAAAATAATAAAGTTTGGTATAGTAAGGCATTACAAACATAAGTTCCTGCACTAAAAGAACGGTGAAAAGCTACTTTACTTAGAGTAAAAGACTCTTTAAAAGCTTGATAATCTAAGCTAGAGAAAAGACCATCAGGTCCATCCATAACTATCTTAGAAGACGATAAAACTAATCCGCTACTGTCTTCTTTATAATTATGGGTATTAATACCAATAACTTCAAAACCAACAGACTCGTAACTTCTTGCTTCACCTAATAAAATAATTATCTCCGGTTTCTCCCTTATAATTACTTCTTTTAATAGTTGAAAAGATTCAAAATATAAAACAGGTAATACTACTTTAATTAAATTATTTAAAGGAGTTATTTGATTTAATACTTCTAAAGAAATATTACTTTTTTGATTATCAAAAGGCAGAAAGGCCGTTATTAATATTTTCATTAGCTAAAATCCTTCTTTCGGTAACAGATCACTGAAATAACTATAAAACTAATGGCTATGAAATAATAAACAATTAACGCCAAATAATTATAGTTTGCTAAATTAACTACACTATTAGCAAAATCATTAATAGCAATGGCAGTAAAAGGTGATAAATATCTTAAAAAAGTAATTGTTCTCCCCCCAATTGACCCTAAGTATCCTAAAAGGTATAAAGTAAATATAATTCCAAGAGCAAGCGAAAGAGGTCTGTATTTCATCTTAAACGATATTAATAAAAGTCCCAATGAAACAAAGATAAAAGAGATTGAAAACATTAAAAAAGAGATTCCCAGGAGAGCCTTAACTTCTATCTCTTTTGGTGAAGAAAGAAAACCTGAAATAGTTGCAACCAAAAACGTCATAATACAAATAAGTAATAAACTTACGATAAGAGTTAGAAACTTACTTATCCATAATTCTTCTCGCGAAATGGCATTTGAAAAAGTATACTCAATTGTTTTTGTCTCTTCTTCTTTGTAAAAAATATTAACACTAAATAACAACATATAAATAGCAATAACTAAAGAAAAAATTCCAGCCATTGAGCCAAAATAAGTATTGTAATTGGTAAACTCACTAGCTCCACTTACACCAAACATTTCTAGCAACTCTAAAGGCATAGAATCAAGTTTATCAATGAAAATGTCTTTAACCATTGGGAATAGCAACATATAAAGCATCATAATTCCTGAAATTGCTATTGTAAAGATTAATAAGCTTCTCTGATTAACTTTTATTTCATTTTTAAATAAAATAAAAATGTTTTTTTTGTCAATGTTTTTCATTATTAATCCTCTTGATAATATTTCATAAACTCTTCTTCTAAACTAGGTTTTAATATTTCAATACTTTCTAAATCTTTTCTTGCAAGGTTATTAATAATTGTGTTAACATTTTCTTCGGTAATAATTGTTTTAGTAGGTTTATTCTTTTCTTTATAAATCACTTTTAAAGAAGTTGTTTTTCTTTTTTCATTTAAATCAAAAACATCAATAACTTCCCCATTTTTAACTATTAAAACTTTATCACAATACTTTTCAACTTCTCTTAAATTATGACTAGAAAGAAAGACAGTTAAGCCTTCTTTTTGTTTTTGTTTCAAAAGTGTGAAAAGTCTTTCCTGAATAATTGGATCTAAGCCGCTAGTAGGCTCATCTAAAATAATTACTTGCGGATTTTTAATTAAAGCTTGAATTAAACTAACCTTTTTTTTGTTACCTAAACTCAATTCTTTAATAAATCTGTTTTGATCTAAATCAAAATATTTACAAAGTTTATCAACATCAACATTACGAGTAGTAAGTGATTTTGATAGATTAAAAATATCGCTAACTCTTGAGCCTTGATAATATTCTACTTCACTAGGGACGTAACTAGTAAAAGACTTAATTTGCTTAGTTTCTTTTTCAACATCTAAACCGGCAATTTTTAAACTGCCGTTAGTTTTAAAGATTAAATTAAGCAAAGCTCTAATAGTTGTCGTTTTACCGGCACCATTTTGGCCAATAAAACCATAAATTTCTCCTTTATTAACGGTAAAAGAAATATCTTTCACACCTAGATGCTTACCATAGTACTTACTAAAGTTTGTTATCTCTATCATTATTTCACACCCTTTTTAAAGAAAAAAGATAATCTTCTTTCTTTTATTATAACAAAGCAACCTAGTTATTTAAAAATTTAGTTATTTCAGATAAAAAGAAAAAGGGCTTTAAAGGCCCTAATAATTGTAAAGGATTATAATCAATATTAAATTACGTGAACTTCTTCTTAAAAATAAATTTACTAGTTAAGAATGGTACTATCTGAATAAATCTTAAACCATTATAAGGATCTACTTCAGATAGTTTTAAACCGAGTAAACGTAAACTCTCTTTATCAAGAAAAGGCACTACAGTAATAAAGTTATCTATTTTTACTCCCTTTAAAAAACTATTACTTACTTCTGCTAATACTTCCTTTGAAACAAATGGCAACCACTCTAAATATTTTAGATTATTTAATATTTTAAATTTAAACTTTTGGTCTAGCAATGGTCTAATTATCTCTTCATTCTTTAATGAGTATCTTTTAATTATCGTGCCATTATTATTAATCTCTTCTAATTCGAGATTATCTTTTAGTAAAGCTTTTAGCTCCTCATCTTTTATCTTCATAAGATCGTAGTTTTGGCTATTGTCCATTATCTTTGCTTAGGACATATTTGAAAATCATCTTAATGTCGCTTTCATTCATAAAAGGATAGACCAGTTCAATGGGTAGTTCAATCTCCTCATGACAATACTTTAATGCTATTTCATGATATGTCTCTTCTGATAAAAACGGTAAGTAACTAACAAAGTCTTTTTTGTTTGTAACAGCTTCAAAAAACATTTTCTCAATTTCTTCCCTCTCTAAAAAGGGTAGTAATGCTTGATAATTAAAGTTAACTTCGTTTTTAATTATTTTTTCCATTAACTCATTTAAACTATTCTTTGTGAGAAAAGGTAATAAAACATAAATACTTATTCCGTTATATTCATCTTTCCCTGATGAGATAATTTTATTCATTAACTCATTTAATTCTTCTTCATCCAAAAAAGGGATCATACTAATTAAATTCATACTTTTTCCTCCATCATTTTTCTTTCAATTAATGTTAACTTATTTAATAAATCATTTTCTAGGGCTATTTTATTTGCCTTAAAATGGTATAAAATCAACATTCTTTCGTTTTGATTAAACTGCTCAAAAACAATTGCTAAATTAAGATTAAGTTCATTGCGACATGCTTTATTTACAATATAAGATCTTTGGTGGTTTTTAAAAATATCCTTTTCGTCAATGAAAACTTCATCATCCAAACACAATAATTCTTCTAAAGGAACTTTAAATATTTCTACCAAACTTACTAAATTATCTATTGAAGGTAGTGTTTGTCCAACTTCCCATTTTGAAATTGCTTGTCTTGATACTAAAATTAACTCTGCCAATTGATCTTGACTAAAATTATTTTTAAGTCTTAATTTGTTAATTTTAATGCCAATTTTGATATTATCTAACATCTTTATTCTCCTTTACAATCTCATCATAACTGAAAAGGTGTGATTAAACACGCAATTATTAGTTGCTGCTTTTTATAAAACAAGGTAAGCCCTAAAACTTCTTGAACTATAATATGAGTCGGCTCCATTATGATAAATAAAAACTCTATTATAGCGAAACTCACCAGTTAAAGCACCACCAAGTTTTCTAAACTCCTTGTTTGTTTTTAACCAGCTTGATGTTTTAGTATCTAATCTTTTTAATGTTTGAAGATATTGATACATTTCTTCATCAACTACTTCTAAACCAAACCTACTAGCTAGTTCTAATGCACTTGTTTCTGGTGGGAACTTCTTCCGATTTATTCTTGCATCTTTATCATAACAAATACTTCTTTGATTAGGAGTTTGGCTGGACATTTCGACAACTATAAACAAATCGTTATAAATTATTATTTCTGGTTCACCATCTCTTTCAAACATTAGTTTTATTTTATTTAAAACATTTTCTGTAAGCTTATTTTCTACTTCCTTAAAATCATTGTTGATATATCTTTTATTAAATTTTTCTGTTAATTCTTTAACTAAGTTCATCATATTTACCAACTTTCTCTATTATTATATCATAGTAAAAATATCTAATAGGGCAATTTATACTTACTAACTTATAAGTAATTAATGTCTAATGAACGGCTAAAAAAGAGTGGTTACCCACTCTTTTAAAAAATATCTTAGTCCTTAAAACCTTAATCTTTTATGACCATTTCGCTTGCAATCACAGTAGTTGAGGCAAGCACTGATAAAATAACATTTAAAATTGGTGCACTCGCTAATTTTAGTGATGAAAAATCTTGGTTTTCGGTTCCTGGGGCTAAAAACTTAATTACAAACAATGATAAAACCCCAAATAAAAGTGTAACTATGACAATGATAAATGATAAATTGCTATTTTTCTTATGTTTTTCTGAGAATGCTCTTAAAAGCACTAAAGAAAGTGCTAGTACCATTAAAACTATAATTAAAAAATTCATAATACTAAATTTAAAAATTGCAATTTCAGAACCCAAAACAGTCATCTTATAACCAAAAGTAACTTGGAAATAAGTAAATGATTGATTAAAAAGAACTCCTGTTGACTTAACAAAGTCCATAGTTAGTGTGAAAATCAGGGAAAGTAGTAAAATAAAACCAGCAAAAGTAAAACCTAATTGTTTTTTTGAAGACATAAGCTCCTCCTTTTAAAATTGTAAATCTTTTTTTATTATTAAAACGGTTAATTAACCTTTACATCAATATTTATGTCGTAGTTTGGCATAAAGAAGAAAACTTCATAAAAGTATTGCATATCATCAACAGGGATAAAGTCTTTAACATATTGATCGTTAATAAAAAGCTTTGGTATTCCTTCTTCGGGAAGTTTCATCAGTCGCAAATGAACTAGTTTGTTAGTTTGTAAGACATTCTCATTATTTAACTTATAAAAGTGTTCTTGATTTGTAAAACTAATATTAAAACCTTCTTTATGTCTACTTAATTCATTTTCAACTTCTTTAGTAATAATTCCCATTTCAATTGCCGCAAAGTTTTTTGTTTGATTATTTTCAAGAGCTATATTTATAAAAACATTATCTTTTATAAAAGTTTGCCAAGCGACATAACGATTATTAACTGATTGGTAGCCGCTATTAGCATATTCTTTTTTATAACTACGCTCAAAACCATTATTAAGTAAATAGTCAGTTAAACTCGTTGTTTTTTTAATACCTAGTGTTGAATTTTTACTAATTGTTGTATAATCACCTAACTTAATCCCAAAAAATACCCCTTCTTCGTTATCAATATTATTAAAACTACAATAACTTAAAACAGGATTATCATATCCTTCTAAATTAAGGAAATAATATTTTTGCCTACCATCTAAACTATAATACATATAGCCATTATCTAGCGGTTTTTTTGCTAAACCATCAAACTCTATTTTTGGATTAATGTTATCATCAAGAAGAGAATAAAGAAAACTAGTATTGTTAGAATTTACAAACATTAAAGTATTTTCTTCCATTAGTTTACAACTAGTTAATAAAAACATTGTTAAAGAAAGTAATATTAATAAAGCTTTTTTCATAGTTACCTCCTGTAATTATATTTTATTTTATCATTTTTTACTTTATATGTAAACTTACAGTGTCGCTTTTTTATAGTAGTAAAAGTAAAACACCAAGTATATTAACTGTATAAAGAAGATCAGCATATAATGTCTTTAATGGTCCTAAATACTCAAATCCAGGCAAAACTAAGCTACTTAAAATTAACAATAAAAAAGAAACAATCATTATTTTAAAAAGTCTTTCTGATTTATTTTTTTAAGCCAAGCAGCAGCTAAATTAATAATTAAAATTAAATAAAAAAAGAGATCTACAAAAATAATTTTCCTATAACCAATTAGAACTCTTAAACATATTAAAAAAGGTATCAATAGAGCGATATAAGTTATTATTTTAACTATTTTAGTATTAAATTTATTATTGTTATTATCCACTTATTTCACCTCTAATACCATTGTTTTTAAATTACTTGTGATCAATTTTATTAATCTCAAAATAGCTTGGTTGAAAATAAAAATCTTTTTTAGAGTCATTATTATTAATTATCTGAAAATTAATATAAAACATTAATTCTTCTTGATTAGTTTTTTTATCGATGCGGTAAAAAAAGTAGTATTTAGGTCCCATTAAACCTATTGTTCGAATTTTATCATAAAATTTATAATTTCATCTGAAATTTAAAAATATGG
>CAYZTG010000011.1:11645-27077 GCA_964481475.1 uncultured Acholeplasmataceae bacterium | reverse complement strand
AACGGTTAGTATAGGTGCTTGCCAAGCATCAGATGGGGGTTCGATTCCCCTCGCCCGCTCCAAAAATAATCTTTGATTAATTATAAGAATACTCAAAACATAATCAAAAATGCCCAATAGAGGGCATTTTTTTATCTTTAGTTAAAAACCACGTATATAAATGGGAAATGAAAAATCAGAGTATTTTCACACTTATTATTTCGTCAAGTGATTAATAATATTTCCCTTATTCTTTCTATATCCTATTTATATTTAAAATATTCACACTGACACTTTTTTTCTTAATGTTCTTGAAAAAAAATACTCTATAATATAAATATATCCTTGTTACAATTCATTAAAAAATTTATACAACAGATTAGCAGATGGAGTCGCATCTATTATCTCCGAAAACATTGATTTGTTTAATTTACCAGTTGATAATGGTAAAGAAGAAACAAATTTCCAATTGGTTTAGTATATTGTTCCGGTTTATGGTTTGAACATAATTGGAATGGGAACTTTGATTACTTTTGACAATAATGAAGGTTATTATTGTATAGCAGAATATAAATCTTTAAAAGGAGAATCGTAAAAATGAAAAAATGTTAATAATTGTTGCAATTGCTTTAATTTCTTTAAGTGCTTGTACTGTATCTAAAGACGATATTCGAAAAGAAATATCTGAAACTTATGAAAATATAACTCTAACACAAGTTTTAGAAGGCTTGACAAATAATAAAGAGTATACCGATGGCATAGTATTGCACTATGAAAACCAGGACGGATCCATTTATTACTATAATCAAAAATACTATTTAAATTTAAACGATGATACAACTTTTATTTATAGTGATACTTCAAAAACTATCCAAAAATACACAGATTCACTAGATGAAACTTTTCAAATGACGGCAGATAATATTGATGATTTCATAAACAAGGTGGAAGTTCTATAAGATATTGAGTATAGAAAGTTTGATTATTTAATCTATACTGCTATAAATGATTATTGTTAGAGGTAAATCAAAAATACTTAGACTACAAAACTTCTAGACCAAATCCAGGAGCATATCATCCATTTATTGTGATAAAAAGTGATAACTACGAAAAGTTTAATTCTCTTAATGCAATTCTTAGTCAACTAGATACTGATCTATCTAAACAACCAGACGTAATAATCGTTTTAAGTAAAGATCATCCGTTATATTTAAATCTAAAAATTGGTAGTAAATCATTTGATATTGAGAGATCTGTAAGTGAGATCTCAACTGAGAGAATTATTCTTATAAGCTCATTAATTTAAATAGAGAACAGCATAATAAAAAGAATATTTTTTCTTGTGTTCTAATTAAGGCGACCTTTCTATAGTTAGATTAATTAATGAAACTGTCTCTATAAAGTAGATGAGGTCACGTGATCAGTTTTCTAAAAATCCACTTTAGAATGCTGTTAAATTTGATGCAATAACAACTTAAACACTCTCAATGAGTGTTTTTTTGTTACAGTATCATCTATTCTAAGTTTTTAAAAAAACGAAGTCATTGAAGCTCTCCGTCTTAGCAAACTTAAGAAACATTTTTTAAGTATTGTCTTAGTTTTATTGTTAAAATAAACTCTTGCTTTCGTTTAGTGATAAAATATCATACTAAACCTCTTATTATTACGTTATCTTTATTAAAATATATATTAATAAAGTTCAATTTCACTTAGAATAAAGAAGCTTATTAGTGTCATTAATTGCTTCATATAGTTTTAAAATGTAGTTATGGTTAAAAGGAATTTGCCTTTCTTCTATTTGACTAATTAATATTTTCAAATGAGCCTGAATAATTTTTTTAATTTCCGGCGAATAATTATATAGTTTTTGGTTTTCAAAATATTCATTCTCATCTAAAATGGCATACTTAAAGTCTGGCGTTACTCTAACGTCAAGATCATAGTCAATATACTTAAGTCCTTCGCTGTCAATAACACTTGGACTCGATAAATTACAATAGAAATAAATTCCATCTTTTTTTATCATAGCGATAATATTAAAAAAATATTTACTTGAAAAAAATGTGATTGATGGTTCTTTAGTCATCCAACTTTTGCCGTTTGCTTCAATAACTTTAGTTCTTAAGTTACCTAAAATAATTAAATTCTTTTCTTTTTTAATAATCTCAGAACTCATCCACATCCGGTGGAGTTCTTTATTATGTTTATAAGCGAAAATTGAGAGTTTTGAACCAATTTTAAGCTGTTTCATATTAAACTCCTAACTATGCTTATTATATCATTTATTTTATTAATAGGAGTGTTTTACATAATTTAAGATAAATGAAAATAAAAAAAGAGGTATTATTTACCTCTTTTTGTTACTATTTCTTTAGATTTCATCATTCTAACGGTATTCGATCTTTCGTTATCTTCTAACTTCATTTGAATGGATTTAATATTAACTTCTAACTCTGGAATCATTAAATGTTCAATAGCATTTACTCTTCTTCTTGTTTTTTCAATTTCTAAACTTAACATATCTATTTTCTTTTGAATCTCTGCTAGTTTTATTATTCTAGGTAGTAGTTTAAATAAAGAGACTACTGCACTATCAAGCATCGGTGGTGTATATGCAAGTCCGTAAGTTATTTGAGTTAACTGATTTTCTTTAATCTCAATTTTGGGGACATAAACACTCATGACATTTTCTTTAGAGAATTTTAATTCAACTTCATTGGCAGGAACAAATAATGCTTCATTTAAAAGATAACTATCGGTTGTTGATAAAGCTTTTTGGTATGACTTAATACTTAAAGATAGTTTGTGGTTGACTTCAGTTCTTAATATTTTAGCTTCTTCAATAATCAACATAAAAACACGAATCATTTCGTCTTGTTTATCTTTTAAAAGCTTATGACCTCTTCTAGTCATTAAAAGCTGGTTCTTTAGTTTTGTTAGTTCCATTCTTGTTGGATTAATTTGTTTTTGCATAATTAATAATATTTTTTAATATTTTTCTCACTTATTCTTTTTAGCTCACTAGCAGGGAGTATTCTTAATAACTCCCAACCTAAATCTAGTGTTTCTTCGATTGTTCTATTTTCTTCGAAACCTTGGTTAATATATTTTGTTTCAAATTCTTCAGCAAACTTAGCATATAGTTTATCTATTTCTGATAAGGCACTCTCACCTAAAATTGTTGCTAATTCTTTCGCTTCTTTACCTCTTGCATAATTGGCAAATAATTGGTTCATCGTATCAGCATGATCTTCTCTTGTTTTTCCTTCACCAATTCCTTTATCTTTTAGTCTAGATAAGGAAGGTAAAACATCAATTGGAGGTGCGATATTTCTTAGGTTAAGTTCTCTTGCTAAAATAATTTGTCCCTCGGTAATATATCCTGTTAAGTCAGGAATTGGATGTGTCTTATCATCTTCCGGCATTGTTAAAATGGGAATTTGCGTTATTGATCCTTTACTATTAACAATTCTTCCAGCTCTTTCGTATAAAGAAGCTAAGTCAGTATACATATATCCTGGATATCCTCTTCTTCCCGGAACTTCTTTTCTTGCAGCACTAACTTCTCTAAGCGCCTCAGCATAGTTAGTAATATCAGTTAAAATTACTAAAACATGCATTCCTAGTTCAAAAGCTAAATACTCCGCTGCCGTGATTGCCATTCTTGGCGTAGCAATTCTCTCAATGGCAGGGTCATTTGCTAAGTTGATAAACATGACAGCTCTTTCAATAGCTCCAGATTTTCTAAAATCTTCCATGAAGTAGTTAGCTTCTTCAAAAGTAATCCCTACAGCTCCAAAGACAACTGCAAACTTATCGTCTGCTTTTAAAACAGCTGCTTGCCTTGCTATTTGGGCAGCTAGTTTTGCATGAGGTAAACCAGAACCAGAAAAGATTGGCAGTTTTTGGCCTCTAACTAACGTATTTAGTCCATCAATAGCACTAATTCCCGTTTGAATGAATTCGCTCGGATAATCTCTTGCGTATGGGTTCATTGCTTCTCCGTTAATATTTCTACTAATCTCTTTTAAGATTGGGCCTTTATTATCAATAGGTCTCCCCATTCCATCAAAGATTCTTCCTAAAATATCTGGTGATAAATCAAGTTCAATCCCGTGTCCTAAAAAGACTGCTTTTGCATCATCTATCTTTAAGCCTTGAGCCGACTCAAAAAGCTGAACTAAACAAGAATCTTCGTTTGCTTCTAAAACTTTACCAATTCTTAACTCACCGTTTTTTAGTTTAATTTCAACTAGTTCATCAAAAGTTACACCTTTAGTGTTTTTAACAACCATTAAAGGGCCAACTACTTCTTTAATTGTTTTATATTCTTTAATAGCCATTTTTATTCCCTTTCTAAACTAGCAAATTCTTTTTCCATCTCATTTATAACAACTTGATAATTATTATTAACTTCTTCTTCATCAACATATTTAAATCGACCAATTGCTTCTTTTATTTTCATAGTTTCCATTTGATAGAAATTCTTGCCATGATGAAGCGCTTCTAATGCCAATTTATACCATGTTAAGATAATTTTAAGTAATAGAAATTGCTTATTTAATGAACTATATGTATCAACATCATGGAAAGCATTTTGATGGAGATAGTCTTCTCTAATCATTTGTGTTGTCAGTAATTTAAGCCTATCAGCAAACGATAAGGAATCTATTCCTACAAGTCTCACAATTTCTTCTAAATTGGCCTCTTCTTGTAAAAGTGTAATTGTCTTAATTACTTGATCTGACCAACCGATAATTTCATCATCTAATTCTTCAAAAATAACATCATCATATAATGTATAACTCTTTAACCAGTCAATTGCTGGAAAGTGTCTACGGTATGCGAGCGAAGCCGATAATCCCCAAAACACTTTTACAATTCTTAATGTCGCTTGAGAAACAGGTTCACTAGTATCTCCTCCTGGGGGAGAAACTGCACCAATCGCTGTTACTGCACCAATTTTTCCTGATAATGTTTTTACTAAACCAGCTCTTTCATAAAACTCAGCTAGTCTACTTGAAAGGTAAGCAGGATAACCTTCTTCTCCTGGCATCTCTTCTAATCTTGAACTCATTTCCCTTAAAGCTTCTGCCCATCTAGAAGTCGAATCTGCCATAATTGCTACTTTATAGCCCATATCTCTAAAATACTCAGCTATTGTAATTCCAGTATAAATACTTGCTTCTCTAGCAGCAACTGGCATATTTGATGTATTAGCAATTAAAACAGTTCTTTTCATTAATGATTCATTAGTTTTGGGATCTTTAAGTTCAGGAAACTCTCTTAAAACGTCAGTCATTTCGTTTCCTCTTTCTCCACATCCTACATAAACAATAATTTCAGCATCTGCCCATTTTGCTAACTGATGTTGAACAACTGTTTTACCACTACCAAAAGGTCCTGGAATTGCCGCAATCCCTCCAGTAGCGATAGGAAATAAAGTATCGATAACTCTTTGTCCTGTAATCATTGGTTTTCTTGGTGGTAATTTTTCTATATAAGGTCTTTTCTTTCTAACTGGCCATTTTTGTGCCATTGGGAAAGCTTTCTTAGTACCATTAATATTTAGTTCAAAGACATCTTCACTAACAGTAAACTCCCCTTCTTTAATCATTGTTATTTCACCGCTGAATTTTGGCGGAACCATAATATAGTGGTTTACTACAGTGGTCTCTTCAACTACACCAACTATTTCTCCCTCTTTAACAAAATCGCCGACCTTCTTAAGTGGTTTAAATAACCATTTTTTAGTTAAGTTTAAAGCAGGAACTTGAATTCCTCTTGGTATGTAAGCACCAACTTGTTCATAAATAACGTTAAGTGGTCTTAATATTCCATCAAAAATACCTTCAATTAGCCCTGGCCCTAAAGTAACGCTTAAAGGTTCATTAGTATAATGTACTTCTTCTCCAGGTCCAATTCCAGCTGTTTCTTCATAAACTTGAATACTTGCTAGATCTCCCCTTAACTCAATTACTTCACCAATTAATTTTTCTTTACCTACTAAAACAACATCATAAACTTGAACGTCTTCCATTCCTTTAGCAACTATTAATGGGCCTGAAACTTTAATTATTGTGCCGTGTTTTTCCATAATATCACCTCAATAAAGCGATTCCTATCGCTTTTTCCACATCTTTTTTTAACTTATCTAAACCAAGACTAGATTCATAGCCTTCCATCGGTAATAATAAAATTATTGGATAAGTTTCGTTTAAAAATTTATAATTAAGCTCTTCTAAGAAAGGACTTAATGATTCTGAAATTAAAATTATTTTAGCATCACTTAATTCTGCTAACTTTTCTTTAAGTGTTGTTTCATCTTTAACAACATAAGCTTCAATACCCACACTTTGAAATAACATTACTGAAGGTGTATTACCAATTGCATAAATAGTTTTCATAAAATTATTAGTTCCTCCATATTTTTATAAATATAAAGTTTCTTAAGATTTTCTAATTCAATAAACTTTTTATAGACATAGCTTAAAACAATTCCTTCTTCTGTATAAGTTATTTGTCTTATAATCTCATAAAAAGCTACCTTTAATTCCATAAATAATTTTTCTAAATTATTCAAACTAAGTTTTTCTAAATGGCCCACAAAGAGTTTACTTAAGTAATGTTGAAATCTTTCTTCATTTTCGATAATTTCTTTAACATCGCTTAACTCAAAGTATCCCCCTGGAAGTAAAGGTGTTTTTAAGTTTAATTTAATACTTCGCAAAATAATTAAAATATTTGTTAGCGTTACTTCTGTCTTTAAGTATGTCTTTAACTCTTTCGTGTTAGCAAACATTGCTTTCTTAGTAATTATTAAGTTATCTATTAAGTCACTCATCTCTTTAAAATTTAAGTGTTGATTACTATGAATATTATCAAAAATAAATTTATCTTCTTCCTTTAATAAAGTATAGTCTTGATGTTTTAAAGCATTATAAATCGCATTTTCACCAATTATTCCTAATGGATGAAAAAGATACTTTTTATTTGTTTTAATACTTTTATAAACTTGCTTAATATTTAAGCTGTCATAACTTACATAAAAGAAATTTCTAACTTCTTCACTAGCAAATTTCTCCAAGTCGCTTCTTAATTTTAAGTGTTCGTTTAGATAAAGATTTTCAATATCGTTATTTGTACTAAAACCTAGCGTTCTTAAATAGTTAAAAAACTGCTCGCTATCAAGTTTGCTTAAATTATTATAATCTTCAATTTTCAGTAAGGTTTTGGCACTAAAATAACCGCTAGTAAAACTCATCTTATTCTCCAAACAATATTGTAAATATTTCTTTTTCGTAATGTTTTCTTAATTGATCAACAAAGTTTTTGATAGAAAAGTTTAAGTCGTAGTTTTCGCCCACAATTAAAAAACCATCATTAATGTTAGCTGCTTCTTTTGATAAACTAATTTCAACTTCATTATTTAAAGCCTTATTAAGAATATCTAAAACTACTAAATTAGCCTCTTTGTTAGTTGAAAAAGCTTCTAAATATCGATGATAATCTTTTTCATTAACTTGCATTATTTGCTTATTTGATAATTTTTCTTTTTTAATAAGTATTAAAGCAAACTTTAATAATTCAGTTTTAGTTAAAGAATTTAATGCTTCATACTGTTTAATAATTACTTCATCAATTAAACTAATTTTATGTTTTAAAATAGCTTGTCTTTTGTCCAAAGTTAAACTTCGTTCTTTTTGAGCTAGTTCTAAAGCAATTTTAGTTTTTGTTTTCTCAATTGTCTTTTCTTTTTCTAAAAGGGCCACATCTTTTGCTTTATTAACCAAAAAATTAACTTCTTTTTGTGTTTCTAAAGTAATTGCTTGGGCAGCTTCTTTTCCTTTTAAAGTAATTTTTTCAAAAATTGTACTCATAATTAAATTGCAAATAAGACTAAGATTGACACTAATAAACCTAAAATCGCATATGTTTCTACTAAAGCAGTCATTACCATTCCTCTAACTGAAAGGCTTGGATCTTTTGCAGTCATTAAAATTGCTGCAGCTGCTGCTTTACCTTGGTAAATTCCACTCATTAAGCCTGTAATCGCTATTGGAAGCCCTGCTGCTAAATAAGCAAAGCCATCAAACGCTGTTAACGTTGCTGGTGAACCACCTAATAAACCAATTTGATTTAACATTAAAACTCCTACTAAAAAGCCATAAATACCTTGTGTTCCAGGTAGTGCTTGTAATAATAGTATTTTTCCATAAAGTTCTGGTTTTTCTGATAGAACACCAGAAGCTGCTTTACCAGCAATTCCTACTCCCATTGCTGATCCTACACCGGCAAACCCGGCGGCTACTGCGATACCTACTAAAGCCATCATTAATCCAAATGTCATATTTTATTCCTCCATTACTAATCCATCTATATATTTTAATTCTATTTGTAAAGGTTCAAACTTAACGCCCTCACCTATATAAAACTTATTGAAAAACTCAATGTATTGCAAACGGGAATCGTGAATATATGCACTAAGTAAACCCATTGCAAAGTTGAAGATATGGCCAATCAAATAAATAACTAAACTAATTATAAATCCAATTACTCCATTTTGAATCATGCCTGCTAATAAATTAAATGTAAAGGCGATTACAGCACTAGAAAGTGATAAGGCAAGTATTCTTGAGTAACTTAAAACATCACTTAAATAACCACTTACACCATATAAACCACCTAAACCGCTAACTACTCTTTTGAAAATATTTTTTTCTTTTCCTCCCGCAAGGAAGAAAACTAAAGCAGCCCCTATTATCATTAAAACTATTCCAATAGTATTCGGTATTTCAGTAACCATTGAAAGAGCTAAAAAGACAACTCCGATTAAGATTAAAATCCAACTAATTCCATCAGAAAATGCAGTTAATGGTTCTTTTAATTTAATCGATAACATCACTTTCATTACCAAACCACTAATAATATGAACAATTCCTATTCCAATGGAAATAATTAACATTGTTAATGGGTCTTCCATTGGTGATAGTAAAGTTGATGACCAGTTTTGATTAAAGATATTGCCAATTATTTTCCCAATGTCAAAGTCTGCACCAAACAAACTCCCAAAAAGTATTCCTGCTATAATTGTCATATAACCACTAAAATAAAAGACTGTAACTAATTGTTTAAAACCACCTTTAGGTCGTTTAAACTTTAAGAATAAACCAAAGCCAATCACCATTATTAAACCATAGCCGATATCACCCATCATTAAACCAAAGATAAGAAAATACCAAATACTCATTAAGGGGTTGGGGTCTATTTCTTTATGGTTAGGGATATTATAAGAATCCGTAATTGTTTCAAAATTTTCCACAAACTTATTATTTTGAATTGCCGTAGGCACAACTTCGTTAGGTGCCGGCTCTAAGTATTCAACTTCATAAAACTTCAAATTTTGTTTAAGTAAATTTTCAAATAACTCTTCTTTATCTTCTCTCATCCAACCTGAAATAATGGTTGTTTCTTTTGTTTTAATTACTGGTGCTTCTTTTAACCTTTTTTTCGTTCTTAATTGATCTGCATAAACATATAATAAATCAATGTCTTTTGCAGCATCTTTAATACTGTTTTCATTATTTTTTAAGGCTTGTTCAAAATCAGTTAATTCTTCTTCTAAAGATATTAAATAATCATTGATTAAATAATTAGTGTCAGGAAGAGTAAATTCTTTAAAGTCAAATTCAGCAATATCATTTAATAATAATTCTTTTTCTTTAAGTAAAACGAAACTCAAAGCTTGCCCGCGATTATCTTTACCATATAGTTCATATATTACTTCATTATTTTCAAAGAATAATTTTAGTTCTTCTAATAGGCTCTCATGAACAAAACCCGTGTAAAAGTTAACATACTCTGTTTTTTTCATTAAATTTACTTTTAAAGGCATTTCTTTAAAGGGGAGATTATTGTTGATTGCTTCTTTAAAGTTTTTAATTTCACTTTGGAAGTTTTCGTTTAATGTTTTTTTATCAATTATATATTTTAAAAAGTCATCTACTTGATTATTCTCATTATCAAAAACATTTTGCGCTATTTCTTTATAATAGAAAAAACTCTTTTTAGGCATGTATGACTCTAAAAAATTGATTGCTTCATCAACTTCTCTAATTAATCTATCCACATTATTAGTATCTTCTTTTACACTACTTTGTTCTTCAATTAGCATTAGCAGTTGTTTTTTTTGAATAAGTTTTAATGCTTTCTTTACATCATCATTTAAGACAACTAATCTAGTTTTTTTAACTGGAATAATCATTTATAAATCACTCCATTTAAAAAGTTTAATGCTTCGTTAACATTTTCTTTACTGTTTTCGATGAGTTTTTGTTGTTCACTTTTCATTTCATTATTGAAGTTTTCTTGTAGTTTGTTCAATTTTTCTGATTCTTCTTTTAAGAGAGACTCTACTATCTTTTTTGTCTCCTTCAAAGTGTCTTCTTCAAATCTTTTTATTGTAGTTTTTGCTTTTTCAAGTTCTTGTTCTTTGTTAAGAAGAGCTTGCTCTTTTAAATTAAGTGCTTCTTCCTCTGTTTTTAATATTTTTTCTAATAAACTCAAAGCCATTCCACCTCATTTACTATTTTATTGTATCATATCCGATGTAAATTCTCTATGTAAATTACCTTTATTTTTAGATATTTTTGTGTCTTTACTTGATTTGTTATCGCTTTCAAATGATTACTTGAATTACTTACTTTACTTTTATCTTTTATTTGTGATAATATGAATTCAGTTAGAAGTCGTATAATGGGCTAGATGTGGCGGCCGAGTTTCTACCATAACACCGTTTAAATGTTATGACTACGACCTAATCTTTAGTATGTTTTTCTAATGCCACATCATCATGTGGCTTTTATTTTGCAAAATATCTATAAGGAGGAACAAATGCAAAAAGAAAACAATGGAAAAAATGTAGGCTTTAAAAACAAAGTTGATAATTTTTTCAAAATTACTGAGAGAGGTTCATCATTTAAGGGTGAATTTATTGGTGGATTAGTTACATTTTTAGCAATGGTGTACATTTTGGCAGTTAACCCAAACATTTTGAGTTCTACTGGAATGCCAGTTGGTGGCGTTTTCTTAGCGACAGCTATTATTGCTGGTGCTGCCACAATTTTTATGGGGCTTTTCGCTAAAATGCCCTTTGGATTAGCACCTGGGATGGGTACAAACGCCTTTTTCGCTTTCACTGTTGTTATTGGTTTAGGTTATACTTGGCAAGAAGCTTTAGCCGCTGGTATTATTGGTGGTGTCTTATTTTTAATTCTTTCTATTACAAAAGCTAGAAAAGTTATTATGGAAGCAATTCCTGCTAACTTAAGATTAGCAATTGGGTCTGGGATTGGCTTTTTCATCGCTTTCATCGGCTTACAAGGTGCGGGAATAATTGAAGGTAATCCAGCAACATTAGTTACTCTTACAAATTTCAAAAATCCCGTTACATTACTAGCACTATTTGGAATCACCTTAGCATTAATACTCCACACTATGAATTTTAAATTTACAATAATCACTTCTATTGTTTCCACTGCAGTTATTGGAGTAATTTTAGGATATGCTTTCCCAAATCTTGGCTTCCCAACAATTGGTAGTTTTGATTATACTGGTCTTAAAGATATTACTATTACTTCTAAAGGATTTATTGAGGGCTTTAAAACTGTTTTTCAAAAACCTGATTTAATTTTAGTTGTTATTTCATTTACGTTTTTAGATATGTTTGATACAATGGGAACTTTCTTAGCTACTGCAGGTCCAGCTGGTTTAATTAAAGAAGATGGATCAATGGAAGGTTTAGAACGTGGTTTAATCGTTGATAGTGTTGCGACAATCTTCGGTAATATGTTAGGTACTCCAGTTGTTACTACTTATGTTGAATCAAGCACAGGTATTGCCGCTGGGGCTAGAACCGGTTTAAGTGCAGTTGTAACTGGTTTATTATTCTTTGTTGCAATTTTATTGTTCCCTATTTTCCAAATCTTCAGTAATGCTGCTATAACAGCTTCTGCTTTAGTATTAGTTGGTGTCTTAATGGCTATGCAACTTAAAAATATTGAATGGGATAAAACTGAAGTGGCAATTACTGCATTTTTAACTATCGCGGTAATGGTTTTAAGTTACTCAATTACAAATGGTATTGCATTTGGTATTGTCTTTTATGTAGTAACTAGTTTAGCAAAAAAACGCTTTAAGGATGTACACCCTGTTATGTATGGTTTAGCAGGATTATTTGTGCTTTATTATGTAATTATGGCTGTCTTTTTATAACCCTCAGGGGTTATTTTTTTTATAAAATTTAAGAGAAAGAAAGGGAAATTATTTTATGGAAAAACTTGTATTAGATACTTACGAAAGACCTAGTTGGTATAAATGGATTTTACTTAGTTTACAACATGTCTTTGCGATGTTTGGAGCAACAGTCTTAGTACCAATTTTAACTGGTCTTGATGTTAGTGTTGCTTTAATTGGGAGTGGGATTGGAACTTTAATTTATATTATTGCGACAAAAGCTAAAGTGCCCATGTACTTAGGTTCATCATTCGCTTATATAACTGCAGTAGGGAGCGCTTATGCGGTTAATGGCAATTTCAACAGCGCTTTAGTGGGCTTTATGGTTGTTGGTTTAATTTATGTTGTTGTTGCAATATTAATTAAATACTTTGGTGTTAAATGGTTAAAATGGCTCCTTCCTAGCGTTGTAGTGGGACCAATGATTATGGTAATAGGTCTTAGTCTAGCTCCTGTAGCTGTAAGTCAAATTACTAACTTAGCTAATGGTTCTATTGTTGGTTGGGAAGGATATCTCGTTGCTTTTGTTACCTTTATTACAATTGTAATCGTTAGCGTTAAAGCAAAAGGGTTTTTAAAGATAATCCCTTTCCTTATTGGAATAGTTACAGGTTATTTAACTGCTCTTGCGGTAGGGATTGTTGATTATTCATTATTTGATAATTTAGTATTATTTCATTTACCAAAGTTTCAGTTCATTGGTACTTACTCATTAGACTTTAGTGCATTGTATATTTTTATTCCTTTAGCGTTTGTCACGATAATGGAACACATTGGTGATCACCAAGTGCTTGGCGCAGTAATGGAACGTGACTTCTTAAGTGAACCTGGTTTAGATAAAACATTAATCGGTGATGGTGTTGCAACATTTTTTGCTGGATTAATTGGTGCGCCAGCAAATACTTCTTATGGCGAAAACACTGGAGTTGTTGCGCTTACTAAAGTTGGTTCTGTTTGGGTAACCGGTCTTGCAGCAGTACTTGCAATCTTTTTAGCCTTTATAATGCCTGTAAATGCATTTATTAGAAGTATTCCAAACCCTGTTTTAGGCGGAATGGCACTAGTTCTCTTTGGAATGATTGCCGCAAATGGGCTTAAAGTTATCGTTGAAGATAAAGTAGACTTAAACGAAATCAGAAACGTGATTATTATTGCTTCAATGCTAGTTGTTGGATTAGGCGGATTAGTAATAACAATTGGTGCTGGTGGAGCAGTAAAATTAGAAACAATGGCTTTAGCAGCCGTCGTCGGTATCGTTGTTAATTTATTATTTAAATTATTAGATTTAATTATTCCAAATAAAAAGAAGGCTTAGGAAATTTCCTAAGCCTTTTCTTCATTTAAAATTATTGAGACAAATAAAGTTAATCTTCTAATTCTTCTATTTTCAACACGTTTTATATTAAATGTTAATTTATAGTTTGTTTCAATCGTTTTCTCTTCTTCATAAGAAGTTTTAACACTTTGAAGATAAACTTCCATACCTTCTTCGGGAAGACCTTCAGAGAGGTCATAAATGACGTTACCAATTGTTTGATATTGGTTAGCGTCTTTTAATATTTCCAAGTCAAGCTCATCAGAAAGTTGTTCAATCGTCATTTCAGGAGAAATATCATACAAGTTTTCATCTAGTTCAATCATTTCGATAATCTCTTCATCATCATCAAACTCATCATAAATCTCGCCAACTAATTCTTCTAGAGCATCTTCCATCGTTACGATTCCATCTGTACCACCATATTCATCCGAAACTATTGCAAAATGCTTTTTAGCTTCTTGCATCTCTTTAATTAAGTCATCAACCTTAGTAGACTTAGAAACAAATAATGGTTCTGCAATTATGTCTTTTATATTAAAATCTCTCTTTTCTCTTATCACTTTACCTAAAAAATCTTTTTCTTGTAATATTCCTAAAATATTATCCTTATCACCTTCATAAACAGGTAATCTAGAGTATTGTGAATTAAAGAATTCTTCTAAGATATGTTCAATTGGATCATTTACTTCTACACTAATCATATCTACTCTTGGAGTCATAATATCATTAACGGTTTTACTTCCGAGTGATAAAGCTCCTTGAATTATGTCAGCGTGGTCTTCATCAATTAGACCTTCATCTTCCATCGTATCAATAATTGTTTCTAACTCTTCGTTTGTAACACTTTGATCTTCTGGTCCTTTTTTAATTAATCTTTTTTGTAACGCTAAAAATAAGAAAGCTAGTGGATAAAAAGCTTTATAAAAAAACCATAAAACCCCTGATGACTTTCTACTAACTTCAGAAGCATGGCTTTTAGCATATGTTTTAGGAATAATTTCTCCAAAAGTAATAATTAAAAAGGTCATCACAAATGTTGAAACAAATGACGATGCCGTCGGGTTATTAGAAATTAAATTTGTAAAAATAATAGCACTCACTGTGGAAGCACCAATATTTACTAAGTTATTGCCAATTAAAATAGTTATAATTGTTCTTTCATAATTCTCAATTAAAATAACTGCTTTTCTTGCCCCTCTAGTTTTATCATCAGCCATCTTCTTCAGTCTAATTATATTAGCTGAGTTTAATGCGGTCTCAATGGAACTAAAAAAAGCACTAAAAACTAAACAAACTACGATTATTGCAATCAATAAAATATCGACAGCTAAGTAGTTTGTAACAAAACCACTTAACAATCTCGGGTCAGCATCTGCTAGAGCATTCAATAAACACACTCTCCTTTTTGAATAAAACAATTATAACAAATCAACTCAATAAAGTAAACAAAGATTCATAAATATCGTTAATTAATACTTAAATCACAATAAAACATCCCTAATACCAGCAATATTTTAGAAAATGAATTTATTAAAATATCCTAACTATCTTTCTCAGATTTCTTGTATTATTCTACAAATTAAATTATAATTAACTAATAGGAGTGATTTATATGAAATTTGGTTATGGTTGGCTTTTAAAATTTATACTTGCAGCAATTTTAGTAGGTGTAGGTATTTATATGGTATTTGCTGAGGAAGTTGTTTATTTAATAACAGGGATTGCAATCGTAGTATTCTCTTTATATAGAGTCTACCCACTTATTAAAACACTTAAAAAGGAGATTTTAAGAACAATTAATATTGTTGAGATTGTTCTTGATACTATTATTGGTGGTTTAC
>CAYZTG010000011.1:0-11635 GCA_964481475.1 uncultured Acholeplasmataceae bacterium | reverse complement strand
CAGGAAAATTAGAAAACAATGATGTTTGGCAATCACTTTATCGTTATTTTTTAGCCTTTTTCTTTTATATGAGAGGCGCTGTTTTTTTCACTTCAACAACCTTTTTTGAAGAAAAAACTGAAGTTGTTAAGTTTGTCAGTCACTTTCTAGCAATCATTTTAGCTTCTTATATTATTTTCCATAAGAACTTTACTGCTGCTACTGTTGGTTACTTTTTATTAATAATCTCTTTAATTGGAGCTTTTTACTTAGGGTTTGATGGTTTCAAAGGTTACACTCATTACCGTAAACTTCAATTAGAACTTAATGAAGGTAAGCCTAAAGAAAAGAAAGAAAGAAAGCAAAAAGAAATCGAAAAAGAGAAAGAAACAATTTTAGATAAACCTGAAGAGGAAGAGAGACCTTACATTAATTAGTATTAAAAAAGAGTTCAAATAATGAACTCTTTTTTTAATCTTCTAATAATTGATTTAACTTTAATATTTGAATAAATATATTAACATCTTTTCTTGCTTCATCGTGAGATATATTATATTTTTCCATTAATAAAGCAATCAGGCTTTTTTCATCAGATCCTTCAATTAGTGCTTCAAAAAGGAGCTTTCCTGAATTATCTAATTGGATAACTTTATTAAATGTCAAACTTTGTTCTTCGTTTGGTTCAACTAAAGTTCTTCCTTGTTGTTGTTTAATTGTAAAACCAGTTTTAATCTTCACTTTATCACCTATAGTTCCTAGTCACTTCCCCCTCTATTATAGCAAATATTTAATCATTATTCCTTATTTTTTATAATATCTTTTTTCTGATACTAACGGAACTTCTTCTTCACTGATCTTTTCGATCGTAAATCTTGTAATACTAATCAAATGAGAAAGAACATAATTAATTTGCTCAAGCGTACCTTCAACTTCAGCAACAACCCCAATTCTTGTATTATAGACAAAACCAACGACTCCTACATATCGAGCAATTAAGAGGGTCTCATTACGAAAACCTACTCTTTTTACTTTACCTATAAAAGTATATCTTTTTCTAACAAACTGGCTTTCTTTAAATTTTGGTAAATCTATTTTATTGATTCTATTTTTCGTTAAATAATAGTTTATAATACTAATCATAATTTCTCTATCTACCTTTTTTATTAATATTTTTATTATACCACGGCTCTTCCATGCTTTCTTCATTAATGGCAGTTGCTTTATTTAGCGTTTTTGATATAATATTTGAGGTAGAAAATATTTTATGAGGAGAGATTAAATGAAAAAACAAATTAATCCCGCACCGCTGGGGTTACTAGGGTTTGGAATGACAACAATTTTACTTAATTTGGCGAATGCTGATTTAATCCCTTTTAGTGTTGTTGTTTTGTCAATGGGGATGTTCTTAGGAGGCTTAGCTCAAATAATAGCAGGAATATTAGAATTTAAGGTTGGCAACACTTTTGGTGGTACTGCTTTCACTGCTTATGGTTTGTTTTGGTGGAGTTTGGTTGTTATTAAAACCGAAACAACCGTTAGTTTACAAGCTGATTTAGTTTCAATGGGCTTTTACTTATTATTATGGGGAGTCTTTACTACTTTTATGTTTATTGGTACTTTGAAACATAATACAATTTCTAAAATAGTATTCGGTAGTTTAGCACTTCTATTCTTCTTATTGGCAATTGGTGATTTTACAAATTCCAGTATTGTTACAATAAGTGCTGGATATCTTGGTATTTTTTGTGGGTTATCAGCTTTTTATAGTGCAGTTGGTCAAATTGTTAATAGTGAGTTTGACAAACAAATATTTCCTTTATAATTAAAAAGAGAGCATTAACTTGCTCTCTTTTTTAATACTTTTTAATGTTATTTGTTTTTAATGCTATTAAAGTTCCTTTGGCTAAGGCACTTAACTCATCTTCTCCCGGATAAATATAGTATTTTATTTCTTTAGGAAGTAAAACCGTAAGTCTTTCCATAAAAATAGTGTTATTTGCAATTCCACCAGTGTATAAAACTGCATCAATTTCTCCATTAGCAGCAAAATACATATTGCCAATATTTTTATTAATGGTGTAAGTTAGAGCTTTTAAATAAAAATCAGCTTCTTGATCACCATTTAGAACTCTTTCTTTGATTTCAATTAAACTACTTGTATTTAAATAAGAATATAACCCAGACTTTGTAATAAGTCTTTTTTTAAATGCACTTATGTCATCTATATTTTTCATAGTTTCATCAATTAATTGAAATGTTGGTAGAGCTCCTACTCTCTCGGGGGAGAATGTACCATCACCACCAGCAGCATTATTCACATCGACAACAAGACCTTTTTGATGAAGGCCAATTGAAATACCACCGCCAAGATGAACAACAATTAAGTTTAAATCTTCATACTTTTTTTGATGTTCTAAGGCAAACCTTTTCGCAATAGCTTTATGGTTTAAGGCATGAAAAGCACTAGTTCTTTCAATTCCTTTATAACCAGATATTCTTGCTAAATCGCTTAATTCATCAACTACCACAGGATCAACCGTATATGCTTTTTTATTAACTTTTTTAGCTAAATCTAAAGCTAAAATTGCTCCTAAGTTACTAGGATGATCTCCATATGTCAAATTCTTTAAATCATTATACATATTTTCATCCACTTCATAAGTGCCACTAGTAAGAGGTTTTAGTAATCCTCCTCTTCCCACAAAGGCATCAAAATCAGTTAACTTATAGTTTGACTCCTTTAAGAAATTCGTAATGAAGTCTTCTCGGTATTCTCTTTGAGCATATGAATTTTTAAAAGTTAGTACTTCCTCGACAGGATGTCTAATTGTTTTTTCTAAAACAACTTTATCATCTTCAAAAATAGCAATTTTAGTTGAGGCAGATCCTGGATTAATTATTAGTAATCTTACCATCTTGATATACTCCTGCCAAAGCTATTGAATAAAGTTTAATAACACTGTGATCTGCTCTTGAAGTCAACACAATTGGTACTTTTGCTCCTAAAATCAATCCAGCTGTTTCAGCTCCTGCTAAATAAACACTTGTTTTATAAAAGACATTCCCAGCGTCTAAGTTAGGGAAAACGAGTAAATCAGCATCCCCAGCCACAATAGACTTAATTCCTTTTTTTGCTGCTGCCTCTTTAGAAACTAAATTATCGACAGCAAATGGCCCTTCTACAACAACATTTTCTAGAGGATTCTCTTTAAAATATTCCATAACTTCAATCGCTTCTGCTGAAGAAGTTAGTTTAGGATTATAAGTTTCAATTGCTGAAACTAGTCCAACTTTAATTTTATTATGATAGCCTAATGCTTTCATCATTTCTACAGCATTTTCAATTAGTTTAACTTTTTGTTTAACATCCGGATACATTACCATCGCGCCATCTGTAATAAAAATTAATTTGTTTAGATTTTGAAAAAACATGATTGAAGCATGAGAAAGTAATTCTTTTTCCCTAATTCCTGTTTCTTTATTAACTACTTCTTTTAGTAAAGTTTTTGTTTCTAATAAACCTTTCATTAAAACATCAACCTTACCTTCTTTTGCATATTGAACAGCTAGTTTTGCTGACTCTTCATTGGAAGTAGTATTAATTATTTCAAATTTGTTTAATGGATATTTTTTATCTTTTAAAATTTTTACTATTTTTTCTTGATCTCCAAATAAAATTGGATGTAAAATGTCATACTCCATCGCTCCATTTATCGCTACTAAAACATCTTTATCTTCAGCAGCTGCAACGCCAATTTTAAATTTTTTAATTGATTTAGCCTTTGTTAAAATATCTCTAATGTTTTTCATTCTTTTTTAGAAGTGACACACTCCATACCTTTCTTTAACGCTTTAATATTAATTTCCATTAAATGTTTTCTTCCTTCGCCAAAAATTGATTCTAATGATTTAACAATTTCGTCAAAAGGTATCTCATCATTTAATGCTAAATATGCACCCAACATGATCATATTTGCAACTCTAATATTACCAAGTTCCATCGCAATCTCATTTGCTTTAATGGGATACAATCTTACCTTATCAGCTTTTACTTCATTTGTCACCAAAGATGAATTATAAATTACTTCTCCACCATCTTTAACTTTATCTAAAAACTTTCTTAACGATGGTTCATTTAGCATTATTAAGGTGCTTGCTTTTGAATAAACAGGGGAATTAATTTGTTCATTTGAAATAGTAACACCACAATTTGCAGTTCCTCCTCTAGTTTCAGGTCCATAAGAAGGAAACCACAATGTTTTAAGCCCAACTTCGTTACCAGCATGTGCTAATGTTTGGCCTAAGAGCATTACTCCTTGACCACCAAATCCCGCTACAGTTACTTGTTTAATCATTATTGCCCACATCCTTATATACGCCTAATGGATAATAATTAGCCATTTCCGTTTCTACATAATCAATTGCTTCTTTAGGAGTCATTCCCCAGTTAATTGGACATGATGATAAAAACTCAATCATTGTGAAACCTTTTCCATCAAGTTGATATTGAAAAGCTTTTCTTAAAGAAGCTTTTACTTTTTTATGGCTTTGTGGCTTGCCAACAGATACTCTTTCCATATAAGCAACTTTAGGAATTGTGGCAAACATTTCTGATATTTTAATTGGTAATCCATGATCTATTTCATTTCTTCCATATGGAGATGTAGTAGTTTTTCTGCCAACTAAGGTAGTTGGAGCCATTTGTCCACCTGTCATTCCATAAATTCCATTGTTAACAAAAATAACAGTTATGTTCTCTCCTCTATTGGCTGCATGAATTGTTTCAGCAATTCCGATTGAAGCTAAGTCTCCATCCCCTTGATACGTAAAAACAAAGTTATTTGGGTTTGTTCGCTTCACGCCAGTTGCAACAGCACATGCTCTTCCGTGAGCTGCTTGAGTCATATCGCAATTAAAATAATCATAACTAGTCACACTACAACCAACGCTAGCAATACCTGTAGCATTTTCCATTAAACCCATTTCTTCCATAACTTCGGCAACTAATTTATGAATTATTCCATGTGTACAACCCGGACAATAAGAGAACGGTTTTTCAGTTAATCCTTTAGTTTTTTCATAAACAATCTTGCTCATTTCAGCTCCTCCATTAAGTTCATTACGGCTTCATATACTTGTTCAGGTTCAGGAACAACTCCACCTGCTCTACCATAAAATCCAACTTTTCTTCTTCCATTAACAGCAAGTCTTACGTCATCAACCATTTGTCCTAAACTCATTTCACACGTCAAGAAACCTTTGACATTTTCATTAATATTTTCAAAGGCTTTATAGGGGAAAGGCCAAAGAGTAATTGGTCTAATCATTCCCACTTTAATATTGTTTTCTCTTAAAATTATCATTGCACTTCTACATACTCTTGCCATTGTTCCATAAGCAACTAAAACTATTTCAGCATCATCTATATCGACATATTCAAACATTTGTTCTTTATTAAAGATTTCTTGGTATTTTCTTTGTAATTTTAAGTTATGTTGTTCAAGATCATTAGCATCTAAAAATAATGAACTTATTACTCTTTTCGGCCCGCCTTTTTTACCATCAACTGCCCAAGCAGGTCTTTTATATTCTTTTTCTTCTTCTTCAGAGATAACAATCGGTTCCATCATTTGACCAATTAAACCATCCACTGCAATCATTACTGGATTGCGGTATTCAAAGGCTTTATCAAAACTACCTTTAATGATATCAACAGTCTCTTGTAAGTTTTCTGGCGCATAAGATAAAATTTGATAGTCACCATTACCACCGCCACGAGTTATTTGATAGTAATCACTTTGCGAAGGTTGAATACCACCCAAACCAGGGCCAGCTCTCATCACGTTTATAATTACACAAGGAAGCTCTGCTCCTGCTAAATAAGTGATCCCTTCTTGTTTTAAGGCAATACCTGGTGATGAAGAACTTGTTAAAACTCTCACGCCAGCAGCCGCAGCTCCATAAACCATATTAATCGCAGAAACTTCAGATTCTGCTTGTACAAAAACTCTTCCTTCTGCTTTCATATGTTTTGATAAATATTCTGGAACCTCATTTTGTGGAGTAATTGGATAACCAAAGAATGCTTCACAGCCACCTCTAATCGCAGCTAATGCCATTGCCTCATTTCCTTTTATTAAAATCTTTTTCATTATTTTAACCTCTCCACTGTAATTACTGAATCTGGGCACATCATTGCACAAAATGCGCACCCAATACATTTATCTGGGTCAATTACATTAATAACGTTATACCCTTTTTTATTTGTTTTTTTCATATCAAGTTCAAGTATTTTAACAGGACAATAGACAACACAAAGATTGCACCCTTTACAATACTCATACTCAAACGAAACTCTTCCTAAAGCCATAATTCCTCCTTTATAACCATTTCTTTCTTAAATATAATTTCAATGGTAAAACTTCACCCGCAAACTTATTATTAGCTAAATCTTCTTTTACACTAGTAAAAACAATTGGTATTTTTAAATCTTTACTCACTTCTTTTACTATTTTTTCTCCTAATAAAACATCTTCTATTGTTGTTTGTCTTAGTAAGTTAGTGTTATTAATTAGTCCCGTTACACTTAAACCAGATGAACCTTCAATTTGGTTAATCATCTGAATAATTTTTTCTTTATTTTCTGTTTCCTCACGGTAAATATTAATAACTAAATACATTTCATAATCTTTAACTAACTCGCTAAATTGTCTTAATAGCTTTGCTCCAACATCATTACCACCTAAATCATAAATAGCATTTATCTCTTGATAAAACGGAAAATACATTTTGCTTGAAACAAATGGTAAGTCACTGCCTGATGACTTCTCTAAAGGTGAAGCGGCTAGTTCAATATTATGTTTTGATAAGATATCTTCCACTTCACGCGAACGAAAATAGGGATTGACGACATCTAAGTCGATAATCATCTCCATCCCTTTATTTATCGCATAATTTATTGAAAATTCACTCTTACCACTACCGTAATGACCAACAATAAAAGTTATTTTCTTCATCTAGGAATATAGTTTTTATGAATATCACGGATTTTTTTAATTCGCTCTTCTGCGAAAACATTCGCTGCTTCTTGAGTAGAAATATTTAAATCATCAGCAATCTTAAACATCTCTAACAAACGATTATAAATCTTTTTAACATCATTCATTACAGCTTCTTTATTATAACCAAGTAACTCATGATACACATTTATAACCCCACCTGCATTAATTACAAAATCAGGAGCGTATAATATATCAGCATTTTTTAAATCTCTAGAGTGTTTTACTTCATCTTTTAAAACATTATTAGCAGTTCCTGCAACTATTTTACATTTTAGAGTTGGAATCGTTTCATCATTTAAGATAGCTCCTAAAGCACACGGAGCAAAGACATCAACTTCTAATGAATAAATATCTTTAGATTCAACAAACTCTACTTGAGGATACTTAGCTAATATCTCTTTAATTTTCGCTTGATTAATATCTGTGAAATAAACTTTCTTCGCGCCTTCTTCAATTAAATAATCAATTAAATAAAGACCGGTTTTACCAATTCCTTGAACTGCATAAGTATAATGGGAAATATTATCATCACCAAAACGATATTTTAAAGCAGCCTTAATTCCGTAAAAAGAACCTAAAGCAGTTATTGGTGAAGGATCTCCACTTTTACTTGGTAAGCCCACTACATAATCTGTTTCCATATGAATAAAGTCCATATCTGCAGATGTTGTTCCGACGTCCGCCGCAGTAATATATCTACCATTCAAACTTTGAACATATCTACCAAAAGCTCTTAATAATTCTTCTGTCTTAATTTTTGATGAATCTCCGATAATAACCGTCTTGCCTCCGCCTAGGTTCAAACCTGCAGCTGCATTTTTATAAGTCATTCCTCTCGCTAATCTTAGTGCATCTAAGATTGCATCTTCTTCATCTTCGTAAACCCATACTCTAGTCCCGCCTAAAGAAGGCCCTAAAGTAGTGTCATGAATTGCAGTTACTCCTTTAAGTCCTGTTGATTTGTCATGAAATAGTACAACTTGTTCATAGCCATACTTCTCCATGAATTTAAATTTTTCCATCCTTTTACCTCTCTTTTTTAAATTTATTGAAACGCTTTCATAGATATTATAACAAAGATAATAAAAAAAATAAACGCTATTTTACGTTTATTTTCTTATTTGCATTTTTTTTAAATTATATTATTCTAATATACTTATCTACTTTTACTCTTATTATTGCTCCTTATTCTTTTAAAGGTACGTCCTTAAAGTCTTTTAAAGCTTGTTCATATAAATCAATAATGGTTTCTTGATCTTTAGCAGCAATTATTTTAGAACTCGTTTTAAAATATATATCAAATATTTCTGTCCAACCTTCTTGATCATAATTTGCTCTTTCAAAGCTTTTAAACTGTTCTTCAAGATCTTTTGTAATCTCATCTCTAATATTTTCTAGTTCATTTCTTAAAATAAATAACCCACCGCCTTTTCCAGCACGATTACTTAATTGAAAACGAAACTGCACAACATTTTTCTTAGGATAACTATAAATCTCTACAACAATTCTATACTCACTAGTTTTATTATGTAGTTCATTAATATCAACATTAAAAGCGTAAGCATTAGATCTTCCTGGATTGGCTTTACCCAAAAAAATCAAATCATACTTTACCGGTTCTCCGCCATCTAAACCTAAATAAAATTCTATTTCAAACAACTTAATTTCTTTAAAAGAATAATCACCCATCGTATTAACAACAAGCTCATCATCAATTAAAATAGTTTGATTAGTATCTCTAAAAGAAAGACTAATAAAAGTCACTAGTTTCTCATTAATACTAACATAATCTTCTAACTTTTCATTTAAAACATAAGTATCTTCCTCAAGATGGATATTGAAAAGATCTGTTCTACTTTGAAAACAGGACGTTAATACTATTAATAGTAAGAATACGGATATTAAACTAAGTGTTTTTTTCATTTTAACACCTACCAAGTGAGATTAGTTTTTATAACCTCTTAAATTAATTGTAACATTCTCAATTACAATACTACTTATTGGAACATCATTAGAATTAGTTTCAACCCCAGCAACTTTATCTAGTATATCAAGTCCCTCGATTACACCACCAAAACCAGCATATTCACCATCTAAATGAGGACTAACTTTATGAACAATAAAAAATTGACTTGTTGCAGAATTTTTCACACCTGTTCTTGCCATTGAAATTACTCCTCTATCATGTTTTAAATCATTAGTTATCCCGTTCGAACTAAATTCACCAACAATTGGGGGAAAAGCATTTCTAACTATTCCTCCTTGAATCATAAAATCTTCAATTATTCTATGGAAAGTACTGCCAACATATGCACTTTCTTGAACATATTTTATAAAATTATCAACAGTAACTTTAGCAACACTAGGGAATAGTTCTACTTTAATTTCTCCAAAATCTTTAATTTTAATTGTTACTACAGGATTATCTTTCTTTAAATAATTATAATATGGAAGTAATTGCAACTCTTTATCAGGAGGATAATCTTCCTCATTCTTTTTGCAACTGACTAAAACCACTCCAAATAGTAATACTAATAAAATTAAATATTTTCTCATCTTATCCTCCTAAAATTAACTAGTAATTGTAAAAATTATACCACAATTAGTGTTAAAATATAAAATAAATCTAACAGTCATTAACAATCCTATTTATAAATTATATTTTTTAAAAAAAAGCTAAGCTGACTATACCACTTTTTTGTCCTTTACTATTATCATTTATAAATGACATAGTTCTAGACTTACATTAAATAAAAAATATTATTTTATTAAAAACTGTTTTTTACAAAGAAAAAGCACCACTTTGGTGCTATGTTCTTTATTTTATCTAATTTTAAACTTTTATGTGCCTTTAATAAATGATTATCTTGGTGCGGAGAAAGGGATTTGAACCCTCACAGCCCTAAAGCCATATGCCCCTCAAACATACGTGTCTACCATTCCACCACCTCCGCAAAAAAAAGGGTAATTAAATCACCCTTTTATTATATCAATTATTATTAATTATTCAACTGAAATTACATAATCGTAAATTTCTTGTTTACCATTTACCATTTCAATTTCAACATCGTCATTTATTTTTAAAATATATTCTCTTAAAGAATTAGCTTCTTTTTCAGAAACTGCTTTCCCATAAAAGACCGTTACTATTTCAGGGTAATCATTCATTAAACTCTTTGTTAGTACTTTGATTGCTTCTAAGCGGTCCTTATTTGCAACTACTATTTCTCCTTTAGAGATTCCAATAAAGTCACCAACTTTAATTTCTAAACCATTAATTTTAGTATCTCTTATAGAATATGTTAGTTCTCCAGTTTTAATTTCATTCATAACTTCGCTCATAGCTTCAGCATTATCATCTAAGCTTTGTGAAGTATCGTAAACCATCATTGCTGCATAACCTTGAGCGATTGATTTAGTCTTTAAAACTCTAATATTAACTCCCTCTACTAACTCTAAAGTTTGTTCAGCGGTTAAAATTACGTTGGAATTATTAGGCAGAATAACAACATTGTCAGCGTTAACTGCTTCAATAGCTTTAATAAACTCATCTGTTGGTGGATTCATTGTTTGTCCACCATCAATTACATAGTCTACACCTAACTCTTTAAATGCTTGTTTAATTCCATCGCCAAAACAAACTGAAATAACTGCAAAGTCTTTTCTAACTTCATTTACTGGTTGATAATCAATAAATTCTTCCTCTGCTTCGTGAAGATTCAATGAGTCAACAATTCCTTGATGTTGAATTCTCATGTTATCAACTTTCATTGTTTGTAAATCACCATATTTTTGTCCTAAAGTAATTACAACGCCAGGTTGGTTAGTATGGATATGGACCTTTAAGAGATCTTCATCTTGAACTAAAACGAGTGAATCGCCCATATTTTCTAAAATAGTTTGCAAATTATTTTTATCAAAATTTTCTTGATCATCTAATTTAACAATAAATTCAGTACAATAACCAAATTGAATTTCAGCAATATCAACACCATGGCCCATGAAATGACCTTCTTGTTTATCTTCAAGATTAATTGGTTCAGTATCTAAAGGAAGTATTTGACCTTGTAAAGCCCATAACATACCCTCAATTATTCTAATAAAACCTGCACCACCACTATCAACAACGCCAGCTTCTTTTAAAACAGGTAGTAACTCGGGTGTATTGTCTAAACTGATACGCGCTTCTTCTAAATAGACTGTTAAAACTCCTTCAATAGTTTTAAACTCATTTTTACGTTTCAACACGGCCTCAGCAGCTTCTCTAACAACTGTTAAAATTGTTCCTTCAACAGGGGTCATAACAGCCTTATAAGCCATTTCTGAACCGCCAATTAAAGCATCAATAAACTCACTAATTGAGGCACTACCATTCTTTATAGTAGCTATTTCTGAATAAACTCCTCTAAAAAATTGGCTTAAAATAACTCCAGAGTTTCCTCTAGCTCCCATTAGACAGCCTCTTGATAATATTTTTGACACATCAACAATTGACTTAGATTTAGACGAAGAAACTTCGTTAACTCCAGCCATAATTGTCATTTGCATATTTTTTCCTGTATAACCATCTGGAAAAGGAAAAACATTAAAGTTAT
>CAYZTG010000010.1:0-31002 GCA_964481475.1 uncultured Acholeplasmataceae bacterium | reverse complement strand
ATCATCTCTATAAGTTGCTTCGTAAACAACCTTTAAGAAATCAGACTCATTAAACTTCTTTGTAAATTCATTTAAGTAACCTAACATCTCTGAGCGATCACGCCAAGACGGTTGAACTGAAATAATGTCAGCAGGATTTTTGAAAAATTGTCCCATTGCATAAGGAAGACTTGTTTTACCTGTCCCTGAAATACCTTCTAATATTAATAAGTTAGTTGCTGATAAACCAGCAAAGAAAACTCTAATCGTCTCAGGTTCATAAAAAAGTCCTAATTGAGAAGCACTAAAATTAATAAATCTTGTTACCAGGTCTTTTAAACTAATTAAATCTGTCTCACCCATAACGACATTATAGGGCATTTCCTCATAAACATTATCAACGTCAATTAATTTAGAAAATCTTGATAATGCTTTATCTCTTGATTGTGATGTTTTGGGAGCTTTTTCTTCCTTCTTCTTAGTATATAAACCTAAGTTTTCCATCTTTAGAGATAAAATTTGGTTCTTTTCATTCGTGACATCTACTAACTTTTGTGAAAGCAACGTAATTTCGTCCAATAACTTATCCTTAGAAACCTCTGTTCTTTGAAACTTAAGGTACTTTCTAATAAGTTGAAATAGTCTAATGCATACAAAAATCACAAAAGTTGTATTAATAATAATGACTAAAATTGCCATTACCCAATCTAAAATAGTGAAGTAATTACTAAACTCATTTAGTGAGTTAAAATAACCTTTGAAATCACCAACGAAGATGTCAGCTATTAAAGAAAAAAGACCTCTAAAAAACTTTACAATGTTATTCCATAAAGTAATTAAGAAATCCATATAATATCTTACAAATTCATTCATAGTTAATCCCTCATTAAGGGCTTATTATTACTCTTTATCTTTTTTTAGTTCTTCTTTTAATTCTTTTAAGATCTCAGCTCTCAATTTTTCTTTTTCTGCTTCAAGATCAATTTCTTGCTCGTTTTTCTTGTTTTCATTAACTAATAAAAGCACTTTAACACCTTGATAAACAAATAGCGCTGCAATCGGTAAAACAATTACTAAACCAAAACCAAGTTTGGTATTTAAGAAAGTAATAAAAGAACCTACACCTCTCATTTTACCTGTATAAACAGCATAATATTTATCTACTGTTCTTGGGGTGTCTGGAAATTTTGAAATTTCTCTATTATCCCCTTGAGTATAATAGGTGCCATCTTCGATTGAAACGATTCTATGCGTGTTAAATCCTTGAAGTATTTCATCATAAAAAGTAACAATGTCGCCGACTTCTAAACCTTCTCTAGACTTTTCATTAAGAACTTTTACAAAGATAAGATCTCCTTTTTTGAAAGAATCTTTATTTTCACCAGCCATTGAGTCTGATTGAACAGCTAAAAATCCTTTCCCAAATATTTTAGGAATATCTCTTTCTCCTCTTGAAGCAATCGTAATTATTGAAAACCCCAAAAGTACTACAATAACGATATAATACAAAACTTGTAAAATAATTTTTAAAATCTGATTAGATTTGTTTTCTTTAACATTTTCCATTAATAAACTCCTTGCTTGTTAGTCTTATTATATGACTATTATATCATAAAATAAAGATTTTCCACACTTTTTTTAGATGGATGTAGCCAAGGTTTAGGAAGCCTTGGCCACTAACTATTATCCTAATGAGAAAATCGTAATCCTCTAACAAGTTTATTTCATCTAAAACTACTAACAAAAAGCCAGTAGTCATATACTTTACGACAACTGGCTAACTTAATTTATAAGTCCCTATAGCTTTGCGTCCTATCTTCACAAATAGTTTGCCATTATACTAAGATTTTATTTATCAATAATGCCTCTAACGGCTTTAAATTGCAGTTTAATTTTAATTCTATCTTTAAGAATTGGGTCAAATATATCCGCATCCCAACCTTCTAACCATATTTTAATTGTTACTTTACCTGTATAATATTTAACTCCATCAATAATTTCCACATCATTAAGTTCCATTATTTTTGATATATCATCATAACTAAATGGTGAATCTAAAGAGAATTCTGATAAAGTATAAATTGTAGTGGGAATTTCACTAGGAATAGTTAAGTTTATTCCTGTATATTTTTTATAATAATCATGAGCACCATAAGGTTTACCATAGCCTCTATGCTCATTTCCGGTTAGATCAAATATTTTTGCTTCCTCATCTTGATAGATTGTGGCAATTCTTAATCCGTCTTTGGCAAAGTGTCTTTTCAACTGTCCTTTATAAACATATTCATCAATATCATAAAGATACGTGACAGGAGAGACAAAATCTACCCCTTTTGAAATTACAAAAGTTCCTTCTTGATCAAAACTATCATAGTCAACTTGACTACTAATATTATTTGCTAAATAAACATATCTTTCAAAGTTTGATCTAGTTCTAAAGTAAAAATCTAAACTTAAATAATCTCTATTTACTATTGTTTCTCTAGAGTCTTCATCTAAAAAATGATACTCCAAAGCATTAATTGTCGATACCGCATTTAAACTTGATGTTCTTAAATATTTTTTAAGTTCTTCTTTTGGTAACTCAGTATAATAAATCTTACCATCTAAAGATAGCTCAAGTTCATCACCTAGAGTGGCCCCTAAGTAGATTTCATCAATAATGTTTGTTTTGGCTAATGAGATCCAAGCATAAGTTGCGGTGCTAAGTGCAGTAGTAACTAACATAAATGTGATCATTGCAATAACTATTTTTTTCATCTAAAACCACCTATGCTTCTGTATCTAAAGTAAAGACAATATTAAGCTTAACTCCGCCACCTAACATTTCTGGTGTACTGTATCTACCATCAATGAAAGCAATCAAAGTAAACTTTTTTACCTCTTTGGGTCTAAAATTATAAATAATCTTTTCACCAATTAATCTTGAATCATCTTTCCGATAAACTTCCTTAATAGGTTCTCCTTCATCATTAACTTCATATAAGATAATCGTTAAGGCATCATCTAATTTCTTATATGCCTCAACGATTCTAATATGATACTTTAAATTAATGACTTCTTCTCCTGTGTTTTGTAAATAGAAATTATAAGCAATATAATCATCTACTCCATCAGGATCTTGATAGTGTCCCCCTGGACCTGCTAATATATCATCAATTCTAACAATATTTTCTTCTAGTATATCTTCAATACCAGCTATTGGTATTAATGACAACTTTTCTTCTGGATTACTTAAATCTTCGTTTAAACTTAATTTAATTCCTTTTTGGTTAGCATCATGACTCATAGTAATTAAGAACGTACCAGTAAACTGTCCATAAATTGTCGTAAGGATAATAACTAATGATAATAATCCCGTAATAACTAATCCTAGTATTACAAACTTACTCTTAGACTTCTTTTGATCTTTTAAATTAAAGATTGGATCAGTTCTCATAATGCCTCCCTCCTAAAAGATTTTTTTAAATTTGAGCCTTCTTATTCAATAACAATATTAAAACCAAATCTAAAGAATAATTTATCATCGAAAATTGCATTAAATGTTTCTGCATCAAAACCTTCTAACCAAATTCTAATAGTTATTACTGCATATCTATATGCTTCTTCACCATTTCTTTGAGCGAATGTTGCAATTGTATCTTCATTTAAAGAAGCAATTGTTTTTGTTGTCATAACTTCATGTTCTTCAAATATTTCTTCTAAATCAGTTTGTGTTTGATTCTTATAGAAATCATGCGCACCATAACCCCAACCAAAAGTATTTGTACCAAGATAAGTATTTAATTCAGATTCAGCTTTTTCATAAACAGTAGTTAGGGCTTCATTATTTTCATCTGCAAAAGAGATTCTTGTTGCATTAGTTGCAGAAATTTGTAAAGGATCATCATTTGGATTATGAATTGAACCAGCCTTAGTCATATATGGAGTAGGCGTTGTAAATAGAACTCCATTACTTCTTAAGCCTATTTGGTTTAAAATTAATGGTAAAGCTTCTTCAGATGTAAGACCTTGTTTAGTTCTAAACGCTAATTTGAATTCGACAAATCCTTGTGTTTTAGCAGCGTTAACTAAATTAACATTAGCATTTCCTTCTTCATCTGTAGTTTCATTAATCGTTTGCATTTGGCGACCATCAGTAGTAGTAAATGCATCCATTTCAAAGTATGCTTTCCAAAGATCATCATAAGTTGAAGTTGAAATATTTTCAATTTCATCTACATTTCCGTCTAAAACATAATCAATATATAAGTGTGATAACAAACTTTTTTGGCTGATTGTTTTAACGTAGTTTAATTTTGGATTTGTTGGGACTGTTGTTCCTGTAGGCATATAAGCTACTTCTAACCCAATCCCTGAAGTAACGTCCATTTCAAACTCTTCTGTTGCAACTGTTCCACCTACTGTGAACCATGCATATGTTGTAGTTCCTAAAGCTACAACTGTTAGTACTAAAGTAAGTACTGATACGATAATTTTTTTACTCATTTTTCTCATTTTTTTTCTCCTCCATGTAGTAAAAATATTCTAACTCTGCTCTTCTTTTCAATTTTATAAAAAGAAAAGCCACTTGTCATAATACTTTACGACAACTGGCTAACTTAAATTCATAAGTCCCTATAGCTTTGCGTCCTACCTTCACAGATAGTTTGCCATTTTACGAAGTTTCACTATTGTTTTGACAAACCAACAAAAAAGCCAGCTGTCAAAATTTTGGTAGCTGGCTAACTTAATCTAAAGTTCCTATAGTTTTGCGTCCCACTCTCACAAATGGTTTGCCTTTTTCAAATGTAGCTTCATTCTATCATCAATAAAAATAATTGTCAACACTTTTTGCTCATTTTTTTTAAAATGTTTTTTATTCGCTTACCTGAGTGCCGTCTCCACTCTCAAATCTTCTATACCATAAGCCAATTTCATTCATTGGAAGTGCATCTGTATACAAATATCCTTGAATGTTAGTAATGCCAAGTGTCTTAAAAATTTCTGCTTCTTCTTTAGTTTCAATTTGTTCAACTAAAATTGGAAGGTTATGTTTTTCAGTAAAATTAACAATCATTTTAATATAAACATTTCTAGATTCAATATCAGTTTCTTCTAAAAAGAGTCTATTAAGTTTAATCATGTCTAACATCGTTGGCCCCATCTTTTCTAAATCAAATGGTGTTAACCCAAAAGCATCTGCGACAACTTTAAAGCCTAATTTTTTAAGCGCTTGAATATTTTTAGTAATTTCATCTTCATCATTTTTAAGTAAATTAGCCTCTTCTATTTCAAAAACAATATTAGTTGGATTTACTCCTGCTTTTTTAACGATCCCAGTAAAATCTTTGATAATATTAGGATTAGAAAGTTCTTTATCTCCTAAAAAACTTAAAATCATTAAATCTTTATTATTACAAAGAGTTTTTAATTCTTCATACTGACTAACAATAATTGATAAGCCATGTAAAGCAACTTTATAAATATCTCCCGAGTTATCTAAAATTTTAATAAATTTATTTGCTGGTAAAACTCCTAACTCAGGATGGTTCCATCTGATATATGCTCTTAAACTAAATACTTGATCATTTAAAACATTAATTGCTGGTTGGTAATAATATTCAAATTGATTATTTTCAATACCTTCTTTAATTTGGTGAAAATAATCTAAGAAGTCTACTTGAGTTAAACTTTCATCAATTTGGTTAGTTCTAACTGCTCCACCACCATCTTTAACAATTTCTTTCATTAAGATATCTAAAGATTTATATAGTTTATTTAAAGTATCACCATGAAAGGGGAAAAAGGCAACCGCAATGGAAACGGGAATATTGATTGTTGCTTTTTTACCAACTAAATAGCTTTCTCTTAATGTTTGCATTAAATCATAATTAAAGTTCATCACTTCATCTAAATTATAACCTTCAACATATAAATAAAAGCCACCTTTTTTAAAAACCGTCATTGTTGTTTCAAAAGGCATATGATTACTAATTCTTCTTACTAGTTGTTCTAAAACATCTCTTAATTTTTGGGCATTTAAGTTTGATTCAATATTAGAAAAGTTATCTATTTGAAGTTCAATTAAAGAAAAGACATTATCCTTAGGACTATTTTTAATTTCTCTTTTTACCTTTTTCTCAAAAGCTTTAAAAGGAGTAATTCCATCAAATAAAAAGAATTTTTCTAAACCTACTTCTTTAAAGCCTTTTAAGACTCCTCTTATTAAAAAGAACAGTGCTGTTACTCCTAAACCAATAAAAAACAAACTTAAAATTAGTTCTATTCCAGTTGAAAGTAATATTATCATCTAGTAACGACCCCCTTCTTTTTCTTTGGTCTATATTTATTATACTCTAAAAGTAATTCCTTAGCATTTTCAAATGGTACTGGTCTACTAATTAAATAACCTTGAATAACTTTTACCCCTTGTTTATATAAGTATTCATTTTGTTTAATTGTTTCCACACCTTCAACAACTAAATCAAGATCTAAGCTTTTTGCTAAGTTAATAATCATTCCTACAACAGCTTTAGAATATTTATCAGTTAAAATATCAATTACGAAGTCTCTATCAACTTTAATACCATCCATCTCTAACTCTTTAATATATAAAAGTGAGCTTTGACCTTTACCAAAGTCATCTATATGAATTTTAATACCTAATCTTTGTAAAGCTTTAATCTTTTCAACTATATCTTCAAAAGAAACAATTAAAGCAGTTTCAGTAATTTCTAAAATTACTTGAGCTGGATCAACGTTATGTCTACTAATCGCTTCTTCAATATGAGTTACGAAACCTGCTTGTAAAAACTGGTTAGGGCTTATATTAATCGAAATAGTAATGTCATATTCTTCTAATTTTTTAAGCGCTTCTAATGATTTATCAATAATAATTTCTCCTAATCTTAAAATTGCATCACTTTCTTCCGCAACTCTAATAAAGTCTTCAATTGAAGTATCTTTATGTTTAGGACTCATCAATCTTACTAACGCTTCAAAACCTTCAATATATTTTTCTTCATTATTATATTGAGGTTGGAAAAACATTTCAAACTCTTTTTCTTTAATACCAAGTTCTAAATCATCTCTTAACTGGTCTAACTTTTGGTCTTTAGCTTCTGTAACAGCGTCATAAACTCCCATTAATACATCTTCAAAAGCTTCTTTTTTCTCTAACGCTTTTTTTGCTTTATCATACATTGATAAGGCACTTGATCTTTCTGTTTTATAGTTAAATGGATAAATACCCGCTACTAATTCTATTTCCACTGCATATTCTAATACAGTTAATTCTTTTTGGTGAGAAGCTAAAATTCTTCTAACATCATTTTTAACGTCATTAATATTGCTATCGCGATATAAAATAATAAAACTATTATCAAATGTTAAATATAACTCTACATCAAGTTCCACATCCATCATTTCTACTAACTGATGGTAAAGTTTATTAATTAAGTTTGACGTAAAGTGTTCTCCCCTTAATACTTCAAAACTACTTAAATTATTAACTCTTAAAACAGTAACTGCCTGAGTATGATGATAAGTTTTCTTTCTTGTTAGTATTTGATCAACGTCATGCTTATAATTATTAAGTGATGGTATTCCTACTGTTTGTTGGATTGAGCCCACTACTAAAGAATCAGTAACATCTAAATAAAATGGATAAAAAAGCAATGTATATGTTAACATCTTTGTTTTAATTGGAATAATCACAGTTCCCGTATACTGGTCTACTTCACTAACAAACCAAGACTTAAATGGGGTTAGTTTAGTAACGTCAATCATTTCAGCATCTAAAAAGTCTTCAATCGTTTGGCAACTTTTAAAATGGGGTAGTTCTTTAATAAACTCTTTGTTTTTTCTAATAATTCTTCCGTTTTTATTAACTTCAATAATAGGAATAGAATTAGAGTTTTGATAATAATAAGATAATTCTAAATCACGGTAAGAAGACGTCATTAACTTAGAAAAACTGAAACTTAAAATAAAGAAAATAATTTCACTCACAATTATTAATAAAACAGCTACTAAATACTGGTTAGTCTTCGCTACTAAAAAGTCATGATAAGGATATAAATTCATATAATAATATCCTGGCGCTTCTAATAAAGGTAAATAAGAAACAATATACTTTTCATCTAAAGTATCAATCGCTTGATATTTTTCTTGTTTATCTTTTAGTTCTTCTATTACCGATGTAGTATTAACATCTTTAAAGAAACTATGAATGTTTGTTAAATTGGTTGTTTTAGTAAGATAATTTAAAATTCTTCCATTTTCATTAGTAATTAAATATTTTTCTTCTTTTATTAATAATTTAAAATATTCTTCTGCTTCAAAATAAGCAAATCTATCTTCATTTCTAAAAACAATAAATGTTTTATTATTAAAACTAATTTCATCGTCTTTAAAATCAAACATATCATCAAACTTATAAATACTAATTGGCAAATTAAAATAACTTAAATCAGAAGGAACTCTTAAACCATAAGTTTTATTATTTAAAACAATTTTTTCATTAGTTAAATTCCCAAACAACTGATAATTAATACTTCCTAAACTATTAATATTACTATTTAGTGCTTCATTATCATGTTCTTCTAATAAACTTAAAAAATCACTATAATTTCTTTTTATACTCTCATCTAGTTCAGTTCTAGTAATTTTACTAATTTCAAAACGTTGTTCTTGGAGTTTAGTATCAAAAAACTTATTGATATAAGTTAAAGAGAAAAATGTCACGGCAACAAAAAAAGTTGTATAAATAACCATAAATAAAATCGCTAAATTAAGCGTTCTTTTTTTCATCTTTATTCCTTTTCCATTTCAAATGCTAACTTAAATAATGTCTTTTCTTTTTTGGCAATATACATCGCTAAATCAGCACTATAAATTAAATCGCTTATTGTTATACCATTAGTAGGATATTTAGAAACACCAATACTTAGCTGGTGTTTAGTTTTACTAGCTTTAAAAGATAATTCTTTATTACTTAAACTTTCCACCTCAGTTAATTTATCAACTAATTCTTGATAAGAAATCTCTCTATCAATAAATACTAAAAACTCATCGCCACCATATCTTGTAATATAGTCGTTAGGGAAGTTTTTATAAATTACTTCTTTTAGTTCTTGAATTGCCTGGTCACCACTTAAATGGCCATACTTGTCGTTAATTTCTTTAAAGTTATTATAATCAATAAAAACAATATACTTCTTTTTACTTAAGTTTGTTAAAAGCTTTTTAGTAATTAAATGTAGTAAACTGCTTTTTGAATAAACATTATTAAATTCTTTTGTTCCATTATTCATTATTTTACTAGGGAAATATTTAACAACGTAACCAAGGTTTAAATTATGAAGAACAATTGGTGTAATTAAAGTGAAAAACTCTTCATATTGACCCGTTTTTGTTTCTGCTTTAATAGATCCGTACCAAATGTTTTCTTTTTCAATTATTTTTTTAATGCTTTGGTAAAAATCAGCATCAAAACTATTAATATAGTTGTGATAAAAAGGCTTATTTAAGGCGTTTTTGCAACATTTAAAATAGGTTTTATAATTATTTGACACATTAGAAATTAAAAAATCTTTATTTAAATATAAATAAGGAAAATTATTATTATCTTTTTTTAATTCTAAATTATTATCTTTTTTAAAACAAACTATTAAATGTGGTTCTTCTTCTAAATTGGTTTTCTCAATTTTAAATTCTAAAGTCTCATTTAAAACTTTTAAATAGTTATTAAACTCTTTGTTTTCTTTAAGATGAGCTTTAAGATCATCAAGATTTATATGTGGGAAAATATCATTAAATGAAGTTTGATTATCAGTAAACAACAAGACGTTTTTCAATGTCTCGCTAACAGAAACTAATTTAGCTGTTGTATAGTTAAAAATCATTCCACTAAAGTTGTTTTTAGGCTCCATATTTATTTATAAACCTTTCTTCATTGTATTTATATTTTATCATAACAATTATTTTTATTCTATTTTTTCATATAAATGTGTTATCTCTAAATAACTTGATCAAAGTGTTTTCTTGAACTATGAGATTTTTTATAAATAAAATTAACTCTTAAACTAAAGTTTTTTATTACATTCTTTTGACTTATAAAACTGCATTCACTATAATATAAATATAAGGATGGTGGGAATCTTGAAGGAAAATGTAAACGTTTTATTTGTTTCGTCTGAAGTAGTACCCTTTTCAAAGACGGGAGGTTTAGCAGATATTAGTGGCAGTTTACCTAAAACACTTAGTAATACTATTAATATGACTGTTTTTACTCCGTTTTATAAAAATGCTAATTTATCGAGTTATCCTCTTAAACTTCTTAAAGAAATTAAAATTAATATGGCCGGCAATTACTACTATGTTACTTATTATTCTTTTAAACAAGATAACATAACTTATGTTTTTGTTAAACATCCTTTTTATGAGCGAGATTCTTTTTATGGTTACCATGATGACGATGAAAGATTCTTTTTATTTTCTTATAGTGCTTTAGAATATATTAATGTAGTTTCTACTTCTTTTGATATTATTCATCTTAATGATTGGCAGTCGGCAATGATTCCTTACTTATTAAAAGAACATTATCTTCATCTTAAGTTATATCAAAACATTAAAACTCTTTTATCAATACATAATTTGCAATTTCAAGGAAACTTCTCAAAAGATAGTTTTAAGTATACTAATAAACCTTTTAGTTATGATTATATACATTTTGATCAAGTTAACTTTTTAAAATGCGGGATTATGTTAGCTAATAAAATTAATACTGTTAGTCATACTTATAAAGAAGAAATCAAAACTTTACATTACGGCTATAGTTTAGATGGTTCATTAAGAGATAGGGATAGTGATCTTTATGGTATTTTAAATGGAATCGATTATGATCTTTATAATAGCGAAACAGATAGTAATTTATATTTTAATTATAGTAAAACAAGTTTTGTAAGTGGTAAGAAAAACAATAAACTTTCTTTATTAAAAGAGGTTGGTTTAGAACCTCTAGGTAACATTCCTTTAATTGGCCATGTTGGTAGACTTGCTAATCAAAAAGGTCTTGATTTAATAATTAGTACTTTAGAAGAAACAATTAATAAAACTAATGCTCATTTTATCTTTTTAGGTAGTGGTGAAAGTAACTATGAAGAGTATTTAAAATATTTAATGCATAAATATCCAAAAAGAGTTTTTACTCATATTGGTTTTTCAAACCGTTTAGCTCATTTAATTTACGCTGCTAGTGATCTTTTTTTAATGCCTTCTTTATTTGAACCATGTGGGTTAGCACAAATGATTTCCATGCGCTATGGGACATTACCAATTGTTAGAGAAACTGGTGGTTTAAAAGATACAGTAATCCCTTATAATAAATATACGGATGAGGGAACGGGTTTTAGTTTTACTAATTACAATGCTCATGAAATGATGGAACAAATTATTACCGCAACTAACCTTTATAACAATAATCAACATGTTTTTAGACTACTTCAAAAACAAGCACTTAACCAAGACTTCTCTTTAACTAAGATGGGTCAAGGATATTTAAATATATATCATAAATTAATGGAAAAGGAGTGATTTTATGGAAACTTTAGCTTTAATATTAGCGGGTGGTAAAGGTTCAAGATTAGACGTATTATCAGAAAAAAGGAGTAAACCAGCAATGCCTTTTGCTGGTAAGTTTAGAATTATTGACTTTGCTTTATCTAATTGTAGTAACTCTGGCGTTTTTGATATCGCTATTTTAACCCAATATTTACCGTTATCATTAAATGAACACATCGGTTCTGGAAAACCATGGGATTTAGATAGAAGAGATAGTGCCGTTACTCTTTTACAACCCCATAATGTTTGGTATGAAGGAACTGCTGATGCCGTCTTAAAAAACTTAAACTTTATTAAAAGACGTTATGCTAAATACATTTTAATTTTGTCAGGAGATCATATTTATAAAATGAACTATAAAAAGATGATTGATTTCCATATTAGTAAAAATGCTAGTTTAACAATCGCCACAACAACTGTTCCTTGGGAAGAAACTAGTCGATTTGGGATTATGACTATGGATGAGAGCAATAAAATTACCGCATTTACCGAAAAGCCTCAAAAAACAACTTCTAACCAAGCATCTATGGGTATTTATATTTTCAGTGCCGATGTTTTATATGAGACTTTAGAAACACTTAGCCAAGATAACTTAGATTTTGGTAAACATGTAATTCCTTATTTGATTAATAAAGAAAATAGTGATGTTTATGGCTATGAATTTAGTGGTTATTGGCAAGACGTTGGAACGCTTGATTCATATTTAGATACTTCTCTTGATTTACTCCATAGTAATGAAAATGTTTTAGACCTTTACGAAGATGAATGGAAAATTTACACAAGAAGTGAAGAATTACCCCCTGTTAGAATTGGTAAACAAGCTAAAATTGCAAACGCCTTAATTAGTAATGGATGTATAATTGAAGGAACCGTTATTAACTCTATTTTATCACCAGGTGTTTATGTAGGTAAAAATGCAGTTGTTAAAGATAGTATCATTTTCAATAGTACTAAGATTCTTGATAATGCTTACGTTGAACGGAGTATTATCGATAAAAAAGTATATATTGGTTACAATACTATTGTTGGCTATAGTGATGATTACACACCAAATAAAGAAAGACCAGATTTACTTGAAAGTGGTATTAATGTTATAGCGAAGAGTGCTATTATCCCTGACAACACAATTATTGAAAGAAATTGCCGTATCTTTGATAAAGCAAAAATAACCGAAAAAGTTATTAAAAGTGGTTCAACAATGAAATAAATTATAAAAAAAACTCCATTTAGAAAATAATCTAAGTGGAGTTTTTATTATCTCTCTGTTGCCGTGAAAAATAATGCTATTGTTCCAGGACCACTATGAGCCCCAATTAATGGTCCAATATAATTTATCATTTTTACATCTAAGCCTAAATTTAATTCTTCTACTTTTTCTTTAACATAGTTAGCACTCTCAAGATCATCACCATGAGAAATAAAAACTAAGTTAGATAAACTTGGATCAATTGTTGCTTTTAGTTTTTCAACTAAACTATTAAGTGCTTTCCTTCTTCCAATTATTTTAAGCCTAGGAATTAGTCTTCCTTCGTTATTAACATGCAAAATAGGTTTCACTTTTAGTAATGAACCAATTACCGCACTTGCTCCAGACAACCGACCTCCACGTTTTAAAAACATTAAATCATCTACTGTGAACCAATGAGCTACTTTTAGCTTAATTTCTTCCACATAATCTCTAACTTCCTCAATTGACTTACCTGCTTGTTTTTGGATACCCGCTAAATAGACTAATAATCCTTCTCCTAATGAGGCTGCTAAAGTATCAACCAAATATACTTTTTGATTGCTATCTTTAAAGGTTTCAACAGCTAATCTAGCGCCATTATATGAGCCAGACAGCCCGCTAGAAAAAGAAAGAATTAAAACATCTTTCCCTTTTTTAATTTCAGTGTCGATTATTTTTATATAATCCTCACTATTAAGTTGGGATGTTGTTACTAATTTACCATCACGTAAATGTTGATAAAATTCCTTTATCGGCATACTATTATAGCCTAAATCATTTTGATATGATTTTTCGTCCATATTAAATGATAACGGTGCTAAAACAAAATCAAATTCTTTCAAAACGCTTTCTGGTAAATCGGTACTAGAATTAATTATTATTGAATAACTCATTTATAAAACCTCATTTCTTTGCTATATTATACTACTTATTAGCAATCTTTTCTTTTAAATTACTTTCAAATTTTTTACTTTTAATCATTTCAATCTCCTCTTTGTAAGGAGGGTTATCTTCAACATAAGGAGTCTCCAATATTTTAGGAATATTTTTAAACTCTTCATTATAAATAACTTCTAGTAAAGCATCAAAGCCAATATACCCAAAACCGAGGTTTTCATGGCGATCTTTTTTTGCTCCCTGTTCATTCTTAGAATCATTAATATGAAAGACTGATATGTAATTTTTACCAACAACTCTATCAAATTCTTTCATCACTTCAAGAAAATTATTTTTTATATCATAACCACTATCATGTGTATGGCAAGTGTCAAAACAAACACTAACTCTACTTTTATCTTCAATCAAAGCAATAATATCTCTTAATTCTTCAAATGTTCGACCAATCTCATTACCTTTACCAGCCATCGTTTCTAAAGCAATTTTCACATTTAAACCTTTTGTATTACTAATAACTTTATTAACTCCTTCAGCAATCCATAAAATTGCTTGTTCTCTTGATGAACCCACAGCTGAACCGGGATGGAGAACAATTTGGGTTGCCTTCATTTTAGCAGTTCTTTCAATCTCACTAGTTAAAAAATCGACTCCGAAGTTTCTTTTTTCTTCACTTGGGTTGGCTAAATTCATAATATACGGCGCGTGAACCACGATATTGTTTGTACTAATTCCATATTTATTCATTAGCGCAATTGCTTCTTCAACATTTAACTCCTCAATCGCTTTTCTTATCGTGTTTTGAGGTGCTCCTGTATAAATCATAAACGCATTAGCTCCATATGAGATTGCTTCCTTTACGCTACCTAACATCATTTCTTTTCCGCTCATTTTCACATGAGATCCTAAATAAATCATTTTTTCTTACCACCTTTATATCTAGTTTTTCTTAAAGCATCTTGTACTTCTTTTTGGTATTTCTTTTTATAACCAGGTTTAACTTTTTTAGGTATCTTAACACTCCTAATTGCTTTTACTTCTTCTTCTGATAAAGATCTAACTTTTTTCTCTCTTAAAACTAAATCATTATCTTTTAAATTATATTCTTTAAACTTAATTCCTCTATTTTTTAAAGTTTCAATTTTTCTGTTTAGACTATCCTCAAAAAACAAATAGACATTGCCCTCTTTTAACATTCTCCCTGTTCTTCCGCTCCGGTGAACATAAAATTCTAATTTATAGGGCATATCATAATTAACAATGTGACTAATCCCTTCAAAGTCTAATCCTCTAGAACCAATATCAGAACTAATCACATATTGATATTTAAGTTCCTTTATTTCATTAATAATATTCTTTCTTTGGCGGACTGGAATTAAAGAGGAAAGTCTTGCTACATTATACCCTGCCTCTAACATCTTAATGTAGAGCGGTTCTATTTCTTCATTTTTACTAACAAAAATAAAACATAAATATGGTTTGAGAACTTCAAGTAAATTAGATAATCGATAATCTTTATCTTTTCCTGCAAAAATTAAATGGTGATTAATATTTAACCTTACTTCATTTCTAACATCAATTAGCTCAACTTGAAAATACTTCCGCGCCCAACTTAGCAAATGTTCTGGTAAAGTCGCGCTATATAAAAATATATTTCCATTAACTCGGCTCATTAAATAATCAATCTGAGTTAAAAAATCTAAGTCAAATAACATATCGGCTTCGTCAATTATTAAATATTTTATTAAATTGGGGTTAAGTAAGTTTTCTTTTACTAAATCAGCTAGTCTTCCCGGAGTAATTACTAATAGATTAGGTTCACTATTCTTAAACTTACTCATACTTCGTAACCTATCATCATTAGAGGTAATAACTTGATAAGTATACGATGGGTTTAATAACTTTAGAACTTCCTTTATTTGTAAAGCTAATTCAGTCGTCGGAACAATTATTAAAGCTTCAAAACCATTTTCTCGATCAATCTTTTTTATAAGAGGAATTAAAAAAGCCAATGTTTTACCAGTTCCCGTGGGAGAGAGTAAAATTGCATTGGTATTACTCATAAAGGCTTGATTACTTTTTTCTTGAATTAAAGTTGGTTCTTTAAAGCCCAACTCAATTAGTTTATTTTTTAGTTCTTTCATAGTTCCCTCTTATTTCCTCTAATTATTATATCATGAACGGTAAAACAATTAAACGAAACCATCTAAATAAACAAAGGTTTCTCCATATTTTTATGGTAAATGGCTCTTTTGTGTGTTATAATAAGGCATCTTAAATTAAGGAGATATCTATGAACTATTGTCCATACTGTGGGGAAAAACTTAATCAAAACCAAGAAGTGTGTTTACATTGTGGTAAAGTTATTAATAAGAATAATAAAAATGTTAGTGTAACAGATAGTGGTAGTATTGGCTGGGCACTATTAGGGTTTTTTGTCCCAATAGCTGGCCTAATCCTTTACTTAATCTGGCAAGATAGTTATCCAAAAAATGCCAAAAATGCAGGTTTAGGGGCTCTTATTAGTGTAGGAGTTGCTATAGTGTTAACTATTGTCTGGTTTATAATTTTGATCTTTATTATATCTATGGGTGGGGCATTTTGGTACAATCTAGCTGTAATATAAAGGCTAAAATTAAGACTTTTGATGTAGTTGTGTTGCTTATCATTTTTGCTTTACTTCCAGCTCTTCTTTCCAACACTTTAACCTTTTTTGACTCTAATTTTAATTATGTGAGAATTCTAAGTTTTTACTATTTAATTTCCTTAGTTTTAATTACTTTATTAAACTTAATCTTTAAGAAGCCTTATTTAGCTCTCTTTTATGGCTGTCATAGTAAAAAAGACCGCTCTTTTTCTTTTATCCACAAACATTTCTCTTTATGCACAAGATGTACTGGGATTTATTTAGGAATGTTATCTGTCTTCTTTATTAGTTTGTTTTCTTTTAATTACACTTACTTAATTATTTTAGTTATTCCTTTAATAATTGATGGGGTACTTCAATATAAAACGTCTTATGTTAGTAATAATACTAAAAGGCTAATTACTGGCATTTTGTTTGGCCTTGGTTTTGTTGTATTACTCTCTAACTTCTTTTATTATCAATCTAAGCTAATTATTTATCTTGCTAGTCTATTAAAAGGATAACAATATATGTTATACTTTAAATAATAAATCATTCACAAAGGGAGGAAATACATTTTTGTATTATAAATTATTATGAAATATTGTTCTAATTGCGGTACACAATTAAATGAAAATCAAGAGGTTTGTTTGCAATGTGGTAAAGTAGTAGGTGGAGGAAATAAACAAGTTGTTGGCAACGATACAGGAGGGTTTGCTTTTGGATTATTGGGCTTTTGTGTCCCAATTATAGGACTTATCTTATTTTTAATATGGAAAGATGAAAAACCTCTTTCTGCTAAAGCAGCTGGTAAAGGCGCTTTAATTTCTGTAATCACCTATTTTTTATTAATTATTATTTATGTAATCATTGCTATTGCTATAATAGGAAGTGCTGTTAAATAATAAACACGAAAGGAAAAAATAAAATTATGAAATATTGTCCTAATTGTGGTACGCAATTAAATGAAAATCAAGAGGTTTGTTTGCAATGTGGTAAAGTTATCACTGAAAGCAATAATTCTACTTCTTCCGACACCGGAGGGTTCGGTTGGGGATTACTTGGTTTTTGCATTCCATTAGTCGGTTTAATACTTTATATTGTTTGGAAAGAAGAGAAACCAATTACAGCAAAAGCTGTTGGGATTGGCGCAATTATTGGTTTTGTACTTAGTATCTTTTTTGGGATTTTTCAAATAAGTTTTTTAGAAAATTTTAGATGATTGTTAATGTGATTAAGCCACAAGGGTTTTGCCAAGGGGTCACAAAAGCTTTACAATTAGTAAAAAAGGCAATTAAGGATGATTCAATAACAAAGCCTCTTTATACATTAGGCTTAATTGTTCATAATAAAAAACTTAGTGAAGCTTTAACTCATTTTGGCGTTATTTCCCTTGATCAAACAAGCAAAACTAGACTTGAGTTAATTGATAAGGTTCAAACAGGAACTGTAATCTTAACTGCTCATGGGGTTAGTAATTCCGTAAAAGAAAAATTAGACCATAAAAAGATTCCTTATTTAGATGCAACTTGCCAAGATGTTTATAAAGTCCATAATCACATTAAAGATCATTTAAGTGACTATGAAATACTATATATCGGCAAAGCCTCTCATCCAGAAGTGGAGGGTATTTTGGGAATTAGTGATCAAATTACTTTAATTACTAACTTAGACGATGCTAAAAATTATATAAAAAAAACTAATAAACCACTTTATGTCACTAACCAAACAACATTATCATTATATGATGTCTTCACAATTTTAGATGTGTTAAAAGAAAAATATGAGTTAATCTTTGATAATGATATTTGTCTTGCTACAACTATTAGACAAGAAGCGATTATTAAACAACCAAAAGCTGATCTATTAATTGTTGTTGGAGATACTTTATCAAGCAATACAAATAAGCTTAAAGAAGTAAGTCTTTTAAATAATACTTCTTCTTACTTAATTGAAAGTATTGAAGACATTAACATAGATTGGTTACTTAATATTAATTCTGTAAATGTAACTAGTGGTGCATCAACACCAAAAGCAATTACTCGTGAAGTAATTGCCTACTTAGAGCGTTTTGATAAAAATGATCCAAGCACTTGGAATAATCAATCAAAATTATCATTTGAAGATATTTTAAAATAACAAAAAGGTAGTCCAAAACGGATTACCTTTTTATTTCAAACTAATTTATCTAACTTCAATAATTATTATATAACGAACAATAAACTGGAGTTGTAATAATATTTAAGTAAGGTTTAAGTTAATCTTTCTTATCAAGCTCACGGTAGTTAAAAATTGTTCTATCAACTTTTACCTCGTCTAAATGAACAATATTAGAAAATCCTACGCCTATTAATCTAGTTGGTTCTTCACTAAACAATTCCTCAAATAAATCACTCATCATTTCAAATAATGTCAAATAATCGTTTGTTTCTTTTAATAGAGTTTGTGTCTTTGTTTTTGTAGCAAATTTATTATTTCTTAATTTAATAAAAACACTTCTACATAATAGCTTTTCTTGTAAAAGTCTTTGATGCGTTCTTACAAACAGTTGATCTAATTCTTCTTTTAATAAGTCTCTATTATCAAGATCAAATGATAATGTAGTTTCGTTTGAAATAGATTTAGGTATTTCATACTTATAAATATCAACAAAATCACTTGAAGTCCCAAGAAGGTCATCTCGCCTAGAAATATATGAGTTAATTCCAATAGTTCTAATAATCTTTTCTTTATTTTCTTGACTCATAAAATCACTAATTGTAATAATACCTACTTCATTTAATCGTTCCTTAGTCTTCGTTCCAATCCCGTGAACTTCTCCCACATCAAGAGGGTAGAGTAATTTTTTTATATTTTCTTCATTTATAGTAGTGATTCCTAATGGTTTTTTAAAATCAGATGCCATTTTTGCAAGAAATAATGTTGATCCAATTCCAATACTTGAGGGAAGTTCCTTTTCTAATAATTTATCCTGGATTTCTTTCGCTAGTAATTCCGGTGATTTATTTTTCACTATTTCTGTAACATCTAAGTATGCTTCATCGATAGAAGCTTGTAAAAGTTGTTTAGTAAATGTCTTTAAAGTTTCCATGAATATTTCTGAATATTTTTGATATTCTTTTCTTTTATTGGGAACTACAATTAAGTTAGGATATTTTTGATATGCTTCATAAACACTCATTCCGCTATGAATTCCATACTTTCTTGCATTATATGATGCAGTAGTTAGAACTCCTCCTCTAGAGAAGTTTAATCCACCGCCAACAGCGAAGACTTTCGTTTTCAAATTAGGATCGATAATCATCTCTACACTAGCATAAAATGCATTTAGATCAATATGAAATATCGTTTTTAATTGCTTATTCATAATATATCCTTTCATTTTAAGAAACCTATGTTATAATATTAATGCAAAACGAGGTGAAAAAATGGCTAAAAAAAATACATATCAAAAGCAAACTAAAGGAAATGCAGTTGAATCAAGACCTGGAGAAATACCTAAATTCAAAAGCCCAGCTAAATCTTTATGGGGAAGAATTACAATATTTGTGATTATTGGCGCAATGGTATTAATACCACTTATTTCCTTAATAGTCATTATCGCTACTAAAAACTAAGCCGTCTGGCTTTTTTTTATTTTAAAAGTTCCTTTGCGTGTAAAATAGCCCCTTCGGTTAAATTAGAACCGCTCAACATATACGCCAATTGATAAATTCTCTTTTCACCAACAAGTAACTCTAACTTTGTTTGAGTACGATTTTTAATTAACTCTTTACTAATATGATAATGATAATTTGCTTTACTAGCGACTTGTGGTAAATGGGTAATTGCGATTACTTGCATCGAAGCTGCTAGTTTTTTTAATGCCTCTGCTACTTTAAGAGCAGCATTACCGGAGACACCCATATCAATCTCATCAAAAACCATTAAATCTAGTTTATTAATCCTTCCATAAAGTATTTTAAAGGCGAACATACTTCTTGACAACTCACCACCAGATGCAACTTTATAAAATGGTTTTAGCGGTTCTCCTTTATTTAAACTTATTAAGAAGACTACTTCATCTATACCAGAATTTAAAAGTGGTATTTCTTTAAAATCAACTTTAAAATCAACATAACTTATATCTAGGCTATTAAGTAATTTTACGAACTCATCTTGAACTAACAATGCTGTCTCTTTCCGTTTATTAGAAATAACTAAAGCCTTCTCATAAGCCTTTAAATAAGCCTTTTCCATATTGTTTTTAGCTTGTAAAATATATTGATCAAAGTTTTCTGTTTTGAAGATTTCCTCTTCTAATTCATCTTCATAAATAATTAACTCACGAAGTGTTTTTTGGTACTTACTTTCTAACTCTTTTAAGAAGAAATATCTTTCTTCTAGACTTTCTAATTCCAAAATAGAAATATCTCTAACTTCATCAAGTTTATTAAATAATTCATTTTTCAAATCACTTAGTTCATAATAAGCAGTCTCAATTCTTTCTTTAAGATCTAGTAAGTTAAACTCCTTTACTAAATTAAGAGCCTTAAATGAATCATACAATAAATTTTCATCATCAATCTTACTAAGATTATCATAAGCTACTTCCAAATTTATGATGATTTCTTTTTGATTAGATAGCGTATTAATTTGTTCCTTAAGTGTTTCTATTTCATCCTCTTTTAAGTGAGCTTTGTTTAACTCGTCTTTAATATACTTTAATTCCTTTAGTTTTTCTTGTTGAAGCAATGTTTTGTTTAAGGCATCCTCGTACTTCTTTTTAATTTGCTCATACTCATATTTACTAATGACAAAATCATTTAAATTATCTTTCAAATTAGCTAGTTTATCTAATAGATCAAGCGATGTTTCAGGATTAATTAATGATACAGTATCATGTTGTTCATGAATATCTCCAATTTTAAAGGATAGTTCTCTTAATGTTTGTAAGGGAACTAATTTATTATTAATTAAGACTTTGTTATTTCCTTTGCTACTTAAAATCCTTTCAATAATTAAGTCATTATCATATAAATCTTTTGCTCTTAAGTATTTCTCAACTTCAGTATTATAATTAATAAAATGAGCCTTCAAATAAGCTTCTTCTTCCTCAAATCTTATTAGATCATTATCAGCCCTTTTTCCAAATATTAAATTTAATGAGTCAATTATTAAACTCTTACCTGCACCAGTTTCTCCTGTTAAACAAGTTAGTTCATTTGTAAACTCAATGTCTACATCTTCAATAATTGCTAAATTTTGTACTTTTAATGTTTTAAGCATTTCTTACCCCTAATAATAAATACTCTTGATTCCCTTTTTTTCCTTTAATGTCACTTTTTTTTGATTGAATAATTTTGATATTCAAAGCTTCTATCTTACTAATGATTTCATCAAGTTTCTTTAATATAATCTTCTCATCCTTTATTAAACCCTTTTTCAAGTATTCTCTGCCGACTTCAAATTGAGGTTTAAAGAGAATTATAAAAGTCTTTGCCCAATCTTTCACATGATTAATAATTGGGATTAAAGAAGTGAAAGAAACATCTATTAAAAGAATATCTCCACTTTGTTTTTCAACGTCCAAAATATTGGTGTTTTCAAAAAGCTTAACTCTAAGATCATTCGCTAATGACTCAACCATTTGCTTAGTCCCAACATCATAGGCATAAACAAGCTTGGCACCATATTTTAAACTACAATCAGTAAAACCACCAGTCGATGAACCCACATCAATGATCACTTTATTGTTGAAATCTATATTGAATGAAATAATCGCATCTTCAAGCTTTAATCCTGCTCTAGACACATACTTGAAACTAGCTAATAATTCGATTTTATCGTTATCATTTACTTGTAAACTAGGTTTCAAAATTACCTTCCCATTAACAATAACTTCACCATTTTTGATTAGTTCATTAACTTTATTTCTCGTAATATTTTCTTTTTCTTGTAAATAAACATCTAACCTCATAATACCTCTAATAAATCAGTTAAACTAATTTTTGCAGCTGCTTTATTTTCTAAAACAGTTCCTTGATCAATTACCTTATTATAGGCATTGACCGCAATAACTTCATTATAAAAATCATTTTTCGCACAGTAGTCTAGTATAAGTTGATATAAACTTCCACTAGCATGTATTTCTTCATAAACAACTATTTTCTGATTATTTATTAATAGTTCTCTTAACAGTTGTTCGTCAATTGGCCTAATAAATCTAGCATTACAAATGGAATAATTTAAATTATTACTTTTTAACAGTTCTTCTATTTCTGTTAAAACAGGTCCATAACTTATGATTACTCCTAAAGTTCCTTTACAAATTAGTTCCCAAGATGGTTTTATTTCTGAAGTTTCTTTAAAGTCTACAAAATTAGTTGTCCCTCTTGGATATCTAATAACGAAAGGCTTATTTTGCTGATAAGCATATTTTAGTAGTCCATAGGCTTCAATAATATTTCTCGGCATCGTAATTATGACATTGGGCATACTTAAAAACATTGATACATCATAAATGCCTTGATGAGTTGAACCGTCTTCACCGACAAACCCGGCTCTATCGATTCCTATTACCACTCTAATGTTTGGTCTTGCTATATCATTTAAAATTTGGTCAAATGCTCTTTGAGAAAAGGTACTATAATAAGCCAAAAAGACATTAATCCCATTTAATGCCATTGCTGATGCCATCACAGCTGCATGCTCTTCTGCAATACCAACATCAATAATTCTTTGGGGATGTTTCTCTTGATAGTTTAAAAATTTTGAACCTACCAACATTGCTGGCATAATAACATAAATATCATTTGTAATTGTGAGATCTTCAATAATTAAACTAATCGCCTCGCTCCAACTAATATCGCTTGATTCCTCTACTTTAAGTCCCCTATCAAGATCAAAAGGACCCACACCATGGTATTTTCCGTCATTATCATTTTCAGCTTGAGGATATCCTTTTCCCTTTTTAGTAACTGTATGTATAACAACAGATTTCTTTAATTTTTTTGCTTGTTTAAAAGTTCTAATTAACTCATCGAGATTATTACCATCAATAGGACCTAAATAAACATATCCCATATCTTCAAAAATATTAGTTGATTGAATAAATGCTTTAAAACCTCTTTTGACTTTAGAAAGAAAATTATAAATAAATTTAGGTGTGATTTTTTTAAATGCTCTTTTAATTTTATTAAAAAACTTTGAACCTCTCATTTTTGCCAATATTTTAGAGAATGAACCCACATTCCCTGAAATACTCATTTTATTGTCGTTAATAATAATTATTCCTTTTAAGTCTTTTTCGCTAGCTAAAATATTTAATGCTTCCATATTAGTACCATTCGTAATCGAAGCGTCACCAACTAAAGCTACTGCTTCATTTTTGATACCTTTTAATTGATTAGCTTTTAAATAGCCCATTAAAGCTGAAATTGAAGTTCCAGCATGGCCGGATTCCCATTTATCATGAATTGATTCTTGGTAATTAGCGTATCCCGAAAGACCTTGATGTTTCCTTAAGCTTTTAAACTCTCTTGCTCTTCCCGTTAATATTTTGTGAGTATATATTTGATGAGAAACATCAAAAATAATGTCATCGAATGGAGAGTTAAAAACATAATGGAGAGCAATCGATAATTCAACAGCACCAAGATTTGAGGCTAAATGACCTCCCGTTTTAGAGATTTCTTCAATTAAAAATAAGCGAATTTCTTCAGCTAATTTTTTAAGTTCTTTGACTGATAAGTCTTTTAAAAATGAAGGATCAACAATTTCCTCTAAACGATTATTCAATATTAAATGGTTCTTCCTTATCATTCATTTTTACTGTAATTAGTTTCTCAGATTCATTTAGTAAGTTATAACACTGTTTTGATAATTCTAATCCATCATTATATAGTTTAACAGCATCATCCAAACTAACCTCTTTATCTTCTAACTTTTTTACTACTTCTTCTAACTTCTTTAAAGCTTCTTCAAACGTTAATTTCATGATAAATCCTCCTTCTTAATTACTACCGAAAATAGTTTTCCATCTTTTATATAAGTTTCTATAACATCATCATTACTGACTTCTTTAACTGATGTTAATCTTTGTCCATTAAGTAAACTAATTGAATATCCTTGACTCATTAACTTAAGAGGGTTTAATGTTTCTAATGAATTTATTATTAAGGATAGCTTTTGCTTATTTTGATTAATAATATTACTAAAATATCTATTTAAAAAATCTTCCTTAATAACCAACTTAGTTTTTTTATCATTTAAAATTTTCGCTGGTTCAATTTTACTAAAAGCATAGTTAATATGGTTTAACTGATTTCTTTTATTTTCTAACTTCCAAGAAAAAATTTTAGTTAAATCACTATTCAATTTATTGTAATACTTTTTAGACTCTTGAATAGTTTTGAGTGGATGTCTTAAACTTAGTCTTTCATCTAAATAAACTAGTGCAGTTTGTTTAAGTTTAATTACACTATTTAAATAGTTTTTTATTTGATCATGATAAGTAATAATAGTTTTCTTTAAAACTGCCACATCGGGAGTGGCAAGTTCAGCACCTGCAGTTGGAGTTGGAGCCCTTAAATCACTAACAAAGTCAGCTAAAGTAAAATCTGTCTCATGACCTATAGCAGAAATAATCGGGATTTTTGAGGAATAAATTGCTTCAACAACTTCTCTTTCATTGAAGGCCCATAAATCTTCAATTGATCCTCCTCCTCTGCCCACAATTAATACCTCAACTAATTGATCTTCATTTGCTCGGGAAATATTATCTACAATATCCTTCTTAGCCCCCTCTCCTTGAACTAAGGTCGGGTACAAAATAAGTTTTGTAAGAGGATATCTTCTTTCAATTGTATGAATGATGTCTCTAACTGCCGCACCAGTTGGAGACGTTATCACGCCGATCGCTTTAGGATACTTAGGAATCGGGTTTTTATGTTCTTCTTTGAAATAGCCTTTCTCTTCAAATTCTTTTTTTAGTTTTTCATAGGCCAAATGTAGATCTCCAATACCATCTACTTCCATTTCATATACTTGGAGTGAGTAACTCCCAGAAGGTTCATAAACATTAATGCTTCCTAAAACTAATACTTTGTCGCCCTCTTTAGGAGAGAACTTTAACTTTAAAGTCTGACTAGAAAACATAATCGCTCTTATTTGTGAGTTTTCATCTTTTAAAGAAAAGTAGTAATGTCCTCTACTATGTTTTGTTAAATTGGAAATTTCTCCACGCAAATAAATCCTAGAAAGATGAGCATCATCTTCAAGAATATATTTTATGTATTTAGTTAAGGCGGTAATTGTTAAATACTTTTTTTCTTCCACACTATACCTTCTTTTTAATATTGTCTAAAACGCGATTATTAAACTTAAACTGTTTATCATCAATATCACTTAACTCTTTAGTTATTTCAATTGCTTCATTGATAATAATTTGATGAGCAGTATCAGTATATTTCATCTCATATGTAGCAAGCCTAATAATTGCTCTATCGATATATGATAATCTATAAAGAGAATAACTTTCTAAACTATCTTCGATAATTTTATCAATTTCAATAATGTTTTCGATTACTCCTTCGCAAAGAGCATTATTAATATTTTTATTTTCTTTTGAACCTAATTCTAGAAGATCATATTGATATAAACAATGAACAGCTTCTAGTCTATTTTTTCTTCTTGACATAATTTTACCTCATTATTAATTTTAACATAAATGTTAAATATTATAAAAAAAAGATACAATATCTTTCATACTGTATCCTTTTAATAATTAATTGCTTGATCTAATTCTCGCCCAAGAATCATCAATAAATGCTTTTGCAAGAGGAACATATCTAAATAGTTCATCATTTTCACTTCTAACAACTTGATATGCATTAACCAAGTGGTAAAGCTCACTATCTTCCGAAATCATTAGTTCATAAACATCTTTCCTTGGACTTTGATACATAACTTCAAGAGTATTACTTAGAGCATTTTCATAGGAAGAGATATGATTAATAAACTCATAAACCAAATCCAAATCTCTTGCCCCTTTAGGAATTACAAATCCATCTACAAAAATGTTTGAACCAATTGTTGGCACATAGAAATCTAAATCTGCATTGCTATCCATTAAATAAATTGCGTCACCTGAATAAGTTAAGGAAATATCATATTTAGAAGATTTCATATCATCCAAAATTTCATCAGTTAAAAACACAACATTCGCTTGCTTTGCCATATTTTTTAAATATGCTTCAGCTTCTAAGAGTTCACTCTCTACTGCAGTATTTCCTGAATATCCTAGCTCTTTCAATGCGATAAAGAAACCGTCTCTCGCTGAATCATACATTACAATTTTTAGTTCTGTATTTCTAAAAATATTCCATTGTTGTTGTTCAAGGAGTTCTTTGTTGACTTTTTTAGTATTATAAAGAATTCCTAAGTTTCCCCAAAAATAAGGAACTGAATAATCTAATATCGGAAAATCTTCACCAAGTTCATCTAATAAACTTTTTAGTTCATTTGGAAAACTTGTTTCTTTATTTAATTCAGTAACTTTTGTCCAATCAATTTTTTGAAGTAAATCTTCTTTGATCATTTGTTCAATCATATAATCGCTTGGAATTACCAGATCAAATTTTTCTGTTTTTAATTTAGTAAGTGCTGCCTCATTTGATTCAAAGGGAACGACACTTACTTTCTTTCCAGTTTCTTTTTCAAAACTTCTTACTATAGATTTATCTATATATGACCCTGGCATTAATAATTTAATGTCAGCTGCTCTACAGGAAACAAGTGTAATTAGTGTTACTGCAGAGATTATTAAACTTAATATTTTTTTCATGTTATACTTCCTCCTTTTTAACCTGCTTAATTGTTCTTAAATAATTTATCGCTACAACTACCGAAATAACTAAAATCATAATAGTTGATAAAGCATTGATACTTGGGTTTACACCTCTTTTTAAGGTGTATAAATAAATTGAGATATTTGTTTTTGATCCTGCTGTAAAATAGGAAATAACAAAATCGTCAAAACTCATTGTAAAAGAGATTGCTATTGCGGCAACTACGGCAACATTAATTTGGGGTAAAATAGCATGCCTTAATGCCTTTATAGGTGTTGCACCTAAATCCATTGCCGCCTCAACTAAATTTGGATCTAGACTTCTAACTTTCGGATAAACAGTAATAATTACATACGGAATACAAAATGCGATGTGAGCAAGTAGCATTGTAAAGTATCCCTTTTCAAATTTCATTGATTGAAATAACAATAACATCCCAATAGCTGTAACTATTTCTGGGTTTACAATAGGGATATTGTTTAATGTTAAAATAGTGTTTCTAAATCTTTTCTTTCTTCTTGCTAATGCAATAGAGGCAAATGTACCAATAATTGTCGAAATGATTGTTGCAATAATTGCAATTACAAATGTCATAATAACCGCTTCCATAATTGCTTCATCACGGAATAGTTCTCCATACCATTTAAACGAAAAGCTCTTAAAATTTGTTAAACTATTATCACTATTAAAAGAAAACACAATTAAACTAACAATTGGCAAGTAGACAAATAAGAGAACCAAAACAATTACTAGAATATCAGCTATTCTAACTTTATTCTTTCTCATACGTGTCACCACCTTTGTTTTTATCGAATCTTTTTGTTATTACAACCATTAACATAATGATTAAGGATAAAACAATCGCAATAGCAGAACCATAACTCCAGTTCCCTGCTTTCAAAAACCTATCTTCAATTAAATTTCCGATCAAATACTTTCCTTCTCCTAAAGTCTTAGGAATCACAATAGTGGTTGCTGCTGGTAATAAAACCATGGTCACACCTGATAAGACTCCCCCAATTGATAAAGGTAATGTTACTCTAATAAATGTTTTAAAACTGTTACTACCTAAATCAGCGCTAGCTTCATATAATAAGGGGTCTATCTTAGATAATACAGTATAAATAGGCAAAACCATAAATGGTAAAAAAACATAAACCATCCCAACTACAATTGCCAAGTTGGTCCCTATAATTTTTGGACTAATCATTTCAAATATTTGCTTCCAGGCATGAACTCTAATTAACATATTAATCCACATTGGAGCTGTGATAATTAAAATTAACAGTGCTTGTTTTTTAACATTTTGTCTACTAATAACAAAAGCTAAGGGATAGCCAATTATTAATGTTATTACTGTCGTTATTAAAGCTAAGACAATCGAATCCCTCATTACTTTAACAAAGGCCGATTCCTTAAAGAACATTGTGAAATATTTTAAAGTAAACTCATAATATAAATTATTAACGTTTTCTGTTATTGAATAAAAGACAATTAAGACTAACGGTATTACAATAAAAACAAATAATATAAAGTAATATGGCCAACCAATTAACTCTATCGTTTTAAGTTTCCCACGCTTAACTCTTTCTTTTTTTAGTGGTTCAATTTTAAACATTACCACTTCTCCATAACATGAATATCTTCTTTATAAAAAGCAATCGAAACTTCTTTACCCTCTGGTTGGAAGTCAGTTGTGTGAATTGTATAAATTCTATTATCTGTTTTAACATCTATTTCATAGTGCACTCCTTTGAAAGCAACACTATCCACAACTCCATCAATAAAACCTTGGCCTTTTTCAACAATATCTAAATCTTCTGGCCTTAAGACAATATCTACAACTTCATTCTTTTTAAAGCCATAATCAACACACTCATAATCTTTATTATCCCAATTAACTAAAAAGTCATCCTTCATTACACCTTCAACAATATTAGATTCTCCAATAAACTTAGCAACAAACTTGTTTATAGGTTCATTATAAATATCTTCAGGTGTCCCTATTTGTTGTATTTCACCTTCATTAATAACAACAATTTTATCACTCATTGTTAAAGCTTCCTCTTGGTCATGTGTGACAAATAAAAAAGTGATTCCTGCATTTTTTTGGATTTCTTTTAATTCATACTGCATCTCTTGACGCAATTTAAGGTCTAAAGCAGCTAGTGGCTCATCCAACAAAAGTATTTTCGGCTCATTAATCAATGCTCTAGCAATTGCAACTCTTTGTTGTTGCCCCCCTGAAAGCTTATGGACACTTCTTTCTTCATAACCAATTAAGCCCACCATCTTTAAGTACTTCTTCACTGCAGCATCAATATCTGCTTCTTTTTCTTTTTTCGTTCTTTTATCATGAACATCTTTCTTAATTCTTAAACCAAAAGCAACATTTTCATAAACAGTTAGATGAGGAAACAATGCATATCTCTGAAAGACTGTATTTGTAGGCCTTTTATGAGGAGGAATATCTAAAAGGTTTTTCCCTAAAAAAGAAACATCTCCACTAGAGGGTGTTTCAAAACCACCAATAATACGTAAAATTGTTGTTTTACCACATCCACTTGGGCCTAATAAAGTTACAAATTCATTTTCTAATATTTCTAAATTTATTCCTTTTAAAACAACTTGCTCCCCAAAGGCTTTTGTTACATTATTTACTCTGATTAATTCTTTCATTGTATCCTCCTTTTCCATGTTTAAACTAGTTAAACATTTCATCAACTAAATGGCTTAGTATTCATCATTTCCTTACATCATTGTTTACTATAATTAAACTCTGTGTAAAGTTAAAATAAACATGACAATACCATTATAGTAAAAATTATTTATATGTCAACATTTTTAATGATATTATTTACTCAATTTATTTTTTCACTTACTTTAAGGTAAAAATACTCCCCTTTTTGTTTGCCAATTTTGCTATATCAAAAGCATCATTAGTTCATTAAATTATAGTCCATTTTTAAAAGAAACTAAATAATTTTGATTGATTATCTAACAAAGGGATTAATTTAGACTATTTCCAAGTTTTTTATCATTAAATACTTGAAATATTATCAAAATGTTATATAATAAAGTGCTTGGGGATGTTCATTGGATTCGTCAGGATTAAATTGATCAAATAAGCATGTCTTGGTTGTGCAAGTAAAAACACTCGAGGTTTCAAAATAACCGGAAATCAAAATTTTGCATTCGCCTAAGAAAAGGTCGAAGTCTAACTTAAGCCTACTTACAGCTTAATCTTAGATCCAGTTAAGTAAGTTATACTTATTGCTTGCAGCCATAAGGCAATAAAAGAATTAATAGGGCTAACTTTTAAGTAATGTGTTCATTCATGACTTTCTAGTGAAATCAAATAATGGAATAAACATGTAGAAAGTTTGATGCAGTTTCGTTTTGCACAGGGGTTCGAGTCCCCTCATCTCCACCATAATGAATTGAAATAGTTTCCAAATCTTGGAGATATTGAAGCATATATCGAATAATTCTTATTGACTAGTGAATTCTTATAATGAATAATAATTTGTTAAAGTTGTTCAAAACTAGACAACAAATATTGATTTTTCTTATATCAATTATGCTAATTAAATACATCCTTGGTACAAAGGGTAATACAGGCTTGACCTGTAAATAAATTGGCAAATGCCAGAAGGAGATACTTATGAAAAGTATTGAAATTAAAGTACCAAGGAACTTGATTCGAAAGTTTTACCCACATCCTGAACCATATGGTGATGGAGACTATGTTGTTGATTTAATCAATGGCATGTACACTGACGTTTTCTATAGAGAAGAAGGAGACTTTGTCACGATTACAAATGACAATAAATTGATCTCTT
>CAYZTG010000009.1:0-32281 GCA_964481475.1 uncultured Acholeplasmataceae bacterium | reverse complement strand
TGAAAATGATGGCGATTTACGCAGAAAGCATTTATGAGTTAGCCAAATGAAACAGTATTTAGAGTTATGTAATCATGTTTTAAAAAATGGCACCAAAAAAGCCGATCGAACTAACACTGGAACAACTTCAGTTTTTGGTTATCAAATGCGTTTTGATTTAAGCGAGGGTTTCCCTCTTTTGACGACTAAAAAAGTCTATTTAAGAGCTGTTATTCATGAATTATTATGGTTTATTAAGGGCGACACAAATATTAAGTATTTAGTTGATAATGATGTAAGAATTTGGAATGAATGGCCCTATGAATGGTTTAAAAATAGTCCCGACTATAATAATGAAACGATTGATGAATACATTGAAAAAATCAAGTCAGATGGTGATTTTGCAAAAAAACACGGTGATTTAGGTCCAGTATATGGAAAGCAATGGCGTGACTTTGGTGGGGTGGATCAATTACTGGAAGTGATCGATCAAATTAAAACAAATCCAACTTCAAGAAGATTACTAGTTTCTGCATGGAATCCTCCTAAAGTTCCCTTAATGGCGTTACCTCCGTGTCATTTACTTTTTCACTTTTACGTCAATGATGGAAAACTTTCACTTCAACTTTATCAAAGAAGTGCCGATATTTTTTTAGGCGTCCCCTTTAATATTGCAAGTTATAGTTTACTATTAATGATGGTAGCTCAAGTAACTAACTTAGAAGTTGGTGAGTTTATTCATACTTTAGGAGATGCTCATATTTATGATAATCACTTAAACCAAATTAATATTCAACTTACAAGAGAACCACTAAAACTTCCTCAAATGCACATTAATCCTAATGTTAAAGATATTTTGGAGTTTAAATTTGAAGACTTTAAATTAGTAGACTATCAATCTCATCCCGCTCTTAGAGGAGTTGTGGCGGTATGATTAATTTAATTTGGGCTATGGATATTAACTGGTTGATTGGGGTTAATAATCGGTTACCGTGGCGTTATCAAGAAGACCTAGATTACTTTAAGAAAATGACAAAAGGTAAAATAGTGTTAATGGGGGAAAAAACATATCATTCGATGAAAGGTTATTATAAAAGTACTCCTTTTCCTTTTTCTAAAATATATGTGGCAAGTAGGTCAGCTGAAATCGCAGAAGTAATTATGGTTAGAGATGTCAATGATTTTTTGAAAAATAATCAAGAGGAATTATGGGTTTTAGGAGGCTCAGTTATTTTTAATTTAGCTCTCCCATATGCCGATAATTTATATATTACATGGATTTTAAAAGCTCATCAAGGAGATACTTATTTTCCTGAATTTAATTTAGTGGATAATTATCTAATTAAGAGTGAAATCAATGGTGAACATGAAGACTTAAAATTTATGGTCTATGGTAGGAAATAAATGATAATTGTTTTTTTAATACTTTTAATGGCAGCTTTAATAACTTATTTATTAACAGTATTTGGCCCACCCATTTCTTTATTAATAATTGTTTGGGCAATTGTTGGTTTAATTGGCGGAATCTTGGCCTTTTTACTATTTTTTATTTTGGCCTCTTTTGTTGTAAAACGAACAAAACCTTTTGGTAAGTTTAAGCACTTTATTGCAAGACAAATCTCTGATTTTGTTTTACTTGTTACAAGAGTTAAAATTGTTGAAGTAAGTGGTAAAGAATATCTTCCTAAAAGTAATTTTGTGATGTATGCCAATCATAAATCTAATACAGATCCTTTTATTTTAGTTTCAGCAATTAGAAAAGGGGTTGGTTATGCAGCTAAGTCGGGTGTTTACAAACTGCCTTTTGTGAAATCATGGTTAACAGGAATTGGTTCAATTAATATCAATAGAGAAAATGACCGAGAAGCCATTAAAGAGATTTTAAGAGGAATTGCTTTAATTGAAAAAGGAGCCTCTTTGGGAATTTTCCCTGAAGGGGGAATTAAATCTAGAACTAATCCCTATATGATTGATGTCAAACCAGGAGCCTATAAATTAGCTACAAAACCAGGAGTACCAATTCTACCAGTTGCGATTATTGGTTCAATTGATGTTAAAGATAATGCTCCTTGGCGAAAAACTAAAATTAAAGTTATTATTGAAAAACCACTTTTGAAAGAGGATTACGAAAATCTTACGACAATTGAGCTTGGGGAAATAATGTTTAAGAAAATAAATAAAATGATTGAAGAAAACTTGCCTAAATAATTTAGGTAATTTTTTTATTATGTTATAATAAATGTAGTTAAAACTAACACAAAGTGCAGAAATGGATTAAGAAAGGGGCTTTGTTTTATGAGAATGATTGATTTAATTATTAAAAAAAGAGACCACAAGAGTTTAACTAAAGAAGAGATAAATTACTTAATTTCTAATTATACATCAGGTCAAATTCCCGATTATCAAATGAGTAGTTTACTAATGGCAATTTATTTTAATGGGATGAATAATGAAGAAGCAACTAACTTAGCGATTGCGATGAAAGATAGTGGAGATAGTTTTGATTTAAGGGCAATTAAAGGTATTAAAGTCGATAAACACTCTACCGGTGGAGTTGGCGATAAAGTTACTTTAGTATTAGGACCACTAATGGCATCCGTAGGCGCTAAATTTGCTAAAATGAGTGGAAGAGGTTTAGGACATACTGGTGGAACTCTCGATAAGTTAGAAAGTATTGCTAATTATCAAATTGAAATGGAAGAGAGTAAGTTCATTAAACAAGTGAATGAAATTGGCTTAGCTGTAATAGGTCAATCTAAAAATATCACTCCAGCTGATAAACTTTTATATGCTTTAAGAGATGTTACTGGAACTGTACCATCAATCCCATTAATTGCCTCATCAATAATGTCAAAAAAGTTGGCCTCTGGCGCTGATGTTATTTGCTTAGATGTCAAAGTTGGTAATGGGGCTTTTATGACTGAAATAAAAGAAGCAGAAAAACTTGCGAAACTAATGGTTGAAATTGGTAATTTAGCTGGTAAAAAAGTTTATGCTATTTTAACAAATATGGATGAGCCGTTAGGATTTAATATTGGTAATAGTTTAGAAGTAATTGAGGCGATTGAGACTTTAAAAGGAAATGGACCTAGTGATTTAGTCGAAGTTTGTTATGAAATTGGCATGCTTTTGATGGAAGCAGCAGGAATTGCTAAAGGTGAAGAAGCTAAAGCACTAATGATTGAAAAAATTAACAATGGAGAAGCTTTAAATAAATTAGTCGAAATGGTTAGTCGTCAAGGCGGCAATAAAGAATGGATTTTAAATACTGAACTTTTCCCTAAGTCAAAAGAAATTGTGGAATTTAAAGCCGATAAAGCCGGTTACATTGAAGCGATGAATACTGAAAACATTGGGGTTGCAGCGATGTTATTAGGGGCAGGTAGAGAAACTAAAGATGATAAAATTGACTATGCTGTAGGGCTTTCTTTTAAAAAGAAAATTGGCGACTATGTTAATAGCGGTGATGTAATTTGTAATTTGCATGTAAATGAGATTGGAAAAGAACAAGCATTGGGGTTATTAAAATCATCAATAACAATTGGTCCTAAGCAAAACAAAATTACTTTAATTGAAGAGGTGATTAGATGATTGCCTTAATAACTGGTGGTGCAACTGGAATTGGTTATGGTTTTGCCCAAGCTTATGCCGATTTAGGTTACAATTTAATTATTACTTCAAGAAATATCGATAACCTTCATCAAGCCAAAAAGGCAATTGAAGATAAGTATCATAACAAAGTGATGATTTTTGTTTGTGATTTAACTATTGCAGAAGAGCGGGAGCAATTATTTAATTATACTAAAAACTATCTTATTGATGTTTTTGTTAATAATGCTGGTAGAGGTTTATCTGAAGATTTTTTAGTAGCTAATTTTATTGAAGAAGAAAAAGTTATTGACTTAAACATTATTGCTTTTCAAGCATTATTAAAACATTACTTACAAATGATGAATAATGAAAATAAAGGGCGAATAATTAATATTTCCTCAATTGGTGGTTTTTTAAGTGGTCCTGGAGCAGCAACGTATTATGCGACAAAAGCATATGTAAATTCGCTTGTTAGAGCTGTTACTTATGAGATGAGAGATAGTAATGTTATTATCCAACTTGTCTCACCTGGGGCAACAAAATCTAACTTTTATCAAGATGCTAAAACAAAAGAAAAATCGTATAAATACGATCCCTATTTACTTGCTTTAAAAACCATTAACTCCTCTAAGAAGGAAGTTATCCCTGGTTTCAAAGCGAAAATGATAGTCTTTTTTAATAAAATATTACCAAAGAAATTGGTAAGAAAACTAACTTATCGAAGACAAGTTAAAATGCGTTCATAAGTTAGGCAAAATATATTTGTCAATAATAGTTAAATAATCAATACGAGGATTTAAAGAGAAGGGAATTAAATAACCTTCTTTTTTAAAAACTTCATAGGGAATCGATTTACGACCATTCGTTAGTGATTCTTTATGATAATGATAAAGTACAGCAAATGGTAAGTAGTAATACTCATCATAACTTGAAAAGTAAACTATTAAAAAGCCAATTCCTTGCTGCTCATCAATACTTTTTAAATGAGCGATTTGATGAGGATGAATATTTTTAAGTGGAATAGAAGTCTTAGACTTAGTTTCCTTACAATCAAAATCAATGTAGTAACCTTTATAGACCCCGTTAAAATCGGTTGTAGAAGGAATTTTATAATAAGCTTCGACTATTTTAGCTTTATTTCTTGCCGGATAATTAACATTTACGACTTGAATAGGGGTGGGCTTTTTATAGACGACTGCCCTATTAGTTCTTAAATAATGGTCATTAGTTATTTCAATATCATTCTCTAAAGTCATTCCTAGATTCTTAGTGGAATGATTTTTTTTATATTGTTTTTTAGGTATTGGATGTTTAATCATTTTTAATATCACCATTTATATTATACTTTAAATTGTAAATATTACTTGATAATTCGTTTATTTATTGTATTTACAATTTTAAAAGTATATAATACTTATAGAAATAACGTTTCTTTATAATAACGAGGAGTGATGAAATGAAAATCCATATTTATGCTTTAGGTGGACTAGGTGAAAATGGTAAAAATATGTATGTTATCGAAATTGATGAGGCAATTTTTATTTTAGATGCAGGAATAAAATATCCGACCAATGAACTTTATGGTATTGATGAAATCGTCCCTGATTATCGAATTTTAAACCATAAAAAAGATAATATTAAAGGTTTTTTTATGTCTCATGCCCATGAAGATCACATTGGTGCCTTAACACATATGATAAAGGAACTTAACGCTCCGATTTACGCTACCCCTTTTACGATGGAGATTATTAAAGACAACTTTAAAGAAAAGAAACTTAATTTGAATAACTTTGAGTTTGTCGAAATTTCCCATCGATCAGCTTTTAAGTTTGACGAGGCTACTGTTTCATTTATTAAGACTACTCACTCTATTCCAGAAAGCGTTGCGATTGTTTTAGAAACAAAAGAAGGTTCAATTATTTATACAAGTGACTTCAACCTAAATCAATCTAATGATGAATATTACCAAACTGATTTTAAAAGAATTTCTGAGTTAGCACAAAAAAATGTTTTATTATTAATGATTGAATCTTTAGGAGCTGTCCTACCAACAGATGGCAGTAAAGATGATAAATTGACTAGAGAGATTACTAATGTCTTTCAAAAAACGAATGATCGCATAATTGTCTCATTATTTTCTTCTGATTTACAAAAGATCCAAAAAGTCATTAATATCTCCTTAAAATTTGAGAAAAAGATTGCTATTATTGGGAGAAAAGCCCAAAGAATAGTTGATATTGCTTTAAAGTTAGGCTATTTAAATATCCCTAGTGAAAGACTTGTTAATTTAAAATATATTGATGAACATAATAAAAATGATGACCCTGATTTAGTCTGCTTAGTTACTGGTGATCGTCACGAGCCATTTTATATGTTACAAAGAATGGTTAATAAAAGCGATCGCTTAATTAATATTACTGATAGCGATACAATTTTAGTAGTAACTTCGCCAATTCCAGGAACAGAAAAGATGGCTGCGAAAACATTAGATACTTTATATCGTACGGAAGCGAATATAGTAGTTATTAATAAAGACTTGTTAACAATTAATCATGCTACTAAAGACGAAGTTAAAATGATGATTTCCTTAACTCAACCTAAATACATTATGCCTGTTATTGGCGATTACCGAATGCAATTTGAAGTAAGAGAAATTGCCAAAGAGATGGGCTATCAAAATGAAGATGTTTTCCTACTTGATAATGGAGATTTGCTTAAATTTACTAACGGGAACCCCATAACTCAAAAAAATCGGTTTAGACAAGGTGATATTTTAATTGATGGTTCATCAATAGGGGATATTAACGATATTGTTATTCATGACCGAGAAATGTTAAGCCAAGACGGTGTTTTAATTATTGTTGGTCATATCAATCCTATCTCGAAACAAATAAAGGGTGAAATAAAACTTATCACTAAGGGCTTTTTAATTGAAGAAGATGTCAAAGTAATTGAAAAAGAAGTTAAAGTGATTTTTCAAAATGAATGTTCAAAGCATTTTCAAAACAAGTATATTAATTGGAACGAATTAAAACTATCAATTAGAGATGAAATAAATCGTTATCTTTTTCAAGTATTACGAAAAAGACCCGTTACTGTGCCAGTTTTAATCTCAACTGAACAGTCAGAAACTGACCGCAATATTCAAACATAAGGAAGGAAACTTCCTTTTTTTATTTTCCTCTTGAAAACGCTTACTTAATAGTGTACAATAAAAAAAAAGGGGATTTATTTGATGAACACAATAGTAGTAGTAATTGGAGCTACGTTAATAACGATAGCTTATGCTTTAGTTTTACTCTTAAAACTTAAGAAGCTAACAGTTAAAAATGAGTCAATCAAAGAAATTTCATCGTACATCAAAGAGGGGACCTATGCCTTTTTAAAAAGAGAGTATAAAATAATCTCTCTTTTTGTTTTAGGGGTTGCTATAATTTTAGCATTATTAGGTTTAGTACCCGCTTTTAAAACTGTCGATGGAGTTGGTTTCTTTGCTGCGATAAGTTTCTTAATTGGTGCCTTGTTTTCCGGTTTAACCGGCTTTATCGGCATGGCTGCTGGCGTAAAGGCAAATGGTTTAACAACAGAAGCAGCAATGGAAGGGGGAATGGGAAAAGCATTACGAACATCTTTTAGTGGTGGAGCAATCATGGGACTATTAGTAGTCAGTTTTGGTTTACTTGGTCTTAGTGGTCTTTACTTTTTATTTGATAATTTAAATACTGGAATAAATGCTGTCCAAGTAATTGCCGGTTATGGTCTTGGGGCCTCTTTTGTTGCTTTATTCGCAAGAGTTGGTGGAGGAATCTATACTAAGGCAGCTGATGTTGGTGCTGATTTAGTGGGGAAAATTGAATCTAATATTCCTGAAGATGATCCGAGAAATCCAGCTGTAATAGCTGATAATGTTGGCGATAATGTCGGCGATATTGCTGGGATGGGTAGTGATTTATTAGAATCTTATGTGGGTTCATTAATTAGTGCTTTGTCTTTAGCAATGTTTTTAACTGATGTGAAATTTCTAAGTTTTCCTTTAATAATAGCTGCAATTGGAGTTTTATCAGCTTTAGTTAGTGTTATTTTGATTAGAATGAAGGAATGGAAGAACCCTCAATTAACGTTAAGAATTGCCACGATAATCGCTGCAGCAATTGTTGTTATTGGAGGATTAATTACTAGTTTAATAATGTTTGAAGACTTAAATCCGTTTGTCGCTGTTTTAAGCGGTGTTATTGCTGGAATTGCCATCGGATATGTTGCTCAGTATTATACATCAGACTCCTCTAGAGTTGTTAAAAATTTAGCCCATCAATCTGAAACAGGACATGCCACAAACATAATTTCAGGATTTTCTGTCGGAATGCGTTCGACTGCACTAACTATTCTAACTTTAAGTGTAGCGATTTTAGTTTCCTATTTAGCCCAAGGAGAATATGGTGTCGCTCTTGCAGCGGTTGGAATGCTTTCTACGGTCGGTATCACGGTTTCGGTTGATGCATATGGTCCAATTGCTGATAATGCTGGTGGAATTGCGCAAATGGCAAATTTAGATGCTAATGTAAGAGAAATCACTAATAAGTTAGACTCCGTAGGTAATACAACAGCTGCAATTGGTAAAGGCTTTTGTATTGGTTCCGCTACACTAACAAGTTTAGCCTTATTTGTTGCTTTTGCAAAACTATCTGGATTAACAGCGATAAATATTATAAATATAAATACGATTATCGGTCTTTTAATTGGTGCGATGCTTCCTTATTTATTTACTTCGCTAACGATTAACTCCGTTGGCAAAGCAGCTAATTTAATGATTGAAGAAGTCAGAAGACAATACCGGGAGTTCCCTGAGATTTTAGACGGTAAAATTAAACCTGATTATGCTAAATGCGTTGAAATTTCTACCAAAGCAGCATTAAGAGAAATGATTGTTCCTGGATTAATGGCTCTTTTAATGCCCTTTGTAATAGGTTTCTTTTTTGGTGCTGAAGCCTTAGGTGGCTTATTGGCTGGTAGTTTAGCTAGTGCTTCCATGTTAGCTGTTTTTATGGCAAATTCTGGTGGTGCTTGGGATAATGCTAAAAAATTGATCGAATCAGGAACTAATGGAGGGGTCGGTTCAGAAAGTCATAAAGCCGCAATCACTGGCGATACTGTCGGTGATCCTTTTAAAGATACTGCTGGTCCAGCGATGGACATTTTAATTAAATTGATGTCAGTAATATCATTAATAATCGCTCCAATACTTATTAGTACTACTCCGCTTATTGAAACAATTATCAAGTTATTTAATTAAGAGTAAATAAAAAGAAAATCAATTGTATTTTCTTTTTTTTATTTATCATAAAGCTTTTTAATATATTCTAAACGCTTTTCTAAAAGGACTTCATAATTAGAATTAGTCTTTGGTGTGTAATAAATGGTATTAACTAAGTTGTCAGGCAAGTATTGTTGTTTAACAAAACCAGAAGGCTCATTATGAGGGAATTTATATATACTAGGATCTCTTGCAATTTCTCTATTTAAAATATGTTTAGGGATTGGACCAGTTTTGCCTTCTTTATAATCTGAAATTGCTTGGTCTAATGCTTCTAGTGCAGAATTAGATTTAGCAGCTAAGGCAATATCTATTACAGCTACAGAAAGAGGAATCCGCGCCTCAGGGAAACCTAATGTTTTAGCAGCATCACAAGCATGTTTTACTTTTATGCCCATATTCGGATCGGCCAAACCAACATCCTCATAGGCAATAGCAAGAAGTCTTCTTATGATAGAATCTAGATCACCTAAAGTTATCAACCTTGCCAAATAATGAAGTGAGGCATTAACATCTGAACCCCTTAATGACTTTTGAAATGCACTTAAGATGTCATAATAATCATCTTGAGATTTATCTAATGCTAGATTTTTATCTCCTAAAGCTTTTTTGGCAATCACCAAATTAATTTGGTCAAGTTTATTACCATAAATAACGATTGCCTCCAACATATTATAAGCAGTTCTAAGTTCGTTATTGCATCTTTTAGAAATATAGTCAATAACAGTGGGAAGAATTAAGCCGTCATATGTTAGATTAGAAGAATTAATTGCTCCCTTTAATGCTTCTTTAATATCATCACTATTAAGATCGTTAAGTTGATAAATTTGACATCGAGATCTAATCGCCTTATTTACAGTTGCATAAGGATTTTCTGTAGTAATGCCAATTAATTTAACTTTACCATTTTCAATAAAGGGTAGAAGAACATCCTGAATGTCAACATTCATTCTTTGGATTTCGTCGACAATTAGTAAAATATTATGATAAGCTGTCGTATTAATAATATCTTTTAATTTTTGTTTGTTGTCGACTGAGGCATTAAAATGATAATAATCCATTTTTGATTCTTCAGCTATAATAAGCGCAATTGATGTCTTACCTACACCAGGATTACCATGTAAAATGATGTTGAAAAAACTATTGTTTTCAATCATTTTTGTAATAATTCCCTCTTTAGAGACTAAATGGTCTTGACCATAGACATCAGCTAATTTTGTTGGTCTTAATTTGTGTGCTAACGGTTCCATAATATCACCTTCTTTATTATAACATAATAATGATGGTAAAAGATTGAAAAAATGCCGTAACTTTGATAAAATATATAGTATTGAAAAGAGGTTTTATATATGAATTTTAAAGATTATGTAGCAAGTGTTCTCGATTTTCCCACAAAAGGAATTAATTTTCGAGATATTACACCATTAATGTTAGACGGAAAAGCTTATAAAAAAGCTAATGATGAAATCGCCGCATTTGCTCGAAAAGTTAATGCTGAAGTTATTGTTGGCCCAGAAGCAAGAGGCTTTATTTTTGGTTGTCCAGTTGCATATTCATTAGGAATAGGTTTTGCCCCAGTGAGAAAACCTGGGAAATTACCAAGAGAAACAATTGAAGTACAATATGATTTAGAATATGGAAATAATGCTCTTTCCTTACATGCTGACGCAGTAAAAAAAGGACAAAGAGTCTTAATAGTAGACGATTTGTTAGCAACAGGCGGAACAGTTGAAGCAACAATTAAGCTAGTAGAAAAACTAGGCGGGATTGTTGTTGGTTGTGCATTTTTCATTGAGTTAGCAGAATTAAGTGGAAGAGATAAATTAAAGGATATTGAAATTTTATCATTAATTAAATATTAGAGGTGAGAAATTGACTCATACTTATGAAGAAGTAAAAGCGCTATATAGCAAGTACATTCACAACAAACAAGATATTAAACTAATCGATGAGGCTTACCAGTTAGCTTTTTTAAGCCACCAAGGACAGTTTAGAAAAAGTAAAGAGCCCTACATTACTCATCCAGTTAGTGTTTGTTATATTTTAGCTGAACTTCAAAGTGGTCCAAATACTTTAATTGCTGGACTTTTACATGATGTTGTTGAAGATACAAAGATTTCATTAAGCGATATTGAAAAACAATTTGGTGAAGAAGTTTCTTTTTTAGTTGATGGAGTCACTAAAATTTCAAAACTTTCTTTTGTTAGTGAAAATAGTGAAGCCGAAAACCAACAAAAAATGTTACTTGCGATGAGCAAAGATATCAGGGTCATTTTAATAAAAATAGCTGATAGGTTGCATAATATGCGAACTATTGATTTTCAAAATCAAGAGAAAAGGATGCAAGTAGCCAATGAAACTCTAGATATTTATGCTCCTTTAGCTCATCGTTTAGGGTTATTTAATATTAAAGCAGAGTTAGAAGATCGCTCATTAAGAATTGTCAATCCACCTGAATTTTATAAGATTAGAAATCTCGTCGAAAATAAAGAACTTTCTCATAAAGAATCAATAGATCAAATGATCCAAACCATTGGTAATTACTTAAAAAGTCATAAAGTTAATAAATATAACATTTCCGGAAGAACTAAATCAATCTATTCAATTTACAAGAAGATGGCTTTTCAACATCGTCCTTTTGAAGATATTTATGACATTTTAGCTTTAAGAATAATCGTTGATAAAATTGAAACTTGTTATCAAGTGTTAGGTATTATCCATGCTCATTTTGTACCAATACCAAAAAGATTTAAAGATTATATCGCTGTTCCTAAACCTAACTTATATCAGTCTCTCCATACAACTATTCTTTCTGACACTGGCTCAATTTATGAGGTGCAAATTAGAACTGAAGAAATGGATAAAATTGCTGAATATGGTGTCGCTGCTCATTGGGCTTATAAAGAAGGAAGACAGTATTCAAAAGAACGAGAACAGTTTGAAATTGCTCAAAAATTAAAGTGGTATTCCGAGATTTTAAAAATGAGTAATGAAAATGATGATAGTGCACTCGAGTTTGTTGAGACAATTAAAGAAGATATTTTGTCAGCAAACATTTATGTTTTTACCCCTAAAGGCCAAGTTATTGAACTCACAAAAGGTTGTACACCAATTGATTTTGCTTATAGAATTCATAGTGATGTTGGTGATAAAACAGTTGGTGCTATTGTCAATAATAAAATTGTTTCTCTTGACTATGAACTTAAAACTGGTGATGTTGTCAATATCAAAACTAGTAAGTCTTCTTTAGGACCTAATGAAGACTGGTTAAAGATCGTTGGTTCGAATCATGCCCGTCACAAAATTAGAAACTATTTAAATAGGCAAAATAGAGATCAACTCTTAATTTCTGGTAAATTAGCAATTGAAAAAGAGGCTAATAGCCAAAAAGCTGATTTAGCAATTTTAAGTGATGATTTTGCTACACAAAACTTTTCTAAAAATATGATTAAATCGCTGGAAAGTTTGTATATTGAAGTTGGTAAAAGCTTAATTTCGCCCAAAACAGTAGTAGCGAGAATGTTAGGTAAAGAACTTGATAAAGAGTCGATGCTTCAAAGACAACTTGATAGGGCGCAAAGAATTTTAACAACAACACATGTTAGTGGTGTAATAGTAGAAGGATTAACAACCCCACAAATCAAAATTGCCAATTGTTGTTTACCTGTACCTGGAGATGATATTGTCGGTTTTGTAACTAAAGGTCATGGTATCGCAGTTCATCATAAAGACTGCCCCAATGTCATAGTTTTTGAAGGAGAAAGACTAGTTGATGTTTTATGGGCAACAAATATCACAAGAAAATATCCCACAAGAATTAGAATTGTTGGTACAAATAGAGAGGACTTACTTGCAGATATTATTTCTACAATTAACGCAGCTAGTGTCTCAATTGCCGAAATAAATGCTATTTCTAATCAAAAATTAGAAAGTATTACAACGATAAAAGTTATTACTAAAAATGTCAGTGAATTAGAAAATGTCATGCTTAATTTAATGAAAGTTGCTAATATTTATACTATTGAAAGGAAGTTTGTTTAATGCGTGCATTAGTACAAAGAGTAAGTTATGCTTATTTAACATGCGAGGATTACCGGACAAGTATTAGTAATGGAGTAATTATCTTTTTAGGAATTAAAGAGTCTGACCTTGAAGAAGATTATCAGTTTATTTTAAGAAAAATCAGAAATATGCGTATCTTTGCTGATGAAGAAGGGAAAATAAATTTAAATCTAACCAAAGTTAAAGGAGAAATATTACTAGTTTCGCAGTTTAGTTTATATGGAAGTGTTAAAAGAAACAATAGACCTTCATTTACTAATAGTGCTAATCCGGAAAAAGCTTTAGTCTACTATGAGAGATTAATTAATGACCTTAAAGAAGACTTTACGGTCAAAACAGGTGTTTTTGGTGGTCATATGCATATTAATTATTTAAATGATGGCCCTTTCACCTTGATGATTGATTCGGAGGAAGAATAGTGAAACAACTACCAAACCTCACTTTTGGTCCTTATTTATTAAGAACTTTAAAAGAAAGTGATGTTGATGATTACTTTGAGATTGGAAAAGACCGGGAAAATGTTGAATTTTTAACATGGCAACCCTTTAAAACTAGATCAGATGCGATTAGTTCACTTAACGTTTACTTAATGCGAGAGTACTTTGATGAACCAGTTGGTTATGCAATTTGTTTTTTAGATAAGATGATTGGAATTATCGAGTTTCACACTTTTTCTAATTTTAGTAAAACAGCAGAAGTAGGCTATTTGCTTCACAAAGATTATTGGAATAAAGGAATAATGACTAGTGCTTTAGAAAAAATGATTTATATTGGTTTTAGCTTTTTAGATTTAAAAACAATTGTTATTAAATCGATAAGAGAAAATATTGCATCAAGAAGAGTAATTGAAAAAAATGGTTTTAACTTAGTAAATATTAAAAAAGATGACCATTATCATGAAAAATCGAATACATATCACGATGTATTTGTTTATAGATTAGAAAGGAATGATTTTTTTGGAAAACAGACCAAAGGGAACTTATGATTTATTTAATGAGGAAATAAAAGAGTTTACAAAATTAGAAGAACATTTAAAAAAAGTTTTAAATAAATATGGCTTTACAGAAATTAGAACACCTATTTTTGAGCATTCTAGTGTTTTCCATCGTGATAGCGAGCTTTCTGATATGGTTACAAAAGAAACATATAACTTTCAAGACAAAGGTAATCGTTTATTAACATTAAGACCAGAAGGAACGGCAGGAGTAATTAGAGCATATGTCGAAAATAAAATGTATCTCAAACCACTTACTAAGCTTTATTATATTGGCCCATTCTTTCGTTATGAACGTCCTCAAAAAGGTCGCTTTAGACAATTTTACCAAATGGGAATGGAAGCTATTGGAGAGCAAAGTGCTCTACTAGACGCTGAAATAGTTAGTGTCTCTTATGAAGTTATTAAATCCTTGGGACTAAAGAATGTGACAATAAATCTAAATACTTTAGGTAAGTCTAGTTCTCAACCGCAGTATAAAGAAATACTAACTAATTACTTTACGCCTCATATAGAGGAACTATGTGGTGATTGCAAAAGAAGAATTACTGAAAATCCTTTACGCATTTTAGACTGTAAAGTTGATCAACAAAAAGAGTTTGTTATTGAAGCTCCAACACCTATTGACTATTTAGATCAAGATGATTTAGCTTTTTATAACGAGGTAAAAAACAACTTAAGAATGATGAATGTTCCTTTTATTGAAAACAAACGTTTAGTTAGAGGACTTGATTATTATGGTCAAACTGTTTTTGAAATAGTCGCGGATATTAAGGGATTTGGTTCCCAAAATGTTTTAGGTGGCGGTGGCCATTATGAAAACTTAGTTAAAGAATTAGGTGGCCCAGATAAGAGCGGCATTGGGGTTGCTTTTGGCTTAGAAAGACTTTTAGAAGCACTAAGATTAGAAGGAATTAAATTATCTGAAGATGATTATCTTGATGCTTACATTATCACTTTTGGCGAAGCAGAACAAACAAAAGCGCTTGAAGTTCTAACGACACTTAGAAATGAAGATTTTAAAGTTAGTCTTGACTATTATAAGAGGAGTTTTAAAGCTCAATTACGTGAAGCTTTATCATTAAATGCCAAATATCTAATTATTATTGGTGATCAAGAGTTAGAATCTAATATTCTAACCGTCAAAGAGACGAAAACTGAAGTACAAAAAGAAATGACAATTGATGAGTTTATCAGAAAGGCAAAAGAAAATGATTACACATAAGAATAATGAATTAACATTAAAAAACATCAATGAAACTGTAAAACTTAGAGGATGGGTTCACCGAAGAAGAGACTTAGGAGGACTAATTTTCATTGATTTAAGAGACATTAAGGGTCTAACTCAATTAGTTTTTAACCCTGAAAATAAAAATTATCAATTAGCACAATCTTTAAAACAAGAATATATAATTGAAGTAGAGGGAACTGTTATTGAAAGAGTCTCTAAAAATAAAGACTTACTGACAGGTGATATTGAAGTTTTAGTTACTGAGTTAAAAGTTATTAATAAAGCAAAACAACCACCAATTCAAATTGGTTATGAAGATAATGCTAATGAAGAAACAAGATTAAAGTACCGTTATTTAGATATGCGTAAAAAAGAAGTAAATACTTATTTATTAAAAAGACAACAAATAACTCAATCATTAAGAAAGACATTATTAGAAGAGCAATATCTAGAATTAGAAACGCCTATCTTAGGCAAATCAACACCCGAAGGAGCAAGAGATTTCTTAGTTCCAGCGAGACTTTATCATGGGTCTTTTTATGCTTTACCGCAGTCCCCACAAATATATAAGCAATTATATATGATTAGTGGTTTTGAAAAGTATTTTCAATTTGCAAAGTGTTTTAGAGATGAAGATTTAAGAAGTGATCGCCAACTTGAGTTTACTCAATTGGATATTGAAGCTTCTTTCGTTGAAGAAAAAGATATAAGAGTCCTTGTCGAAAAATTAATGAAAAATGTCTTTAAGGATGTTTTAGAGATTGAAGTAAAGACACCATTTATCGAGCTTAGTTATCAAGACGCTATGGCAAAATATGGTAGCGATAAACCTGATTTAAGATTTGATTTGGAAATGGCTAATATAGATTTAAGTAAGTATGAAATCCCTTTTTTAAATAATAAAATTACTAAAAAACTGTTAATTAATAATGGTGCCCATTTAACAAGAAAAGAATTGGATGAGTTAGTTTTAGAAGCAAAAAAGAATCATGGAGAAGGCCTTATCTTTTTGAAATATCAAGATCATACTTTAAGTGGTTCAATTGTAAAATTCATTAGTGACCACCAAAGCTTTATTATAAACGAAAAATTAGTGAACAATGATTTACTATTAATTAGTTTTGCTGATGAAGAAGAAGATGCTTTAGTTAGTTTAGGTGTTGTAAGAAAAACTGTTGCTAAAAAGCTTAACTTAATTGATGAAAATAAACTTTCCTTTTTATGGGTCAAAGATTTCCCCTTATTTGAATATAGTAAAGAAGAAGAAAGATTAGTTGCTAGACACCACCCATTTACTCAAGCCCAAGACTTTAATGGAGAAGCAAAAGAGATGTTAGCAAAAGCATATGACCTCGTTTTAAATGGTTATGAGCTCGGTGGAGGTTCAATTCGAATTTATTTAAAAGAAGAACAAGAAAAAATGTTTAGAATGCTTGGTTTAGATGAAGCAACAATTAAAGAAAGATTTGGCTTTTTTATCGAAGCTTTAGAGTATGGAACACCTCCTCATGGCGGGATTGCTTTAGGGCTTGACCGCTTAGTAATGCTAATGACTAAAACAACTAATATTCGCGATGTAATTGCCTTCCCTAAAACCCAAAATGCTCGTGATCTAATGACAAATGCTCCTGGAACTGTTGATTTAGAACAACTCGATGACCTAGGAATAAAAATCAGTGAAAAAAACTAAAGAAATTTATTTAGCTGGTGGTTGTTTTTGGGGAGTTGAGAAATATTTTCAGATGTTAAAAGGGGTTATTTTTACTGAAGTTGGTTATGCTAATGGTAATATTTTTAACCCTACATATCAAATGCTCTTAGATGGGACGGCAACACATGCAGAAACCGTTTATTTAGAATATGATAGTAGTATTATTACTTTAAAAGAATTGTTAGATCATTTTTTTCGGTTTGTTAATCCTCACAGTCGGTATCGTCAAGGAAATGATATTGGTAAACAATACCGCAGTGGGATCTATTATGTTGATATAAATGATAAAGAAATTATTGACCAATATTTAAAGAACTTAGAAATACAGGCAAATAAAAAAGTTTGGACTGAATCATTACCTTTAAGCAATTATTATCAAGCCGAAAATTATCACCAAAATTATTTAAATAAAAACCCTAAGGGCTACTGTCATGTTGATTTGAGTTTACTTAAAGAAGAGGAAAGAAAATGAAAAGAAAAGATTATATTAGTTGGGATGAGTATTTTATGGGAGTCGCAGAATTATCTGCTAAAAGAAGTAAAGACCCTAATACTCAAGTAGGGGCATGTATTATTAATAATGAAAAAAGAATCATTGGAATTGGCTATAATGGTTTTCCTTCTAAATTATCCGATGATGAGTTTCCTTGGGAAAATAACGGTGACTTCATTGAAACAAAATACCCTTACGTTGTTCACGCTGAGATGAACGCGCTTATCAATTCAACAAGAGAAGTTAAAGGTGGTTCGATTTATGTCACCTTATTTCCTTGTCATGAATGTAGTAAAATGCTTATTCAAAGTGGTATTGAAGAGATCGTTTATTTAGATGATAAGTATGAAAATACAGAAAGTGATTTAGCCGCTAAAAAAATGTTAGATGCAGCTAAAGTTACTTATCGAAAACTTTAATAATGAATAAGAAAGTTATTGTAATAATTACTTTAAGTTATCTTTTATTACTGTTTACTTTGACATTTCCTTTTAAAAAATATCAAATTACTCTACCAGGTAATATTACCGATGTAAATAGTAGTTTATTATTTGAAGAGAATATAAACAATCAATTTTATACAACATACGTTGTTAGTTATCGAAAGCCCACTCTCTTTCAACTGTTTGTCTCAAAAATAGCGACAAGTCCTAAAACAAGCAAAAACAGTTTAAATAATTATTACTATGATAGTTTTTTAGATGAAGAATTATCTTTCCAATATGCGACAATTAGCGCTTATGAGAAAGCAAAGATTGTTAACGAAGAGATTGAAATTGATTATAGTTTAGGTGGTTATGCTGTTGTTACAACAAAAAATAAAAGTATTTTAGGGGATGTTTTTACGAAAATTGATAATCTGGATTTACAAACAACAAGTTATGAAGATCTACTAAGTTACTTAGCTAATACTAATGAAATTACTGTTACTGCAGAAAAAGATCAGCAAATTAAAAATTATCAATTAAGCAAAGAAAATAATAAATTTAATCTTAACTTAAAGCCCTTTTATAAAATAAATCATTTAAGTCCAAGTTATGAAAAGAAATATCAAAATGATTATATTGGTGGTCCATCAGGAGGACTAATCCAAGCATTATTTATTTATCACCAAATATTAAAACTGGAAACTAACCTAAAGATTGCTGGAACAGGTACCATTACACCAACAGGTAATGTCGGAGAAATAGGTGGTATCTTTCAAAAAGTTTTTACAGTTAATCAAAAAGTTGATCTCTTTTTTTGCCCAGAAGCCCATTTTATAGATGCGAGCTTAGCCTATCAAAAATTATCAAAACCGACATTTAAATTAGTTTTTGTAAGTAATTTAGATGAAGCACTTGAGTACTTAAAGAACTATGAATAAATATCGAAGCTCTTTATTAGCCGCTTTAATTACATTACCTTTATTGCTAATCTTAATTAATCTCTTTATTTTTATTGAATTATTTCAAGTCTTAGTAGTTCTCTTAGGATTAGTCTTATTATTATTTTTTTATTTAAGTGCTGTTTTTTACTATAAAAAGTTCCTTTTACCTAAAAAAGAATTTCTTATTTTATTAATATTATTAGTTATTATTAGTATTATTGTTACTATAACCCTTATTATTGGAGGAAAATATTTATGAAAAAATATAAAAATTTAATTATTATTTTATCGATTGTAGGGGGCGCTGTTTTACTCGATCACTTAACAAAATACCTTTCTATTCTTTATTTACCAAAAGGAAATGAAGAAATGCTCACTATTATTCCTAACTTTTTTTATTTAATTGAGCATCATAACGTAGGTGCTGCCTGGAGTCTATTTGCTGGCAGTAAATTTATTTTACTTGTAGTCCCATTTATTGCATTAGCTGCTTTTGGATATTTAATATCAAAAGGTAACTTTGTAAATATGAAATTTTACACGATTGGCTTGTCTTTAATGATAGGAGGAACAATCGGTAATTTAATCGATCGATTATTTAGAGGTTATGTAATTGATTTTTTCAAATTTTTCATTTTTTCATATGACTACCCCACATTTAATATTGCAGACATTTGCTTAGTTACCGGTGTGATAATGTTTGCTATAGATATTTTATTTTTAGAAACGAAAAGAAATAAAAACAATGCCACAGATTAAAGAAATAATAAAAATAGACAACATTCGTCTAGATATTTATCTTACTAAAATAATTCCCAATTACTCTCGAAATCAAGTAAAAGAGTTATTTAATCAAAATTTAGTCTTGATTAATGGAAAAGAAGCAAAACCTTCATACATCATTAATATGAATGATGAACTATTAGTCCTTCATTTATTAAAAGAACTTTTAATTACACCAAAAAATCTAAATTTAGAAATTATTTATGAGGATGATGTAATTATGATTATCAATAAGCCTAAAGGGCTTTTAACTCATCCCGCACAATCAAGTAATGAGGATAGCGTTGTAAATCACCTCCTCTATCATACCGCAGATTTATCAGATGTTAATGGGGAAGAAAGAAGAGGAATTGTTCACCGTTTAGATAAGGAAACTTCTGGATTATTAATTATTACAAAAACTAATCATGCCCATGAAAGTTTGTCTTTACAATTTAAAAATAGAGAAGTTGTAAAATCATATCAAACGATTGTCCATAATAACTTCGAAGAAGAAAACGGAACAATAAACGCTCCTATCTTAAGAGATCCAATAACTAAAGTTAAGATGATCGTTAGTAAACTAGGTAAAGAAGCTCTAACTCATTTTAAAGTTTTAAAACAAACAGCAGGTTATAGTTTCTTAAATATCGACTTAGTTACGGGAAGAACACATCAAATTAGAGTTCATTTAAGTTTTATAAATCATCCTTTAATTGGTGATAAGACTTATGGAATCAATGATAATTTTAGTGATGGATTTTATCTTCATGCCAATTATTTAAAATTTCGGCATCCCCAAACAAATGAAGATCTTGAGTTTGAGGTAGAATTACCTAAAGACTTTATCAATCAACTAAATCTACTCTTTGAATAAAATAAAAACCCATTACTGGGTTTTTTTTAAATGTGTGGTGTAATATTGTTTTTCTTGATATTTTTAAAGTTCAATTTAGTTATTGGTCTTAAAGCATCATAACCTTTATTTTTATAGATTCTTACTAATTGTCTATCGACAACTTCACCAGCTCCTAAAGCTAACTTAAAGCCAATAAACTTGGAAAACTGTTGCATTTTAGCTAAAAAGGCATATCTAGCAATAATTGAAGCTGCCGCAACCGAAACATGAACACTTTCCGCTTTAGTATAAAAAGAAATATCTTTAAAAACTTTCTTCTCATCTTTCAAATAATTAAAATATAATCTTGGCTCACAAAACTGGTCTAATATTACAGTTACATCTTCCGTAATTTTTTCTTTTGTTAACAAAATTGCCTGATTGTGTAAAAATGCTTTAATTTTGTTCATATTATAACCACGGCGGATCATTTCATTATACTTTTCTGGTTTTAAAATTAAGACAGAGTGTTGAACTAACTTAGTAATTTGTGGTGCGAGTTCAATAATTTTCTTATTTGTCATTGATTTAGAATCTTTAACGCCAATATCTTCTAAAGTTTCTACCATTTCTTTAGGAACATAAACACTACAAACAACAATCGGTCCAAAAAGGTCACCAGTACCAACTTCATCAGAGCCAATCGCAGAAATATCTATTAAACCTAAGCGCTCTTTTATTAATTTTAGTTCGCTCTTATATTGACCTTGTAAATGGAGAGTGTTATTTGAATATAATGTAATTATTAAACCGTCTTTCAAAGCTTGAAAAACGATATTATTATTATTCACATTTTGTTCATAAGCTAAATACATTTCCTGGACTAACTCTTTTTGGTTAATTGTTAAGGACATTGAATAATTCATTTTTAAATTACCGCCTTCATGTTATAATTATTATACCACATTTATAATAGAAAAGGTAGTGCCGAAATGACGAGTTTTAACTATGAAACACTAGAATTTACAAAAATATTGGAAAAAATTGCCTCATTTACTAAATCTAATACTGCAAGAAGTGAGGTTTTTTCCTTAACTCCCTCTTTGGAGAAGGAACCTATTATTTATAGTCAAGAGACTATTTCAGAAGCATTAGAAATTTTAGTAAAAATTGCTAACATTAATTTAATCCAAGACTATGATATAGATAATATTATTAACTCCATTAAAATAAAACGACGTTTAACAATTAATGATATTCAATATTTAAGACTATTTTTAGTAATGGGTAAGAATATTAAGAAAACAGAAAAGGAATATTTAAAAGAAAAAATAAGTTATCCTAATTTAAAAGAGTTTTTCAAACAAATAGAAGAGTTTGGTCATTTAATTGATTTAATCGATAGTATTATTGACTCGGATGGAGTTGTTTTAGATAAGGCTAGTCTTGGTTTGTCACAAATAAGAAGGGATTTAAAAAAGGCTTTAATAAAGCAAAAAGATCTGCTTAATAGTTTATTAATTAAAAAGAGCAATTATTTAACAGAAAATATTATTGTAATGAGAAATGATAAATATTGTTTAGCTGTTAAAAGTGAATTTAAAAATAAAATAAAAGGCACTGTGCAGGATATTTCATCTTCACGGACAACTACTTATATTGAACCAGTCGAAATTTACCAAGTTAGTAGTGATATTACCAACTTAAAAATGGCTGAGCAATTGGAAATTGAAATAATTTTAAATAACTTATTAGAAACATTTCATCCCTATACCGACAACTTTAAAGTAAACTTATTAATGTTTGTTAAATTAGACACTTATTTTGCCTATGCCAAGTTTAGTTTAATCCATAATTGCCATAAAGTTGAAATTAGTAATGATGTTGAACTAATTAATGCCAGACATCCGCTAATCGATAAAAACAATGTTGTTCCTGTTACAATAAAACTGTCTAGCGAACAAAGAATATTAATGATAACTGGTCCCAATACTGGAGGTAAAACAGTTGCTTTAAAAACATTAGGTTTATTAAGCATAATGGCTCAATGCGGACTTTTAATTCCTGTTGATGAAGGATCTAAAGTTAATTTGTTTACTGGTATTTATGCTGATATTGGTGATGCACAATCAATTGCTCAATCATTATCAACATTTTCTTCTCATATGGTTAATATTGCTAACATCTTAAAAGTAGCAGAAAAAGGGAGCTTATTACTCTTTGATGAACTAGGAAGTGGGACTGATCCTAAAGAAGGTGTCTCATTAGCAAAAGCAATTATTGATTATGTGATTTCAAAAAAGTTTTTCTTAGTTTTAACTACTCATTATAGCGAATTAAAAATGTTTGCTTACGAATCGCCAGCAATCTTAAACGCAAGTGTTAGATTTGATGAAGAAACTTTAAAACCACTTTATCTTATTGATTATGGCAGAAGTGGCTCTTCAAACGCTCTGAATATTGTTAGGAGACTAGCAATGAATGAAGAAATAGTTAATAGAGCTTATGAGTATTTAAATGATCAAAAAACAGATGTTTCGATAGTTATGGAAAGATTTGAAAAAAAATTGAATGAGTTAGATGCCCTTATTTTAGAAAATGAACAAAAAGATCTTAATCTAGAAAAAATGAAAAAAGAGTATGAACTTAGACTCGCTGGTATTCAACAAGAAAGACAACAAGTAATTCAAAACACTGAAAAAGAAAGTAATCTATTTATTAAGGAACTAAAAGAACGAGCTAAAACGATTATTGATAAACTAGAAAATATTGAAAAACCTCATGAAATAGCCCAAATAAAGAATGAACTTAATAAAATGGGCTTTAGTATTGAGGATGAATATGATAAATTTAAAGTTGGCGATCAAGTTTATATTAGAAAATACAATCAAGACGGGACGATTCTTAGCATAAAAGATGATCTCTATCTAGTAAAGTTTGGTGCTTTCGAATTATCTTTTAAAAACAACCAACTCACAAAGATTCCAAAGGAAAAACAAAAGACAAAACAAATTACTAAAAAGCCAACTCGAGAAATCAAAATAATTAGTGCTGATGTTCAACTTGATTTACGAGGATTTAGAGCAATAGACGTTGAAGATGCTTATTTAAAATTTATTGATCAAGCTTTATTATCGAATTTAAAAGAAGTCCGAATTATTCATGGTTTTGGAACAGGAACGATTAAAACAATTGTTCATGATTTACTAAAAAAGGACTCAAATATTAAATCGTATCGCATGGGTGGTCAAAATGAAGGTGGATTAGGAGCAACGATTATCACATTTAAATAATTGCTAAAAGGTTGATATTTTTAAAAATTATGTATATAATACTTATGGAAAGTGAGGATATAATTATGATTAAACATTTTGGTGGAGAAAATTTTGAAAGCCATATTAAAGAAGGTGTAACATTAGTTGATTTTTTTGCAACATGGTGTGGACCTTGTAAAATGCTTACGCCTCAAATTGAAGCTTTAGCAACAGAGAAAACAGATGTTAACTATTTATTTGTTGATATTGACCAACATCGTGACTTAGCAGCAACTACTTATGGTATTAATAGTGTTCCTACTTTAATTTTATTTAAAGATGGAAAAGAAGTTGATAGAAGAAGTGGATTTGCCCCTAAAGATGATGTCCGTAAATGGATTGAAAAAAATCAATAGCCTTTTGGCTATTTTTTTTATCATGACTAATTTTATGTTATAATAATTATATGGAAGGTATTTATTTAATAAATAAACCCGTGGGTTTGTCTAGCTTTGATTGCATTAGACATTTTAAAAAATTTACAAAAGAAAAAATTGGTCACGCAGGAACATTAGATCCTCTTGCAAGTGGCCTTTTAATTGTTTTAGTTGGGAAAGCGACTAAACTAGGCAATAAATTTCTTAACTATTCCAAGGTTTATCAAGGAGAAATAACATTTGGTAGTTCAACAAATACTTATGATTCTGATGGAGAAGTTGTTGATGTTTTAGAAGATTTTGTTTTAACAAATCCAATGATCGAACAACAGTTAAGTCACTTTATCGGAGCAATAAAGCAAAAACCACCACTTTATAGTGCTGTAAAAGTTAAGGGAAGAAAACTCTATCATTACGCTTTAAGCGGTCAAAAAGTTGAAGTAAAAGAAAGACCTGCTTACGTAAATTACTTTAAGATAACTAGTGATTTAATTGATAATAAAATATCTTTTGAAACTAAAGTTTCTAAAGGAACTTACATTCGTTCACTTGCCCATGATTTAGGTGTACAGATGAAAATTCCTACTCATTTATCAAAGTTAATTAGAGTAGAAATAGAAGGGTTTCTTTTAAGTAATGCTTATAATTTAGAAGAGATTAATGGTGCGACCAAACCAACTTATTCTTTAATGGATTACTTAGGAAAATACCCAAAGTTAGTAGTATCGGGTAAGTTAGAAAAATTGGTTAACAATGGAGTTTACTTAACTAAAAAAGAATTTACTGAAAATAGTCCTTTGTTAGTTTATAATAAAGAAGGAAAGCTTTTGGCTTATTATGAACAAGCTAAAGAAATCTATAAACCAGTAATTATTTGGAGTGAATGATGAAGATACTTAGGGATAACTATAATAATATTATTAATAATGAAGAGATTACTCTAACAATAGGGAATTTTGATGGTGTTCATTTGGGCCATCAACAATTAATTAAGAAAGTGCTGTCTTACAGTGATACTAAACATGCTTTAATGACTTTTAGTCCCCATCCAATGAAAGTTTTAAGAGATATTTCTTTTAAAGAAATTTCTAGTTTGGATCAAAAGATTGAATTTTTAAAACCTTTTAACTTAGATTATTTGTTTATCGTTAATTTTAATGAAGCCTTTTATAAACTTTCAAAAGAAGCATTTATTAACTTTCTAAAAAGCATTAAAGTAAAACGATTAGTAATTGGAAAAGATTTCCGTTTTGGGATCAATGCTTCTGGTAGTCTTAGTGACTTAGTAAATGACTTTGATATTGTAATTGTTGATGATGAAAAAAGAGGCCAAATTAGAATCTCAACGACTTATATAAAAGATTTAATTAGGGAAACGAAACTTGATGAAGCTGAAAAAATGCTTTCAAGAAAATATCAAATTAAAGGTAAAGTAATCGATGGTGATAAAGTAGGAAGAACTCTAGGTATTCCAACAGCTAATTTATTAGTAGAGAACTTCGTTTTACCTAATAATGGAGTTTACTTTGTTGTTGTAATTGTTGATGGTAAAAAATATGGTGGAGCTTTAAATATTGGCTATAATCCCACTATTAACTACTCTGTCACTAAAAGAGTTGAAGTCCATATTTTAGATTTTGATGAGTTTATTTATGGGAAAGAAGTAACATTAGTTTTTTATAAATATTTACGGCCAGAATTACAATTTTCCAATAAGGAAATTTTAATTAAACAATTAGTTGATGATGTTAGCTTATGTAAAAAAATGTTTTCATCAGTTATTTAAATAACTAATTGTGATATAATAAAAAAGAGGTGTGAAAATGAAATTAATTATTGCTATTGTATCAAACGATGATGCTAATAAAGTATCGAAAGGATTAATTAAAGAAAACTTTTTTGTAACAAAACTTGCAACCACTGGAGGATTTTTAATGAGTGGTAACACTACTTTCTTAATTGGTACCAACGATGAAAAAGTAGTAGAAATTATTGAAATTATTGAAAGATATTCAAAAACTAGAAGTAAATTGGTGCCTAACTCCATTGTTACTGAATTTGGAATGTTTTCAAGTATGCCAGTGGAAGTAAAAGTTGGTGGAGCGACTATTTTTGTCCTTCCAGTTGATCAATTTATTAAAGTTTAAAAATAATACTTGCAATAAAAGTATAATATGTTAAAATAAATAAGGCGTTAACAAGGTTTAGGGAGTGTCGACCCATACTTTAGTTTTTCGTAAGAGAGGAAATACAATGACAAAAGAACGTAAATTAGAAATTATTAATGAATTTAAAACTCACGAAAGTGATACTGGTTCACCAGAAGTTCAAATTGCTATCTTAACAGAAGAAATTAATAACTTAAATGAACACTTAAAAATTCATAAACATGATTTTCATTCAAAACGTGGCTTATTCCAAAAAATTGGAAGAAGAAGACGTTTATTAAAACATTTAAAGAATGAAGACTTGAGACGTTATTCAAACTTGTTAGAAAAACTTGGATTAAGAGGTTAAAAACAAAAGTAGAGTCGTTTGATTCTACTTTTTTTATTTGTAATATTTATTATTTATTATATAATAAGTTAGATGTAATAATATAAGGAAAAATAAAAAATATAAAATGAAGGAGATTTTTATATTATGAAAAAAGTATTTGAAAAAGAATTTGCGGGGAGAACTTTACGAGTAGAATTTGGTAAAGTAGCTAAGCAAGCTGATGCAGCAGCATTAATTTATTATGGAGATAGTACCGTTTTAAGTGTCGTCACTAGTCGTGAAACAACATATAAACAAGACTTTTTCCCATTAATGGTTATTTACCAAGAAAAGCTTTATGCGGCAGGTAAAATACCAGGAGGATTTTTAAGAAGAGAAGGAAGACCTTCTGAACATGAAACATTGACATCAAGATTAATTGATCGACCACTTAGACCATTATTTCCAGAGGGATATAACGATGAGGTTCAAATAATTAACACTGTTTTATCATCTGATCCTAATAATACTCCAGAAATGACTTCACTTTTTGGTAGTAGTCTAGTTACTCACTTATCGAAACTACCACTATTATTACCAGTTAGTGGCGTTGTTGTAGGTAGAATTGATGGAGTGTTTGTTCTTAATCCCACAATAGATCAAATGGAAAAAAGTGATCTAGAACTATACGTTGCAGGAACAAAAGATGCTATTAATATGGTTGAAGCAGGTGCTGTAGAAATTGATGAAGCAACAATGCTTGAAGCTTTAATGTTTGGTCATGAAGCCATTAAAGAACTATGTGAATTCCAAGAAGAAATCCGCAAAGAAGTTGGTAAAGAAAAAATGGAACTAAACATTTTTACTTTAGATAACGATATTTATCAATTAGTTAAAAAAGAAGTAGGCTTATCGTTAGTTCAAGCAATTTCAACTGTAGAAAAAAAAGCTAGAGAAGAAGCTGTTAAAAAAATTAAAGCTGAGGTTCTTGAAAAACACGATGAATTTCATTTCTTTAAAGATGTTGATGGTAACCAAGTTTATGATTTAGAAACAAAAGATATTTACTTAAAAAATATCCATTTAGCTTTAGAAAAAATTGAACAAGATGAGATTAGACGTTTAATTACTGAGGAGAAAGTACGACCTGATGGTAGAGGAGTAGATGAAATTAGACCACTCGATTCAGAAATAGATTTATTACCAAGAGCTCACGGAAGTGCTTTATTTACACGAGGACAAACACAATCACTTGGTGTTACAACTTTAGGTTCACTAGGAGAAAATCAAATTATTGACGGACTTGACCCTGAAGAAGGTGAAAAGAGATTTATGTTCCATTATAACTTCCCACAATATTCTGTAGGAGAAACCGGAAGATATGGTTCACCAGGAAGAAGAGAAATAGGCCATGGAGCTTTAGCAGAAAGAGCCCTTTCCTATGTTTTACCTGATGAAGAAGAATTTCCCTATTCAATTCGAGTAGTTTCAGAAATATTAGAATCAAATGGCTCTAGTTCACAAGCAAGTATTTGTTCTGGTTCATTAAGTTTAATGGCTGCAGGTGTCCCAATTAAAGCACCAGTTGCCGGCATAGCTATGGGGCTAATCTCTGATGGAACTAATTATACAATTTTAACAGATATTCAAGGTTTAGAAGACCATTTTGGCGATATGGACTTTAAAGTTGCTGGTACAGAAAAAGGTATTACAGCTTTACAAATGGATATTAAAATTGATGGTATTACTAGAGAAATTTTAAATGAAGCTTTAATGCAAGCTAAAAAGGGCAGACTCCATATCTTAGAACATATGAATAGTGTTATTAATAATGCTAGGGATGATGTTTCTAAATATGCTCCTAAAGTAGCAATGATTAGAATTAATCCTGATAAGATCAAAGAAGTTATTGGGGCTGGTGGAAAAATAATTACACAAATTATTGAAGATAACGACAATGTTAAAATTGATATCGAACAAGATGGTAGAGTCTTTATTATGCATACTGAAAGAAAATGGATTAAATCAACTATTGAAAAGATTGAAAATTTGGTTCGTGAAGCTAAAGTTGGCGAAGTTTATGAAGGAAAAGTAGTAAGAATTGAAAACTTTGGTGCTTTTGTTGAGTTATGGCCTGGAACTGAAGGTTTAGTACATATTTCTAAATTAGCTAAAGAACGTGTTGAAAATGTTGAATCAATCGTTTCTATTGGAGATATTATTTTAGTTAAATGTATTAAAATTGATGATAAAGGTAGAATTGACTTATCAAGAAAAGATGCTCTTAGTTAATATTTGACTAATTAGTTAATATTAATTAAAATATAAATGTCAGTTGAAGGTAATCGAGCTTTACTATTGTAAAGTTAGGAAAGTCCATGCTAGCACAACCTGAAATGGTTGTAGTGTTTGTGTCTAGGCAAACAATAACCTAGAGTACCATTTGGTAACGGCGGCTCTTAAGCTTAACTGCTTAATCTATAAAGTGCCACAGAGACGAGTTATGAGGAAACTTATAAGTGAAACGCGGTAAACCCCACAAGCTAGAAACCCAAATTATGGTAGGGGCACTTTAAAGAAAGAATAACAATTTACTTTAAAGCTACAAATGTAGAGATAAATGATTACACACTATTTATAGTGACAGAACATGGCTTATGCAAATTGACAATTAAAAACACACTATTAGGTGTGTTTTTTTTCTTTTTATAAATAAAAAAAAGACGATTGCTCGTCTTTTAAAGTAACTTACTTTTTATAATCGAATAATTTTTCAATTAATTTATAATAATTAGTAGTTGTAATTGTAACACCTGCAGTCTCATCAACTGTTGAATCTTTACCATTCTTAATAATATCATCAGTAATCAAAGCTACTTGTTCAAACCACTCTAACTTATTATTGTCTTTTAACCAAGTTTTATAAGTTTCAAGGTTGCCAGCATTAATTGGGCCAGTACCAGCTGCAGGAAAATGCATTCCATAAAAATATCCTAATTCTTGTTTAGTTTTAGCATTCCATGCAAAGTCTTTATCAGTTTCTTTTGAAGCTTGTTGAAGTGTATCAATAACTAACTCTTTAATTTTCTTACCATCTACGATCATATGAGCTGAGTATAAGTCAGTACCACTAACTACAACTGCTTGAAATTTACCAGCTTTAGCATTTTTAACAGCTTCTTTAGCCAATCTTACATATAAATCACCAGTAACTGTTACTCCAGTAACGTTATCAACAGCATTTTCTTTACCTGAATAAGTTACTGAGTCAACACCGTTTTTTAACCAAGCGTCTTCAATTAATTTTGCTTGTTCAAACCATTCTAACTTATTGTTATCTTTTAACCAAGTTTTATAAGTTTCAACGTTGTTGGCATTAATTGGGCCGGTTCCCGCTTGTGGGAAATGCATTCCATAAAAGTAACCTAACTCTTTTTTAGACTTTTCATTCCAAGCAGAGACATATTTTGGTTCTTCTTCAGTACCAGTATTTTTTCTACTACTTTGAATTTCATCAATATTAAAACCAGCAATTTTTCCTTTTTCAATAGTAACACTTACCATTGCCACTTCTAATTTTTCACCATTCTCAAATGCTACGAATGTACCATCATAGCCAAATTCTTTTTTACCACATGAAGCTAATCCAATGATTGCTACCACAGATAAAAGCATAACTAAAAATTTTTTCATCTTATTCCTCCATAGAATTGTTTTTTCATCTTTATTATATCTAACAATGAAAATATTTTCAAGTTTTTTTTGATAAATAATCATTTGAAAACATTTACATTGGTAAAACATCTTATTATTGATAATTAAGTAAAAAAATGCTAAAATGTTTTGGAAGTTGATTATATGAAAAATAGACAAAAACAAATTAGAAACTTCTCCATTATAGCCCATATTGATCATGGTAAAAGTACATTAGCAGACAGAATTTTAGAAAAAACGCAAACAATTTCTGCTAGAGATATGAAGTCACAATTACTTGATGGTATGGATTTAGAACGAGAACGTGGAATTACAATTAAATTAACAGCAGTAGAAGTGCTCTATCACGCCAAAGACGGTCAAGATTATATTTTCCATCTTATTGACACCCCTGGGCACGTTGATTTTACTTATGAAGTCTCTCGAAGTTTAGCTGCTTGCGAGGGGGCTTTATTAGTTGTTGATGCTGCTCAAGGTATCGAAGCCCAAACGTTAGCCAACGTTTATTTGGCTTTAGAAAATAATTTAGAGATTATTCCAGTTATTAATAAAATAGATTTACCTAATGCTGATCCAGAGAGAGTATTAAAAGAAATCGAAGACATTATTGGTATCCCTACGGATAATGCTATTTTAGCGAGTGCCAAAAGTGGTGAAGGTATTGATGACATCCTTGAAGCAATCGTCAAATATATTCCTGCCCCTAGTGGTGATGAAGAAGCACCATTAGAAGCATTAATATTTGATAGTATCTTTGATCCTTACCGCGGTGCAATTCCTTTTATAAGAATAAAAAATGGCCAAGTCAAAAAAGGGGATATTATTGAAATGATGTCCACAAAATCTCATTATGAAGTAGTTGAAGTTGGTGTTCATAAACCGAAAGAAGAGAAAAGAGAAATCTTAAAAGCTGGTGATGTAGGTTATTTAACAGCCGCAATAAAAGTTTTAAAAGATGTAAACGTTGGTGATACAATTACCTTAAGAGATAATCCAACTAAAAATGCATTACCTGGATATCGAAAATTAAACCCCGTTGTTTTTAGTGGTTTGTACCCAATAGATAATACCAAATATAATGATTTGAAAGATGCCTTAGAAAAATTATCTTTAAATGATTCTTCATTAGTTTATGAACCGGAGTCATCGACGGCGTTAGGTTTTGGGTTTAGAGCAGGGTTTTTAGGCTTACTTCATATGGAAATAATCCAAGAACGAATCGAAAGAGAATTTGGTATTGAATTAATTGCTACTGCGCCAAGTGTTGTTTACGAAGTAATTTTAACTGATGGTAGTAAAATAACTGTTGATAATCCCTCCAAACTGCCTAGTCCACAAGTAATCGCAAAAATACTTGAGCCATTTATCAAAGCAACCATTTTATGTCCCGTTGAATATGTTGGGCCTGTAATGGAACTAGCACAAAAGAAGCGTGGAAAGTATCTAAATATTCATTATTTAGACACAACCAGAGTGGAGTTAACATATCATTTACCGCTTGCTGAAGTAGTTTTTGACTTTTTTGACTCGCTTAAAAGTGCGACTAGAGGTTATGCTTCATTTGATTATTATTTAGATGTATATGTTGAATCTAAGTTAGTTAAATTAGATATTTTATTAAATGGTGAATCAGTTGATGCCCTCTCAACAATTGTGCATCGAGATTTTGCTTATAATAGGGGTCGTGTTTTATGTATAAAGCTTAAAAACATTATTCCTCGACATATGTTTGAAATTCCCATTCAAGCTGCGATTAGTAATAAAGTAATTGCTAGAGAAACAATTAAAGCTTTACGGAAAGACGTTTTAGCTAAGTGTTATGGTGGAGATGTTTCGCGAAAAAGAAAATTATTAGAAAAACAAAAAGAGGGGAAAAAGAAAATGAAATCAATTGGTCGAGTTGAAATTCCTCAAGAAGCTTTTATGAGTATATTAAGAAGTGATGATGATTAATTATCACTTTTTTAAAAAAAACATCCTATATTATGTAAACCAGATAATCAAAAATATTCTCAATATTATGTAAACCATGATATAATTAAAAAGGTGATAAAAAT
>CAYZTG010000008.1:0-34816 GCA_964481475.1 uncultured Acholeplasmataceae bacterium | reverse complement strand
TAAAAAAGTTAAAGCCAAAATAAAGATTGATACTAATAAGAGTTTGAAGAACCGCTTAGAACCAAAGAAAAAAGTTACCAAAAAGTAGGCAATAATCCAAAATATGTAAAAATCAAGGCCTTTAGTAAGAACTTCTTTAAATAAAACTGCCATAGCATCACTCTCCTTTTAATATTATAACATATTAATATTATCTTTATCGATATTATCTTTACGTTAATTTCACACTATTATTTTTTTATTTATAATATTATTAATCTAGAAATTTAAGTAAAAATAATATTAAAAAAATGATTATCCCATAGGTTTGCAATATACCTTAAAAAGTTGCTAAAACCGGTATTTTTTTTTAGTAAATATGCTTGTTTTTAATACCTATTATGTTTATAATGTAAAATACAACCTAGGAGGTCATCATGATTATTTATGAAAAAAAATTAATTGAAAATTTAAATAAAGATATAAAGGGGAACTTTCCCCATCTATTTGAAATTACACCTGAAATGAACTTAAGTTTTTCTGGCGTTTCAAGATTGGTAATGTTAGATAGGTATACACAAAAAGATATTACTTTAAAGACTTTAAAGGTTGGTGACTTGGTTGTTACTATAATTAAACATGATCCAAAATTCCCGGCTAGAGGTCTTGGTTTTGTTACAAAAATAGAAGACGACTATGTTTATATTAAGGTTGAAGATGAGTTTGAAGGGCAAATCGGCGACGATCATAAAAATGGCTTAATTAAGCGTTATAAACGTGAAATAGAAAAACCTTTAGAGTTATATTATGAGCAAATAGCCCGAAGAGTAGGTCACCATTTAGGCGAGGGCGAAGACAAAAAAATTGTTGATGAGTTTGTTGATGAATTAACTAATATGCATATCGTTCCTGCTGGTAGAGTTTTATATGGCGCTGGTTCTTTAGCTGATGTTACATACTTTAATTGTTACGTAATGCCTTTTATTGATGACTCTAGAGAAGGTTTAGCAATTCACCGTAAAGAAGTGATGGAGATCATGGCAAGAGGTGGTGGAGTTGGAACAAATGGCGCTACTTTGAGACCTAAAAATGCAATTGCAAAAGGAGTTAACGGTAAGTCCAGTGGATCTGTTTCCTGGCTAAATGACTTAGCTCAGTTAACTCACTTAGTCGAACAAGGTGGTTCAAGACGTGGAGCGCAAATGATTATGCTTCCAGATTGGCATCCAGATATCATTGAGTTCATTATTTCAAAAATGCAAAACCCTAAAATATTAAAGTTTATTATTGATACTACTAATGATGAGCTTATTAAGAAATCAGCTAAAGATAAGTTAAAGTTCGTTCCTTTGACTAATGAAGAAGCTAAAATGTATCAAGACATTATTTCTATTTATGAATTGAACGGTAATACTTTCTCAAAATCAATTATTGAAAAAGCTTATACACTATTAAATGATGGTGGAGTTTTCGAAGTTGATAATCCTGATTTCATGAGTGGGGCAAACATCAGTGTTGCTTTAACAAAAGAATTTATGGATGCAGTTGAAAATAATTTAATTTATCAATTAAGATTCCCTGATTTAGACAGCTACACAAAGGAAGAAAAGAAATACTATGATGCTCATTGGCGTGATGTAGGCGATGTAAGAGAGTGGGAAAAATTAGGTTTTAAATCAATAGTGTATCATGAGATTGCTGCGAAAGAATTATGGAACTTAATTAATATTTGTGCAACATATAGTGCAGAGCCAGGTATCTTCTTCTTAGATAATTCTAACCATTATACAAACGCTACATCTTATGGTCAAAAAGTTGTTTGTACAAATCCTTGTGGAGAGCAACCATTAGCTGCTTATAGTGTTTGTAACTTGGCAGCTCTAAACTTAGCAAAAATGGTTGATCCAATTAATCATGAAGTTAAATGGGGTGTTTTAGAAAAAACAATTAAAGCAGCTGTAAGACTACAAGATAATGTCATTGATAAAACTTACTATTTCTTAGATCAAAATAAAAACCAAGCTTTAGGTGAACGTCGAATTGGAATGGGAGTAATGGGGTTACACGATTTATTAATTCATGCCAATTTGAGATATGGTTCTATTGAAGCAAACTACCTCGTTGATTCTTTATTTAAATTTATTGCGACTAAAGCTTATGAAACAAGCATTGAAATTGCTAAAGAAAAAGGTTCCTTCCCTTTCTTAGAGGAATTTGGCTCAAGAGAAGCATTTGTAAACAGCAATTATGTTCAAAAGTTACCCAGTTATATTCATGAGGGTATCTTAAAACATGGTATTAGAAACTCTCATTTGCTAACAATCGCTCCTACTGGTTCGACAGGAACTATGGTCGGAGTTTCCACTGGACTTGAACCTTACTTTGCTTTTACTTATTATCGTTCAGGTAGATTAGGTAAATATATTGAAGTTAACGCTAATATTGTTGATGAATATTTATCTCTTCATCCAGAGTATACAAAAGAAACTCTCCCAGATATTTTTGTTAGTGCGATGGAACTCTCTCCAGAAGAGCATGTTGACACACAATGTGTTATCCAAAACTGGGTTGATTCTTCAATTAGTAAAACAGTAAATGCTCCTAGAGATTATACTGTGGAAGACGTTGAAGGTTTATATATGAGACTTTATAAAGGGGGAGCAAAAGGGGGAACCGTTTATGTAGATGGTTCTAGAGATTCTCAGGTTTTAACTCTTAAGAAGGAAGATAAAAAAGAAACTCCTATTCAAGTTGATATTATTGACTTAGGTGTTGAAGTTATAGAAAAGCAAACTCCAACAAGACAAGATGCGATTAAAACACCTCTAAGAAGTGACCGCCAAGACCGTGAGATTGGTGTTGAAGTTGGTAACCTTTGCCCTATTTGCCGTGAGGGAGTTGTCCAAGATATTGGCGGCTGTCATACTTGTCCAAATTGTAATGCCCAACTTAAGTGTGGTTTATAGTATAATAAAAGTAGCGTAACTGCTACTTTTTTTAAAGGAGAAATATGGATAAAGCAATTTTAGTTGGATTAGAGGACGCCTTAAGTGATATTAATTATTCGTTAGATGAGTTAGAAAACTTAGCTAAATCACTACAAATTGAATCGATTGCCAAAATTAGTCAAAAAAGAATTTTCCCTCATCCGACAACATACGTTGGTAAAGGAAAACTTGAAGAAATTAAACAAATTATTACAGCCCTTGATGTTGATATTGTTATTTTTAATGATGAATTAACCCCTACTCAAATTAGAGTGATAGAAAAAGAACTTGATGTGCAAATTATTGATAGAAGCTTTTTAATTCTCTCAATCTTTTCTGAAAGGGCCCAAACCAAAGGCTCTTATTTAGAAGTTTCTCTTGCTCAACAAAAATATTTATTGCCGAGATTAGTTGGGATGAGAGATTCTTTAAGCAGACAAGGTGGTGGGACTTATAATGCCAAAGGCCCCGGCGAAACCAAATTAGAATTAGATAGAAGAGCCATCTTAAAAACAATTAAAAATCTTGAAGATAATCTAAAAAAATGGGAAAAAGAAAATGAACTAAGCCGGAAACAACGAGTAGAAAATAGAGTCCCTATTGTAAGTTTGGTTGGTTATACTAACGCCGGGAAAAGTGCTACATTAAACTCTTTACTTAAATTTGTTGAAAATGATAAAAGTGTTTTTGAGAAAAATATTTTATTTGCTACTCTATCTACATCAAGTAGACAAATTAAAAAACGAGGTTATCCTGCTTTTATATTAACTGATACAATCGGCTTTGTTTCTAAGCTCCCTCATGCTTTTGTTAAGTCCTTTAAAGCTACTTTAGGAGAGGTTGCTAACTCCAATTTAATTATTCATTTGATTGATGGTTCAAATGCTAAATATGAATTTCAAAAGAAGACTACTTTAAATGTCTTAAGGGATCTTGGTGTTGAAAACATTCCTACTTTAGAAGTTTACTCAAAAGTAGACTTATTAGATGAAAAACCAATTGATGAAAACTTATGGATTTCTAATAATAATGGTATCAATATTGAAAAGTTGCTTCATTTAATTTATGAAAATATTTTTGGTTCTCCATTAATGGTAGAGTTAGAAGTTCCTTATGCTAAAGCTGAAATTACACCTTTGATTAATTTAGATACAAGAATCTTAAAAACTACTTTTTTAGAAAGTAGTACAATTTATGAAGTTATTATGTTTAATAAACAGCTACCGTCATTTAAAGATTATGTTAAAAGTTCTCGCTATTTGTGAAGTAATTATTTACTATTTGAATGAATTCTTCTTTAGTCGTCATTTGATTAATCGCAGTTTTAATTTCTTTAGTATTTTTTAAACCTTTTAAATAATACATAAACTGACCTCTCATTTCTAAAACTGCCAAATGTTCGTTTTTCAAAGACTCTAAGTATTGATAATGTTTTAAAACTACTAACCTTCTTTCCTCAAAAGAAGGTTCTTTAATTGTCTTACCTGTTTTTAAATACTCATTAATCTCCTTAAAAATCCAAGGATTACCTAATGCTTTTCTCCCAATCATAACCGCATCACAACCAGTGTAGTCTAACATTTTTTTAGCCGTTATTCCTGAAACAACATCGCCATTACCAATTACTGGAATTTTGACTGCTGCTTTTATTTGTTTAATAATTTCCAAATCAGCTTTACCTCGGTAAAGTTGACTCCTTGTTCGGGCGTGAATTGTAATTGCATCTGCTCCAGCTTTTTCAATTAGTTTCGCTACTTCAACCGCGTTGATACTTGACTCATCCCAACCACTTCTAATTTTCACAGTTAGTGGTTTTTTTACTACCTCTTTAATCGCTTTAACAATTTCATAAATCTTTTGGGGATCTTTTAACAAGGCTGCTCCTGCTTGTGCTCTTTGAGCTACTTTGGGAACCGGACACCCCATATTTAGATCAATAATATCTGCATCTGTGTACTTATCTACAAAAAGAGCTGCTTCTTTTAAAGACTCTAAATCAGAACCAAAAATTTGTTGAGCATAAGGATGTTCATTAGGAAAATTTATTAGTAATGCTTTAGTCTTTGCATTATTAAAAATAAGTCCTTTATCACTTACCATCTCCGCTACACTAAGTCCTGCCCCAAATTCTCTAGCAATTGCTCGGTATGCTGCGTTAGATACTCCAGCCATGGGAGCTAAAATTGTTTTGTTTTTAATTATAACATTGCCTATTTTTATCATGTATTTCAATCTCCACTAAATATTATAGCATAAGAAATTTTAAATAAAGTAAAGAAAGAAAGTGATATTTTTTTGTAAAATTAAACTTTATGATACACTAATAAAGAGGTGTAATTATGCAAGATAAAATATTATTAACAACTGCTTTTAATAATGAGGTAAGAATTTATCTCTCTTATACTAAGAACCTTGTCGAAGAGGCAAGAGTAATTCATTCTCTTGAGCCAACTTCATTAGCGGCTCTAGGAAGATTGTTAACAGCACTTTCAATGATGCAATATATGTATAAGGATGTTTATTTCCTTTCATTAAAAATCGAAGGCGATGGACCCATAAAATATCTAATTACCGAATCTTTAAAAAAAGGGACAGTCCGGGGTTGTATCGGAGACCCTAACGTTCATATTAACTATGAAAATGGGAAACTTGCCGTAGGAAATGCTTTAGGTGAAGGATTACTCACAGTTAAAAGGATGGATAATAAAGAAGCTATTTATAATTCATCAGTTAAACTTATTAGCGGCGAAATTGCTGAAGATCTTACTAATTATTTTCTGATTAGTGAACAAACACCTTCTTCTGTTGGTTTAGGTGTTTTAGTTGACGTTGATAAGTCAGTTAAAGAAGCTGGCGGATTTATTGTTCAACTACTACCTAATGCTAGCGAAGAAACTATTACAAAGTTAGAAACCAATTTAAGTAAAATCACAAGTGTTACTTCTTTATTGGAAGAGCATCACTCCCTAGAGTATATTTTAAATATAATCACTGGTGGTGATTATCATATTTTAAGTGAAGAAAATATTAAATATGAGTGTGGCTGTAATAAAGATTATTATCTTAATGTTTTTGCTAAACTAGATGATGCTACTTTAAATGAATTAAAGTTAGATAAGTCCACTGAGGTTGTTTGTCATTATTGTAATAAGAGCTATCATTTTGATGATCAAGACTTTGATAAGGTTGAAAAAATTAAGGATGTTCTAAAAAAAGAGGAATTAGCAAAAAGCTAGTTCCTCTTTTAATATCCAAAATCTTTTAAATGTTTTTGTAATTCTTTTACCGGAAGACCTACGATTGTAAAAAAATCACCTGTGTATTTTTCAATTAAATTTTTTCCTTCCCCTTGTATAGCATACGCTCCTGCTTTATCAAGTGGTTCGTTTGTTTTAATATATTCATATATTTGAAATTCATTTAATTCTTTCATGTAAACTTCTGATTGAGAATAAAATGTTACTTTCTTCTCCTTATTTGCTACAGTTACTCCGGTATAAACATAATGTTTATTTCCAGATAATTTCCTGAGCATTACTGCTGCCTCTTCTCCATCTTTTGGTTTCCCCAAAATTTCGCCTTCGAAATAAACCAAAGTATCCGCAGAGATAATCGTATCGTTTGGATTTTTTGATAGAGCAGCTAAAGCCTTTCGTTCAGATAATGTTTCTACAATCTCCTGAGGCTTCAAATTTTTTTCAATTGTTTCTTCTACTTCATTAATAACAGTCTCAAAAGTTAGGCCAATATCTTTAAGTAGTTTAATTCTTCTCGTTGAGTTGCTCGCTAATATTAGCATGAAATCCCTCCCAATCATCTTACATTATATCACAAGTTAAGATATAATAAGCCATTTAATTATATCGTGTGATATAATACATAAGGTAAGGTGGAGCGATGAAAGACACTATTTTAAAGCTTTTTGAGGAGCATCGTAACAATAAAATAATCATTAGTGTTTCCGGAGGAGTTGATTCTCTTGTTTTGTTTTATTTGATGTATGAATTAAAGTTTGATTTAGTTTTAGTTCATTTTAATCACCGCAAAAGAAAAGCTTCAGATAATGAGGCTGACTATTTAAAAGAGTTAACTAATCAACTTAATGTGCCTTTTGAATATTTTGTTTTTGACATTGAAAATGATTTTCATAACAAAGCTCATCTATTAAGAAAAAAATATTTAATTGAGATTGCTAAAAAGTATCATACTAATGTCATAGTCACTGCTCATCATGCTAATGATTTGCTTGAGTCTATTTTAATTAAAGTTGCTAGAGGGTCTAATTTATTAGGTTACGGAGGAATGAGAGAATCTTATTTTAAAGATGGGTTCTATTTTTATAAGCCTCTTCTTTCTTTTTCAAAAGATACGATTATTAAATATGCTGAATTACATAATATTAAATACTTAGTTGATGAGTCTAATTTTGAAAACGATTATTTAAGAAACCAAATTAGAAATGTTCTTTTAAAGGGAGATTATTTCCCTTTAAATAAAATTAATCAATATAATACCATGCTAAGTGATGCTTTTGCGTTTATTAGACAAACATCTTTAAAGTTTTTAAATAATAATAATTACTTTATGGTTACTGATTTCTTAAAGTTAGATGAAATTATCAAATTAGATGTTATCAGTTATTTATTGGAAGAAAAAAAGATTACTTTTAATCAAAACAAATTGAAAGGAATTATTGAATTCATTGAGAAATCTGGCCCAAATCAGTCCTTTAGATTAGCAAACGATCAAAAGTTTATTAAAGTTTATAATAAAGCTTATATTACTAGTATTATAAAGGAAGTAGCTTTTGAACAAGAGCTTGATTTTGATTCTTTTAACGTTCTTCCTAATGGACAAGTGATAGAATTTAGTGAAAATTTCGCTTTCACTGATGGTTTAGTAGTTAATTTATGCTATAATAATAGCACGCTTCCACTTTTAGCTAGGAAGAGAAAAGCGGGAGATTTATTATCATTCGATTATGGTCATAAAAAGTTGAAAGACTTTTATATTGATAAAAAAATTCCTTTGGAAGAACGAAATAAAGATATTATTATCACAGATAGTGACGGAGAAATATTAGCAGTTCTAGGGAGATACCAAAATAACAAAAAGTTTAATAGTAGTATTCAATTAAAATATAGTAGGTGAAATTATGGAAAAAGATATTAAAAAAGTCTTATTATCTCATGAAGAAATAATTCAAGTTTCAAAAAAATTGGGCGAGCAACTTACCAATGATTATAAAGATCGTCATAATAGACCAATTTTATTAGGTTTATTAAAGGGATGCGTCCCTTTTATGAGTTACTTAATGAACTATATCGATTTATATATGGAGATTGAGTTCATGGATGTTAGTAGTTATAGTGGCGGCATCCAATCTAGTGGAGACATTAAAATTATGAAAGATATTAATATTTCTGTTACGGATCGCGATATTATTATTTGTGAAGATATTGTTGATACTGGAAGGACATTAGATACCGTCATTAAGTTGTTGAAGCATCGTGGTGCTAAAAGCGTGGAAGTAGTTACGCTTCTAGACAAACCAGAAGGTAGGGTAATACCTTTTGTTCCTAAATATATTGGTTATACAATACCTAAAGTGTTTGTAGTTGGCTTTGGACTTGATTATGATGAGTTATATCGTAATTTACCATATGTCGGTGTATTAAAAGAAAGTGTTTATGAAAAGTAGGTGAGAAAATGCAAAAAAAACCAACAAAAAAAGGACCTTTTAGTGGTTTTGGAATATATATAATATTTGCTCTAATATTAGTGGGGAGTTTTTTCTTTATTAATAATTTAACGAAACCAGAACCACCAAAAGTATTAAGTATTCCTGAATATGAAGAATTAATTTTTAGTGAAGAACTAAACGACTCAAAAATTAATGTTAGTTTAGTAACAACTGATACTAACATGTATAATTTTAAAGTTTATCAAACAGTTAATGGAAAGAAAAATGTTTTAACTTACAACTTTTATGTAGAAAGTGATAACTTAGCTGACTTAAGTGCAAGGATAAACTACTCTAAATATAATATTGATTATGCTTACGTCCCTAAATCAGGAGTTTCATTTTGGGATATTTTATCGATTTTACTACCAATCGCGATGTTAATTATCTTAGGTCTTTTCATTTTCCGTTCAATGAGTGGCGGTGGAGCTAATAAACAAGCTTTTGATTTTGCTAAATCTAGAGCAAGACTTTCTTCTTCTAAATCTATCACATTTAAGGATGTTGCTGGTTGTGATGAAGAAAAACAAGAATTGGAAGAAATAATTGACTTCCTTAAGAATCCAAAAAAGTATGTGGAAATTGGTGCCCGTGTTCCTAAAGGTGTTTTATTAGTTGGTGCGCCGGGAACAGGAAAAACATTATTAGCTAAAGCAGTTAGTGGTGAAGCTCATGTCCCTTTCTTCTCTATTAGTGGTTCTGACTTTGTAGAGATGTTTGTTGGGGTAGGAGCAAGTAGAGTTAGAGACTTATTTAAAGTTGCTAAAGAAAATTCACCTTGTATTATTTTTATTGATGAAATTGATGCCGTTGGTAGACAACGTGGTGCTGGGATGGGCGGAGGTCACGATGAACGTGAGCAAACTCTTAACCAGTTATTAGTAGAAATGGATGGGTTTAATCCTAATTCAGGCATTATTATGATGGCTGCAACTAATAGACCAGACGTCTTAGACCCTGCGCTTTTAAGACCTGGCAGATTTGATCGTCAAATTACAATCGACTTACCAGATGTTAATGGTAGAGAAGCAATTTTAAAAGTTCATGCAAGAAACAAACAACTTGAACCTGAGGTTAACTTTAAGGATGTTTCCAAAAGAATACCTGGTTTTAGTGGTGCAGATATTGAAAACTTACTTAATGAGGCTGCCTTATTAGCAGCTCGTTCAAATAGAAAGATTATTAATTTAGAAGATATTGATGAAGCAATGGATAGAGTAATGTTAGGACCAGCTAAACGTTCTAGAACAATTACTGAAAAAGAAAGAAAAATTATTGCTTATCATGAAGCTGGGCATGCTGTTATTGGCCTTAAATTGGAAGGATCCAACGTTGTTCAAAAAGTTACTATAGTAGCTAGGGGCCAAGCTGGTGGTTATAACTTGATGGTTCCTGAAAACGAAACTTTCTTAGAATCTAAAACATCTTTGTTAGCTCGTATTACTGGATATTTAGGTGGTAGAGTTGCTGAAGAAATTGTTTTTAAGGATGTTACAACTGGTGCTTATGCTGACTTCCAAACTGCTACTAAAATCGCAAGAGCGATGGTTACAGAATATGGTATGAGTGAACTGGGACCAATTCAATATGAATCAAATACTGGAAATGTCTTCTTAGGTAGAGACTATTTAAAAGAAAAGAACTTTAGTGACCAAATAGCTTTAGAAATTGATAAAGAGGTTAGACATATAGTTACTCAAGGTTATGATCAAGCATACGCTATTATTACTAAAAACAGAAAATTATTAGATGACATTAGTTTTTATCTTCTAGAAATGGAAACTTTAACTAAACAAGATATTGATGAGATTGTTGAGACAGGCAAATTGCTTCGTCATCAAAAAAAGAATGGCAATGGCGAGAATGTTAAAGTTGAAGACGGAGAAAGCAAAGAGCAGGTAGAAATTAAGGAAGAAGCTAAAACTACTGATGAGACTAGATAAATATTTAAAAGTTTCAAGACTAATTAAAAGGCGAACAGTCGCAAAAGATGCTGTTGATGGGGAGTTTATATACGTCAATGGAGTCTTAAAGAAACCATCTTATCACTTAAAACTTGAGGATCTTATTACAATTAGATTTAGGTTAAAGGAAATTACTGTTAAAGTTACTTCATTTAACCAAACTAAGACAGGTGATTTAATGTATGAGTTAATTAGTGAAAAAAATTATCAAAATAACTAGTAAAGGAACTTTAGAAGTTCCTTTTTTTTAACTTTTCGATGTTAAAACGGCTTACTTGTTAAATAAGACGAAAAAATATTTGATATTATGTTATAATATAGGTTGTGTTTTAAGGAGTGAAAAGATATGTTAACAGAACAAGAAATAATTAGACGAGAAAAACTAAAAACTTTAAAAGATTTAGGAGTAGATCCTTTTGGAACTAAGTTTATAAAAACACATACGACTAAAGAAATTAAAACTGAGTATAATAAATATGATCATGATGAACTAGAAAAATTAAACAAAGAGGTAATTATTGCTGGTCGAATTATTCGTAAGCGCGGACAAGGTAAGGCTGGATTTTTAGTTGTTCAAGATCGAGATGATTCTCTTCAAGTTTATGTTAGAAAAGATGAAATTGGTGAGGAAGCATTCAAAATATTTGAAATTGCAGACCTAGGTGATATTGTTGGTGTTGAGGGTATTTTATTTAGAACTAAAACTAATGAATTAACTCTAAAAGCCAGTAAGTATACTCACTTAACAAAGGCTTTAAGACCTTTGCCTGATAAATGGAGTGGTCTCCAAGACAAAGAGGAAGCGAGAAGACGAAGATACGTTGATTTAATTGTTAATGATAACTCCCGTAAGATTGCGATTATGAGACCAAAAATTATTAGAGCTTTTCAAAAATTCTTTGACTCTCGTGGTTATATCGAAGTAGAAACACCTGTCTTACAGCCTATTTTAGGTGGTGCTTCTGCTAGGCCATTTGTGACACACCACAACACTTTAGATATGGAGTTTTATTTAAGGATTGCTACTGAACTCCCCTTAAAAAGATTAATAGTTGGTGGCTTAGAAAAGGTTTATGAAATTGGCAGATTATTTAGAAATGAAGGAATGAGTCCAAAACATAATCCCGAGTTTACTACATTAGAAGCTTATGAAGCTTATAGTGATATGGAAGGCATGATGGATTTAGTGGAAGATGTTTTATCATTTGTTTGTTATGATGTGCTAGGAACTTATGAAGTTAAAGCGAACGATCATATCCTTTCCTTTAAAAAAGGCTTTAAGAGAATTTCAATGGTAGATTCAATTAAAGAAATATCTGGCGTAGACTTTAGTGTTAAAATGACTTTAGAGGATGCAAAAGCACTTGCAAAAGAGCATGATATTTTTGTGGAAAAGCATTATTCAATAGGTCATATTATTGAAGCTTTCTTTGATAAATATGTGGAAGAATCAATTGTCCAACCAACATTCATTTATGGCCATCCTTTGGAAATTAGCCCCTTAGCAAAAAAGAACGAGATTGATCCTCGCTTTACCGATCGTTTTGAACTATTTATTGATGGTAGAGAGTATGCGAATGCCTTTAGTGAATTAAATGATCCAATCGATCAAAAAGAAAGATTTTTAAATCAACTTAAAGAACGTGAATTAGGTAATGAAGAAGCAAATGAAATGGATACCGACTATGTTGAAGCTTTAGAATATGGGATGCCTCCTACAGGTGGTGTTGGTATTGGTATTGATCGATTTGTTATGCTAATTTTAGAAGTTAATAATATTAGGGATGTAATTTTGTTTCCTCACATGAGACATAGATAAAGGCTTTTTAAAGCCTTTTTTTATAAAAAAAAGAAACTTTGTTGTTTCTTTTTTAATTATAGTAAATCATATTCGTCCGCAATATCATAAAAGATTTCTTTAATTGGATAATAATCATCATTTACGATATCAAATACTTTTTCTGCTACTTCATCAATTTTGGTCAACAAAGTTTGTGGAGCTTCAGTTTTGTTTATAAGATGACTAGTTATTTCATCTTCTAAATCTAACAAAGGTTTTAATGATTCTTCATTTTCATTTAAGTTAAAGAGTTCATTTTCTAAATCAATAACGTTCAGAAGTAATAATAATGTTTTTGCATGTTCATTTAATTTTACTACGTCATTATTATAATGATTTTCTAACATTAAATTAATCTGTTCGAATTGTTCAAATAAATAATAAAATCCAGTCGTAAAAATAGTCTCTTCCTCACTTGAAAGCTCTCCATCTTGTATCGCTTTATCATATAAATATTTAACAACATCTAATACATGTTTGTTAGTTGTGATAAGAGGAGAATTTAGTTTTATTAATTCACCTATTAAAGAAGATAGCTCTAATATCCAGCTTGCGTAGTCGTTATATATTGTTTCCATAACTTCCTCCTTTTTATTCTATAAGATATTATACCGTTATTTGTTGATTATGCAAATAGCTTTGATTATTGTTAAAAAAAACCTTATCGGTTAACGATAAGGCTTTTTATATTAAGCTTTATTTACAGAACCAAACATTGTTAGTTTTTCTCTAATAACTTGTTTAATTCCTTCTACTCCAGGTTTTAATAGTTTTCTTGGGTCATAACCTTTGCTTTCTAAATCTTTACCAGCTAGAACATATTCTCTAATATTGGCTGCAAAAGCTAATTGGCATTCAGTATTAACATTTATCTTAGAAACTCCTAAAGCGATTGATTTTAAAACTTGGTCTTTAGGAATTCCGGTTCCACCATGTAACACTAAAGGAATATTACCAATTGCACCACTAATTTCTTTTAATAGTTCAAAATTTAAACCTGCCCAGTTTTTAGGGTATTGACCGTGAATATTACCAATTCCAGCTGCGAATAAATCAACGCCTAAAGATGCTACTTTAACACACTCTTCTACACTAGCTTGTTCTCCGCTAGAAACAACGCCATCTTCTTCTCCACCGATTCCGCCTACTTCAGCTTCTACGGAAACACCTTTTGCATGACAAGCTTCTAAAACTATTTTAGTTTTTTCAATATTTTCTTCAATTGGATAGTGAGAACCATCAAACATAATTGAAGTAAAGCCTGCTTCTAGTGCTTTAAATGAGCCTTCAAATGAACCGTGGTCTAAATGAACTGCCACAGGAACTGTTATTCCATAAAAGTCATGAAGCTCTTTTACAATTGCCATAACTGTTTTAAAGCCTCCCATGTACTTCGCTGCACCTTCTGAAACTCCTAGAATCATTGGTGACTTTAATTCTTCAGCTACTAATAATGCTGCTTGTGTCCACTCTAAATTATTAATATTTATTTGTGCTACAGCATAGCCTTCTTTTCTTGCTTTAATAAGCATTTCTTTTGCTGACACTAATGCCATAATTTTTTTCCTCCTAAAAATCTAAATTTTTATCTTTATTTTTATAATTTAATGCTGCTTCTAAGAAGCCTTTAAAAATTGGATGTGGTTTAAGTGGTCTACTAATAAACTCTGGATGGAATTGAGTACAAATGAAAAAATCATTTTTGGGATATTCCATAATTGATGCCCCATCATTTAAGGCACTTTTACCACTAAAAACTAAGCCATGTTTTTCATAAATCTCTTCATAAGCTAAATTAAATTCATACTTATGACGATGTCTTTCAAAATTACTTTTTTTACCATATAGTTTGTAGGCTAATGTTTTTTGTTTAACTTCAAACTCAAACGATCCTAATCTCTGAGTTTGTGGTTTTTCAACCTCTTTACTTTTAATTAAGTCAATAACTGCATACTTAGTATGAGGATGAAATTCGCTAGATGTTGCATCCTTTATTCCGACCACGTTTCTACCAAACTCAATCAAACCTAACTGCATTCCTAGGCAAATTCCAAAGAGAGGAACATTTTCTTCTCTAGCATATTTAAGTGCTTGTATTTTACCTTCAATACCACGCTTACCATAGCCTCCTGGAATTAATATTCCATCATAGCCTTTTAAACGTTCAAAGACGTTTTGGGAAGTTATTTTTTCACTATCGATGTAATCTATTTTAACATCATATTCTAAGTGGTAAGAGGCATGTTTTATCGCTTCACTAACTGAAAGGTAAGCATCATGTAGTTTAACGTATTTACCCACGATCGCCACTTTAAGTGTTTCTTTTGGTGAGCTTATTTTTACTATTAAATCTTCCCATTCGCTTAAATCTGCTTCTTCAGTTTTAATTAATTTGAAATGGTCAATAATTTGATCATCTATTTTCTGCCTTTTTAGTTCTAAAATCATTTTATAAATGATATCTACATCTAATGATTCATAAACTTTCTCTGGCTTAATATCACAAAATAAAGCAATTTTTCTTTTTGTTTGTAAAGAAACTGGTACTTCGCTTCTTAAAACAATCATATCTGGTTGAATACCTAAACTTCTTAATTCTTTGACTGAATGTTGCGTAGGTTTTGTTTTAATTTCTTTCGCTGCCCTTAAATAAGGTAGTAAGGTTGTATGAATATATAAAGTGTTCTTATACCCAAAATCTCTTCTTGCTTGTCTAATTGCTTCTAGAAACGGTAATGATTCAATATCTCCAACTGTTCCGCCAATTTCAGTAATAATAACGTCGGCTTTAGATATTTTTGCTGCATCAACTAATCTTTTTTTAATTTCATTAGTAATATGAGGGATTACTTGGATAGTTGAACCTAAATACTCTCCATTTCGTTCATTTTCAATTACAGTTGAATAGATTTTTCCAGTTGACACCGATGCCTCTTTAGTCAAATTAACATCTAAAAAGCGTTCATAGTGCCCTAAATCTAAATCAGTTTCTGCGCCATCATCGGTAACAAAAACCTCTCCGTGCTGATACGGACTCATTGTTCCTGGATCTACGTTAATATAAGGATCGAATTTAAGCATATAGACTTTTAATCCTCTATTTTTAAGTATTTGACCAACACTAGAAGCCATTATTCCTTTACCTAATGATGATACAACTCCACCTGTTACAAAAATAAATTTCGTTTTCATAAAAACCCCTTTATAAATAAAAAAATACTCGTATTAGGAGTACTGCATGTGCCCTTATACATTATAGCAAATAAGCCTTATATAAACAATAAAAAAAATACTCAAGTTTTCTTGAGTATTAATTATTATTCATCATACATATCTTCATAATCATCCATGATTTCATTATAGTCATCATCATCAAAGTCTAAATCTACTACTTCATCTTCATCGTCAGTTGAATATACTTTAATATGATCATCTATGACTATTTCGTCTTCTTCATCAATTTTCGCTTCTAAATCTTCATTTTCTTCGTCGTCATCAATAGCTTCTAAAACAACTTCTTCTTGAATGAAATAGTCTTCTAATTGGATGCCATCATCTTCTTCGTCATCTTCATATACTTCATCCTTGTTAAAGAATGAGCCATCTTTATCCCATAAATCTAAATTATTCTCTTTTAAATCCCATTCATCGTTTCCACAATAAACAAAATTTGCACTAAGTGTCATATCTAAATATAATTGAGAAAGCTTGTCTACATTATCTTCGTCAATCTCTTTAATCTTTGCAACCTCATTTAGCAAATTATAAATATTTTGTTTGCCATTAAGTTTAACATATTCTGTTGCAATTTCTACCATTGACTTTGATTTATCAAATTGCGCCATAAAATCCTCCTTAATTAAAAGTCTACATTATTTTATACGAAAGCTCTTAATAATGCAAGGTTTTTTTCTTAAATAATTAATTAATTAAAGAAAGTAGGCAACTACGCCAATAATTACGCCAATAATAATTAAAACAATAAATAGTTTATAAAGCTTTTTAATAAAACTAAATAATCCTAAAATAAGTAAGATTGCAATTGCTACTAAGCCCACAATCTTAACCCATTCTTTTAATGGTGCAATATAACTTTCATAAAAACCTAATATCTTTGTGTCAAGGGCAATTTTATCTATTAACCAAGTATTTAAATCGCCAACGACCCCCCTAATCCAATCCAATATTTTATTGATAAAGTCCATCGTCTACTCCATTTCTGCTCTATTATCCAGAGCCTTTTTTAATGTTTTTTCATCAGCAAAAGATAAATCTATCCCTACAGGAATTCCATAGGCAATTCTTGTAACCTTAACTTCTTTATCTTTAAATATTTCTTTTAAATAACTACTAGTTAGTTCCCCGTTTAACGTTCCATCTAAAGCAATAATAAGTTCATCAATATTATCCACTCTTTTTGCTAACTTGTCAATACTAATATCGTTTGGTTCTATTCCTCTAGAAACATCTATTAGACCTTCTAAAATATGATATAAACCATCATAATTAGTTTTTTCAATTAATAATAAGTCTTTAATTGATTCCACTACCATGATTACTTTATGATTTCTCTCTTCATTATCACAATAAGGACATTTTTCTTCCATCATTGTGTTACAAATTGGGCAGATTGTTATTTTTTCTTTTAGTTCTTTTAGTGATTTTGATAAGTCGTTAATAACTTTATTATCTTTTTCATAATAAGTAAATAAAGCTAGTCTAGTTGCTGTTTTTTCTCCAATTCCTGGAAGCAGTTTAAAAGCTTCTATTAAATTCTTAAAAGCTTCAGGGTAATTCATTAAAATCCCATTCCCATAGTAAATTTGCTCATTTCTTCTTGAGTTGTTTTATCTACTGCTTCTACTGCATTATTAATTGCTACAACAATTGCATCTTGCAACATATCTTTGTCTTCTAAAAGTTCATCATCAATTACTAAATCAACTACTTGATGAGAGCCTAACATTACTACTGTCACGCCAGAAGCTTTTCCCTCAAACTCTGTCATTTGTAATCTTTCTTGAGTTTCTTGCATTTCTTTCTGCATTTTTTGTAATTTTTTTACCATATTTTGGTTCATCTTAATTCTCCTTTGTTCTTACTTTTTCATTACCGAAAAAGTCTAATGCTAATTTCAATGTTTGAGATTGATATTCTTCATCAACAGTCTCGTAAATTCCTAATTTATAATCAGGAAGTTTCGGTTTTTTATTGCCGCTTGCCCACTGTTCTTTAAATGAATTAAACAAAACGTTCCAGTTTAATCTATCAATACAAACAATATCTTTAATATTTTCTTGCTTACCATTAATTATATTTAAGGCAATTTGCTTATTTGATCTTCTTAACAACATTAAACATTCCGTTTTAGTTGGATAAACTAATAACATCTTATCTTTAGAGCAAGCAACTAACTCCCCTTCTGCTAATAGTTCTGCTGTAATGTGCTTATGTGGTTCTTTAATTTGTTTTAAGTTAGGCCATCCTTTAAGCAAAAAGTTTTTCTTATTTACATCGCCTTCATTTAAAATTTCTTCAATATCTTTAACCGTGATTTCCTTTTGTTCTATTTCTATAGTTAAAGGTTCTTCTAATACTTCTTTTTCCTTTTTAACAACTTGAGTAAATTGTTTACTACTTAAATCACTCAACTTTAATTCTAGTTCATTAACTTTATTCATTAACAAACTAATTTTTTCTTTTTCATCAATTCTTTCAATTTGTTCATGATCAATCATTTTAATAATAGCAAGTTCTAAATAAGCCCTTTTTTGCATTGTCCACTTAATATTATTTTGTGTTTCGTTTAAAATATCTAAGTAGTAAAAAATCCTATCATTAGAAAAGTCTTTAACCACATCTTTTAAATATGAAGTAGCTCTCTCCACATCAAAAGCGATATTTTTTTCAATTAATAAGTCTCTTAAAATTGCAATTAAATCAGCGACTATTTTAGCTATTTCTTTTCCATCCTCAACAATTTCATTAAGTAAGGATAAACTATTAGATGTGTCTTTTTCTTTAATAAAATTAATTAGCCCTAAAAGATTTTCTCTAGAGACAGACCCAGATACTTGATACACATCATCAAGAGTAATTTCTCCTTTGGAAAAAGAAACGGTTTGGTCTAACAAACTAATCGCATCTCTTAAACCACCTTCAGCTTTTACAGCAATTTCTTTAACTGCTTCATCGCTAATTTGAATGGATTCATTTTCTCTAATTTCAAAAAGTTTCTTTTCAATATCTTTAATTGAAATTCCTCTAAAATCAAATCTTTGACAACGAGATAGTATTGTGGGAATAACTTTATTTGGTTCTGTTGTTGCTAAAACAAAGATCACGTGTGCAGGTGGTTCTTCTAATGTTTTTAGTAAGGCATTAAAAGCTGCTTGCGTTAACATATGAACTTCATCAATAATATAGACTTTATATTTAGCAATTGAAGGAAGATAATTAACTTTATCTCTTATTTCTCTGATCTCATCCACACCATTATTACTAGCTGCATCAATCTCAATTACATCACCAAGGTGTCCATCTTCTAATAAGATACATGAGTTGCATTCTCCGCATGGTTCTAAGGCTGGTCCTCTTTCGCAATTAACTGCTTTAGCAAATATTTTTGCAATACTAGTTTTTCCTGTTCCTCTTGGCCCTGAAAAAAGATAAGCGTGGGCAACTTTATTATTTAAGATCGCATTTTGTAATGTTCTAACAATAACATTTTGACCAACAACATCTTTAAAATTCTTTGGTCTATATGTTCTATATAAAGCTTGATAACCCATATCGTTCTCTCCTTTCTTGCTTCTATTATTATATCATGTATCTTTAAAGATACAAAATTAAAATCGTAAATATATCGTCAGTTCTTTAGCTTATTTAAAATCAATATTTTTAGTAGCAAGAATGCCTAAACCCGTAATACCTCCAACATAAACTAAGTTTATGATTATTGATAATAAATAGTTGACTTTTACAGCAGATACAACACTAAATATCTTTAAAAACGGCAAGACAATTAAAATATTATTTATTGTGTTTTCTTCAAGCCCTATGGAGATAATACTAAATGCCAACATTATTACAAAAAGTGTACCTAAGACGATTCCCAGTGTTGCCCCAATTCTTTTAAAAATATAACTATTGAAAACTACAAAGCTATAAATAACTAAAATTGAACTAATATTTAAAAAATATGCTTTAATAATATCTAATGCCGTTTCATTCCCAAAGCTAATAAATAATCCTGTTAATAAATAACTTAAGAAAGCATAAATTGTTACTGCAACAAACATTATTGTTAAAGCAAATATTGTTGATGATAAATAAACTTTTGTTCTCTTATATCCTGCAATCAGTTTGTTTCTGATTGTATTTTGAGTAAAGTCATTGACAACTAAGACTAAAATAAAAATAAGCAAGATTAATCCGTAATTTTGAAGTGGCCCAAAAGAGCTGTCAAAAACAGCTAGCGAGCTAATTATATTATCAATGCCAATCATTCCTTGATTATCAATTAAATTTTCTAGGATTTTATAAAGACCACTAGTAAATAAAGGAAATGCTAATGTAATAATAATTAAAATAATAAATGTTTTTGTTTTAAAGAACTTTTTAAACTCTGCTTTTAAAATATTAATCATTTTCTTCCTCCTACCACAGTTTCTAAGTAATACTCTTCAATTGTTAGACCACTTTGGTGAATTTCTTCAGCTGAAACTTCTTTTATTAATTTTCCTCTACTAATAAAACCATATTTGGTTGCTACTCTGTCAAGTTCCATTAGGAGATGACTTGAAATCAAAAAAGTAATCTTATTATCCTTATTTAACTTTAAAATTAAATCACGCATCTTCTTTATCCCTACTGGATCTAATCCGTTCATTGGCTCATCCAATAAAATCAGTTTTGGTTCACCCATTAAAGCTAAAGCAATCGTAAGTCTTTGTTTCATTCCTAAAGAAAAATCTTTGGCTTTTTTCTTTAAATTAATGACTTCTTCTAAACTAACTTCTCTTAGTAAATCTTCCAGTTCTTCCTTACTTTTTTTCAAACCTAACATTGTCGCTTGGTAACTTAAATTATCGATTGCTGTTAATGAACTGTGAATTGCTGGTGTTTCTACTATCGCCGCAACTTGTCCTAGTTTTTGGGGTAAGTTAATTTCAAAACCTCCACTAGTTGGTTTGGCAATATTTGTAATTAGTCTAATAACTGTTGATTTGCCTGCTCCATTTTCGCCAATAAAACCATAAATATCGCCTTCATAAATTGTCATGTTTACTTCATTTACGGCAATAACTTCTTTGTACTTTTTAGTTAAATTAGTTGTTTCTACTATTTTTTTCATAATTTCCTCCCTATTTTCCAAGGCAAAACTTAGAAAATAACTCTTTTATTAAATCCTCAGGATGATATTCCCCAATAATTTCTCCTAAGGTCTGCCAAGCATTTTTTATATCTACTTCTACCATATCAATTGGCATTCCAAGATCGATAGATTTTATTACTTCTTTCATTAAATTTCTAGTTTCTTCTAATTTTTGAATATGTCTTACATTGGAAATATAGTTAAAATCATCACCAATTTCCGTTAATTCTAATCGTTTGATAATCGCATCTTCAAGGCTTTCTAAGCCTTCATCATTTAAAACACTTAATGAAATAATATCCTTTAAATATGTCTTCTCTCCTAAGTCTTTTTTATTCCCCACAATGATTCTTACTTTATCATTTGTTAGTTTTAATAGTTCTTCATCTTCACTTGTTAAGTCTTCGCTTATATCTAAAACTAAAATAATTAGTTCTGCTTCTTTAATTGCTTTCTTACTTCTTTTTACACCAATTTGTTCAACAACATCACTTGTTTCTCTAATGCCTGCGGTATCAACTAAATTAAGTGTAATTCCGCCAATATTAATATTAGCTTCAATTGTATCTCTAGTTGTCCCAGCAACATTAGTGACAATTGCTCTCTCCTCATTTAATAAAGCATTTAGTAAACTAGACTTTCCCACGTTAGTTTTACCAATGATCGCAGTTTTTACTCCTTCTCTAATCATTCTTCCTTTATTAGCGGTTTTTAAAATGGTGTCTAATTCTTTAATAAACTTAGTTATTTCTGGTTTGATTATTTCGTTTGTCATTAAAATGGTGTCATCATATTCAGGATAATCAATATTAACTTCTATTACGGCAATTATTGTTAATAGTTTATCTCTTAGCTCTTTAATAAGTTTCGATGTATCTCCTTTTAAACCATGAATTGCTAACTTCATTGCGTTTTCATTTTTAGCGTTTATTAAATCCATTACAGCTTCACTTTCGGCTAAATCAATTCTTCCGTGAACAAATGCTCTTTCAGTAAATTCGCCAGGATTTGCTAATCTAAGTCCGATACTAAGTAGTCTTTTTAATACTTTGTTTGTAACTAAGATTCCTCCATGTGTTGATATTTCCACCATATTTTCGCTTGTGAAACTTCTAGGCGCCTTAAAAACAGCAATCATCACTTCATCAATTGCTTTATTATCTTCATCAAGAATAAAACCATAAGAAACTGTGTGTGTCTCAACTTTGGTTAAATCTTTGCCTTGGAAAATTTGATTAACTTTTGTTATGGCCTCATCACCGGTTACTCTAATTACACTAATTCCAGCTGTGCCATATGCAGTTGATATTGCACATATAGTATCTAAAATCATTTTCTTATTTTTCCTTTTTCAAAGTTTCTTTGTAAATATTATTAAAATCCTTCTTTTCGTTATTAATTTCATATCCATAAACTTGATTAAGATTTACATTGGTTGCACTATTAAAGATAGAGAGATCAATTTCTGGGTTATCCTCTTTTAAGTTCTTAATTAGTTGCTTAATGTATGCTCTTTTTGAACTATATTTAGAGGCTGCAACTTCACAACCACAATTCATTGTATTAATGCCAGCTGTTTTAAAAAATCTAATAATATCTTCTTCTTTAATAAAAACTAGCGGTCTAATTAGTTCCATTTCTGAAAAATTTTCAGCTCTTATTTTGGGAACCATTGTTTTAAATTGCGAACCATAAAAAATGTTTAACATTGTGGTTTCTATAACGTCATCAAAATGGTGTCCTAAAGCAAGTTTATTACATCCTAATTCTTTAGCAAAGTTGTACAAGAAGCCTCTTCGCATTCTTGCACACATATAGCAAGGATTTTCTCCAGCAATCTTTTGGGCAACGTTAAAAATATCACTATTTCTAATCTTAATTGGTATATTTAAATACTTAGCATTATCTTCTAAAAACTTTCTATTAAGTGAGTTAAATCCAGGGTCCATCGCAATAAATTCTAGTTCAAAAGGAATTTCGCTATATTTATGTAACTCACTAAAGAGTTTTGCTAAAATAAGGGAATCTTTTCCACCACTTACCGCTATTGCTATCTTATCATTTTCTTCAATCAAGTTAAATTCTTTAATCGCTTTAATAAAAGGTTTCCAAAGATATTTACGATAAGAAGTTTGAAGTGATCTTTCAATTTCTACTAACGGTTTTAGTTGACTAACATCGTTAACTAATGTATTACATACTTTCATTTTTTATTAAACTCTCAACATCATTGATAAACTCAGCTAATTCATTTAAATCTTTTAATAAGGCTCCGGCAGCTTTTTGATGTCCGCCACCTCTCCACTTGGTTGCAAGTCTTTGAATCTCTGGGCCCCTACTTCTTAATCTAATTCGATATTCCCCATTATCTTCTAATAATAAAGCCCAGACCGGATAGCCTTCAATCCCTGCTAAATTACCAACCATGGCGCTAGCCTGTTCATGTGTTACCTTCATTCTATCCATTAGTTCTTGGGTAATAATATAGTAAATAAAACCCCCTTCAGTAGTTATAAAGTTACTTAAAACTTCCCCTTTTAGTCTAATTGAATTCATTTCTTCTACTGATAAATAATTATCAATTTCTTCAACATCAACATTATAATCAAGTAACATTCCTGCTAGTTCATGAGTACTACGGTCAACGCCACGATATCTAAATCTTCCTGTATCGGTTAAAATTCCCACATACATTGCTCTTGCGCCTTCAAAAGATATTTTTAGTTCTGCTCGATATGTTCGATAAAAATCAGCAATCATTTGACTACAAGATGGAAGTAAATCATCAACCCAATAGTAGTTAGCATAAAATGAATCTTCTTCTTCAACATGATGATCTATTTTAAAAACTTCTTTAGCTAATTTATATCTTTTATCACTTATTCTTTTTTCACTTCCAGTATCAACAACAATACTTAAGGCGTTCCTATAGGCTTCATCTTTAATTACATCGGGAGTACCAACAAAAGAAACATAATTACTTGTTTCTCCCACAACAAAGACCTTCTTTTTAGGATATGATTCTTTAATAATGTTTTTAAGCCCAAATTGAGCACCGTAACAATCACCATCTGGTCTTGTATGTCCATGAATAATAATATATTCATACTCTTTAATTTTATTTAATAATAGTTCTTTAGGATTCATAATTATCCTCCTTTAATAATTTTTTATACTCATTAATAATTAAATCTACTTCTTCCCAATCATTTAGTGCCGCTCCACAAGCAAAGTTGTGTCCTCCACCACCAAATGATTTTGCAACATCAACAATAATAATTCCTCTACTTCTAAACTCTCCAATAATTTTATTAGTTTCGTTATCATAAGTAAAATTTAACCAAATTTTAATTTCCTCAATCCCGGAAGCTAAATTAACCATTCCTCTTGAAACAGAAAATGTGTCTATATTCATCTTTTCTAAGTCTTCTTTAGTGTTTTTCAGATACGCTATTCCGTCTTCAAAAACAAACCTACTTTCAAATTGATGTTTAAGTAATCTTCTCTCTAGTGGTTCCACATATAACCAATTATATAGTTTTTGAAAATCAAAATTCTCTTCCATTAAAAACGCAGCAATTTCAAATGTTTTTTTGGCATTTTTCAAATACATAAACCTACCAGTATCCATAATCATCCCCGCATACAAATATTCATTTATTTGCTTATTAAACTTGTATCCTAAACTCTTAAATATCTCCACAATATATTCGCTTGCTGAACTAAATGAACTATCAATAAAGGTAGTTGCTGGTATATTGGCACTATTTGTGTGATGGTCAATTATTAAAGTTTCTTTAGCTAATTTATACCGCTCGTCGCTAATCATAAAATCAACAGCAACATCAACAATAATACTTAGGCTTCCTTCAAAAGCTGTTTCGTCAATAATGCTCATCGGTTCTTTGACGAATCTATTTTCGTCTCCAACTACAAAAACTAGTTTGTTAGGATATTTTTCTCTAATTAAATAAGCTAATCCCATTTGAGAACCAATTGCGTCCATATCAGGGTTTTTATGTCTATGAATAATAATAGTTTCATATTTATTTATTAGTTCATCAATTTTTTTATACATTGTAAACCTCATTTCTCATACATTAAATTATACCATTTAGAATTAAATATTTCTTGTTTATTCTCTTTATTAGAAATATTTACCTTATTTTTTAAGTAAGTTTTTCTTTTCAAATGACTTTTTTAATTACACTTTCTATAGTTAAATCTTGATTAATCTTGATTTAACAACCTTTGAAACGATAATATTTCTAAATAAATAGTTGACTTTTACATTTTTTTACATCTTTTATACAATGAATGCGCTAACACTTATGTATTTTATTGAGAAAATATTGTTTTATGCTATAATATTCTCGGACAAAATTGCATAATAGAAAGGATGATTTATTTGAAAAAGTATGTATACTTGTTTAACGAAGCCGACGCTACGATGAGAAATCTTTTAGGCGGTAAGGGTGCAAACTTAGCAGAAATGACTAAAATTGGCTTACCTGTTCCGTTTGGTTTCACTGTTTCAACTGAAGCTTGTACAAAGTTCTACGAGGATGGCAAGAAAATTGATGATAGCATTATTAATGAAATATTCCAAGCAGTTGCTGAATTAGAAAAAGAAGCGAACAAAAAGTTTGGTGATGTTAATAATCCATTATTAGTTTCAGTTCGTTCTGGTGCTAGAGCTTCTATGCCAGGGATGATGGATACTATTTTAAACTTAGGTTTAAACAATGAGGTAGTGGTAGGTTTAGCAAAATTAACTAACAACCCTCGTTTTGCTTATGATTCATATCGCAGATTCATTATGATGTTTAGTGACGTTGTGATGGAAATAAGCAAAGAACATTTTGATAAAATCTTTGATGATCGCAAAGCTGAAAAAGGAATTACAAGTGATGATGATTTAACTGCTGATGATATGCAGTATATTGCAGAAGCGTTCTTAGCTCGCTACTTAGAACTTAAAGGCGAAGAGTTTCCGCAAGACCCTAAATCTCAATTAATTGAAGCCGTTAGTGCTGTCTTTAGATCATGGGATAATCCAAGAGCAAACACTTATAGAAGATTACATCATATTCCTTACTCATGGGGAACTGCTGTTAACGTTCAAACAATGGTGTTTGGTAATATGGGAGATGACTGTGGAACAGGCGTAGCTTTTTCAAGAGACCCATCAACTGGTGAAAATGTCTTATATGGCGAATATTTATTTAACGCTCAAGGCGAAGACGTTGTTGCAGGAATTAGAACACCAAAACCAATTAGTAAACTCCAAAAAGAAGCTCCTGAATTATATCAAGAGTTTCATGATATTAGTGAAAAACTAGAACACCACTATAAAGATATGCAAGATTTAGAATTTACTATCGAAAGAAGCAAACTTTATATTCTACAAACTAGAAGTGGTAAAAGAACTGCCCATGCAGCAATTAAAATTGCTATTGACATGGTAAAAGAAGGTTTAATTGATGAAAAAGAAGCTGTTTTAAGAGTTGATCCAATTTCTTTAGACCAAATGCTTCACCCAACTTTTGATGAAAAAGCCCTCGAACAAGCTAAAGTAGTTGGCGAAGGTTTAGCAGCATCTCCAGGTGCAGCTTATGGTAAAGTAGTCTTTACAGCAGAAAAAGCTCAAGAACTTCATGCAAAAGATCCAAATACCCCTTTAATTTTAGTTAGAGTTGAAACATCTCCTGAAGATATTGAAGGAATGGTTATCGCTAGTGGTATTTTAACTGCTAGAGGCGGGATGACAAGTCACGCAGCTGTTGTTGCAAGAGGAATGGGAACTTGTTGTGTTGCTGGTGCAGATCACATGTTTGTTAACGAAGAGGAAGGTTTCTTTGAAATTAGAGGAACTAAATTTAATGAAGGTGACATTATTTCCTTAAATGGTTCTACTGGAAAAGTTTATGGAGAAAAAATTGCCACTGTTGATGCAGAAGTAAGTGGAGACTTTGCAACATTAATGGAGTGGGCTGACAAATATAGAGTTTTAGAAGTTAGAACTAACGCTGATACACCTAAAGATGCTAAAGTTGCTATTGACTTTGGTGCACAAGGAATCGGTCTTGTTAGAACTGAACATATGTTCTTTGAAGCAACAAGAATTAAAGCAGTTAGAGAAATGATTTTAGCAAAAACACAAGAAGATAGAGAAAAAGCATTAGCTAAAATTTTACCAATGCAAAGACAAGACTTTATAGAGCTTTATGAAGTTATGGATGGTCTTCCTGTAACTATTCGTTATTTGGATCCACCATTACATGAATTCTTACCACACAATGACCGTGATATTGAAGCACTAGCTAAAGATTTAAATGTTTCTTTTGAAGATTTAAAACAAACTGTTGATGAACTTCATGAAACTAACCCGATGTTAGGACACCGCGGAGTAAGACTTTCAGTAACTTATCCAGAAATTGCTGAAATGCAAACAAGAGCAGTTATTGAAGCCGCTATTGAAGTTAGCAAAAAAGGAATAAAAGTAATACCTGAGATTATGATTCCTTTAGTAGGCGAAGTTAAAGAACTTAAATATATTAAAGACTTTGTTGTAAAAACAGCTGATAAAATAATTAAAGAAGCTAAAGTTGAACTTGAATATTTGGTAGGAACAATGATTGAAATTCCAAGAGCAACATTACTTGCTGATGAAATTGCTAAAGAAGCTGAGTTCTTCTCATTTGGAACAAACGACCTTACTCAAATGACATTTGGTTTTAGTAGAGATGACGCAGCTAAATTCTTAGGCTACTACTACGATACTAAAATATACGAAGCTGACCCGTTTGCTCACATTGATCAAAAAGGTGTTGGTAAATTAATGCAAATAGCTGTCGAACTTGGCAAAAAAGCAAGACCTGATATTCACCTTGGAATATGCGGGGAACATGGTGGAGATCCACAAAGTGTTGAATTCTGCCATAATATTGGACTTGATTATGTTTCATGTTCACCATTTAGAGTACCAATTGCAAGATTAGCAGCAGCTCAAGCAAATCTTAAAAACCCCAAAAATAAGTAATTAATAATATTTAAACCCTTTAGAATACAACAACTCTAAAGGGTTTTTTATTTAACTACACATAAAAAAAGGAGCAAACTTTTTAAGTTTAACTCCTTTTCTTTAAATAATTATAACCTAATTAAATTTTATTAATTCAATAAATAACTTAGATCTGCAACAACAACTTCAAAATCAGTAGCATTATCATTGTTATCAACTAATGATTTTCTTCTAACTGAATTTGTATTACTTGGTTTAGCAGTTGGTCCAGAACCTTCATACATATTAGCCTCAGTTCCAAAGCCTACAAAGTCTACCACAAGGATATCATTTTTACCGCTAATTGCATATGATTTGTCGTTACTCTTAACTAATGCAAATTTACCATCAGTTGCTGCGGCGGTAATTCCACCTACAAAATTGGCCACTATGGGTAAATCTTCAGTCCCCCCAGTTCCTGCCCCAAGTTGAATCACGTAAAATTTCCCTGGTTCTAGTGTTCCAGTTAAAAATATGTTTGCATCATATGTTAATCCTTCTTGTTTTTTAAAATCTCCAGCTTTTGAAGCATAGTGTAATGAAAATTGTGTCATATCAATAGTTAAACTTGTTCCATTGTATAAAACTACATAATCGTTTTTATAAACTGCGCCTGTATTTCCACCACCACCATATATTTCATAGATCATAAATCCTGCGTATTCACTTGCTTCTATCTCTTTTTCAACAGCCTTACCTTTAACAATAATATCATCAATTGTTAATGCTTGAGTTGTATTTCCGCTTGCTGCGCTTGGTGCGTCATATAAAACTCTATATTTGCCAGGACCTTCAACTTTAAAGGTAACAGGAGTAAATTCTCCATCTTTTAAATAGCTAATAACATTTTCTTTATTGTCTATATCTTTAAGAGTCACCCATGTTTCTCCGTCCCATAACTGTAATGCTATTTTTGCATCTTCAAATCCGCTTATTTTATTAAACGCAGTTGTAGACCATGTACCTAATGACATTTTTAATTCTGTCATGCCTGCTAAGTTCCCTAAATCAAGTTCAAAATAAGATTCAGTAGCTGTATTTATTGGCGCTAAAACTACAAATCCTCCAACATAATCAAGATAGTTTGGTTTCTCTGCATTTGGGTTCCATTTATTAATTTGTCCACGTTTTAATGTAATTGAATAACTTACACCATCACCGTTTGTAAATGTTTTTTCTTGGATAAAATCTTTATCAGCATCACCATAACCAGTTACTGCAACTCCACCAAAATCAACTTTGATATTTCTTTGGATAATAATATCATCAATTGTTAATGCTTGAGTTGTATTTCCGCTTGCTGCGCTTGGTGCGTCATATAAAACTCTATATTTGCCAGGACCTTCAACTTTAAAGGTAACAGGAGTAAATTCTCCATCTTTTAAATAGCTAATAACATTTTCTTTATTGTCTATATCTTTAAGAGTCACCCATGTTTCTCCGTCCCATAACTGTAATGCTATTTTTGCATCTTCAAATCCGCTTATTTTATTAAACGCAGTTGTAGACCATGTACCTAATGACATTTTTAATTCTGTCATGCCTGCTAAGTTCCCTAAATCAAGTTCAAAATAAGATTCAGTAGCTGTATTTATTGGCGCTAAAACTACAAATCCTCCAACATAATCAAGATAGTTTGGTTTCTCTGCATTTGGGTTCCATTTATTAATTTGTCCACGTTTTAATGTAATTGAATAACTTACACCATCACCGTTTGTAAATGTTTTTTCTTGGATAAAATCTTTATCAGCATCACCATAACCAGTTACTGCAACTCCACCAAAATCAATAGTAGTTACAAATTCAAAGTCAGGTGTTGGCCACCCTTCTCCAACATATGTATTTGGTCCAAAGCCAAGTTGTGGTGCTTTATACCAACCAAGGTTTCCAACATAATTAATAATGTCGCCAACTTTTAATCCAGCAAGTACAGTTGAATCAGCTCCACCAAAAACTCTCTTATCATATTTAATAATTAATTCAGTTTCACCTTTTTTAATCTTAACATCTCGATTGTTTCCAGATAGTTCACCTACAGCAATTACTTCTGCACCTTCAATAGATACTCTACCTGCAATATAGTTAGCTAATTCTTCGCTGTTATCAATAATATCATTAATGGCGAACGGTTCTGGTATTAATCCTGATGAAGATTCAACAACTTCAATGTTTTTTAATTGGTGCAAGCCATTAAAGTTATCTTTTTCACCAATCAAACGGTATTTCTTGCCGATAACTAATTCATCAAAGAAATAAATCGCGATTGAGGCTGATCCACTTTGGAAGCCATATGTATTATTAGCAAATTTATCAGTAATAATTCCTTCAACCATAATTGTTTCGCCGTTTTCTAATAATAAAGCGTCTTCAATTGTTTCAAGAACGTATTCACCAACTTTAATGTCAAATTCTTTAGTTGCTGTACCTGTACCATTAATAATTGTAGCAACAATAGTAACTACTTTTCTTCCAGGTTCTGTTGGTAAAGTAACTTCACCATTTTCTAAATTAATTAAATTATTATTTGGATCTGTACTTTCTTTATAAGTCCAAGTAATTGTTGATTCAAAGATTCCAGTCTTTGGTAATTCAAGCTTCCCAGCTTTAGGGAATTCTAAGACAATTGAAAGACCATTTTTAGCTGCGTCTGCTTTTTCTTGATCCGTTAACGTTGCTAATTTAATATCAGCAATTGGTTTTAGATAAGAGAAATACCAAACATTATGGTCAGTTCTATATCCTTCAAAAACTAAGTCGATTTCATTGATTACAAGACCTTGTAAAGCTCTAAGTTCATTAATTTGAGCTGGGTAATAGAACATCACACTATTGTCTTTTGTTCTTTTATCTTTTGTAGGATCAAAGTCTTTGTCAACTAAAAAAGTATTGTAGTTTCCAGTACCTTCAACAAAAATTTTAACATCTTTAAATTTATAAGCATTATGACCATAAACATGCTCTGCGCTTGGTTTTGGTAATAAAACAGCATCAGCAATTGAAAAATCTGCGTAAGTAACCACATGGTCAGGTGTTCCTTCAACTAGTTGATAATTCACGTCTTTTATTTGGAGTGCATTATAATAATTTTCAACTTTGGCAGTTATATTATAAAGTTTTCCTGCTTCTGGCATTCCTGTTGTTCCATAAACAAAAGCTAGTGAGCCATCAGCTGTTGATAAATAATATCCATTAGTTCCTTGTGCGTAATAAAGTGCTACATTAGATACTTTAATCGTTTCATTTGCAAGTTCTTTAGTGACTCCTTCTTTAAAACTATTTCCTTCATAAGCTGCTGGTTCTAAAGCAATAATAGTTAGTTCTATTTCCCAGTTTACACTCTTTCCTTCAAGACTTAGAACGACACTAAGTTTAACAACTTTATTTCCTTCAGCACTTTCTGGTCTAATTACTGTTGTTGTTACAACACCACTAGTATCTGGCTCGCCTATTTTAAAATAAGTTGTGTCACTAGATTTCCAAACACCAACTACATCATCCATAAATTTAGTTGGTAAGTTAAACCCTACTAAGATGTTTTTGGGGTCTTTAATTAATACTCCAAGAGTATCTCTGATGTCTTCTAATGTTTCCATTATTGGATCGCCTTCGTTAACTCTCCATAAGGCTTTTAATGTTATATCTCTTGTAACAGGCGTTTCGAACTCATACTTGGCTCCATCAAGTTGCCATTCAACAAAAGTAAATCCGTCTTTTGTTGGATCGCTTGTTGGTTTTGTTGCTTTCTTATTCGCTTCTACTTTTTCTGCAGCAACATTTGTTCCGCCGTTAGAATCAAAAGTAACAGTAAATATTTTTGGTTTACATCCAGCTAGTACGAATACTAGAGCGATAAAACCTATAAATGTTAATATCTTTTTCATTATACTCCTCCTTGTTTTTTGTATAATTAAAAATTATTTAGTTAACTATGAAGTCGTATGAATCTTCATACTCATCATTAATATATGCGTCTAAGTTTTTATCTTTATAAGCAAATATTTTATCAAGTAATGAGCCAACTTCGCTTCTTGTTTTAGAACTTAAGTTAAAGACTGCTGATGTAAAGAAAATATTTTCATTATCTCTAAACATTTCAATTGCTTCTTTAATTACTTTAGCTCCTGCTTCTGTCGGTGTTGCTGGGTTTTCCTTAATTCCTGCAATGTAATTTAACCATTTTTCTGTCTCATAAGCGCTATGTCTTATTGGTGCATATCCAGATTGTAATGCAAATTCAGCAGTTCTTTCTGGTTCTAGAATAAACTTAGAAAATAACCAAGCTGCAATCATTTCTTGTTCGTTTTTCTTGCTAAATAAACTAATATTAGGTCCTTGTTGAATTTGTTTTCGATTGTTGATATCTTTTACAGGTACTGGTGCTACTCCTACTCTATATCCTTTAGCAAATGCCTCATCAGCACCTTGAATAGAATATCTTGCCCCACCAGTTGAGCCAACAAACATGTATAATTTTTCTCCAGTCTTCATAATGTCTGAAGTATATGCTCCATTTAATGAACGAGTTGTCATTAACCCACGATCAATTTTATCTTTGAAATACTTAATCATTTCCTTAGAAGTATCATTATTAAACAAAACAGTTCCTTTACCTTTACTATCATAACCAGTATATGGAGCCTTCCATTGTTCACTCATTGTAATAAACATATTATCACTTGAGTCATAACCAAATGGATAAGAAGTTGGTTCTCGTTTTTTAATGTCTTCTGCTATCTCAAATATTTCTTCCCAGGTCCAAAATCCTCTTTCTGGTAATTTATAATCATGTTTATCAAAATAAGCTTTATTATAAAATAATGCTTCACTCGATTTAGTAAATGGCATCGACATCACTGTCTTTACACTGTCATAACTTTGTCCTTCTAACCATAAACCTGATAAAAAGTCTTCAATTTCTTCTTCACTATAACCAATATTTGGATTTGTAATAAAGTTATTTAGTGCTAAAGCAGATTTCCCATATCGCGCAACATGGTCTGGATAACTCTCCGTAATATGAGGAGCGTTACCAGCAGGTATTGCTAGAGCAACTTGGTTAGCTAATGCATCATAATCATCGGCTATTTTAACTTCGTTGACCGTAATATTTGGATAAACTTCTTTAAACTCAACTATCCATTTCTTTAATATATTTTGGTTTTCTTCTCCCATTCTATGCCAAAAATTAATAGTTACACTAGAACCATCATAATCAGCATCTTCGGCAAGCTTATACCATTCTACTATCGGTTTAGAGGTGTCTTCGCCTCCACCGCCTCCGTTATCACTTCCGCCATTTCCATTTCCGCCATTACCATTTCCACCTTGGTCTGGGTCTCTATCTCTCTCTTTACAACCAAAGAGAGCTAGCGAAAATATTAATAATAATACTAATATAAAACCTTTTCTTTTCATTTTATCCTCCTTTTAAAGTTTTATCCTTTTACTCCACTTCTTGAAACACCACTCATAATGTATTTTCTAAATACCACAAAGAATATCAACAATGGGACAGTAACTATAACAGTTGCGGCCATTTGGTAGTTCATTAATACTCTCCCCTGTCCTGTATCTTGGTCAACAAATGAAGATCTTAACCAAGTTGTAACTAATTTATATTTTTCATTGGCAACTATATCTGGCCAAATATAAGCATTCCAAGAGCCCATTAATTTTAGGATCGTAATTGTAATAATGCTTGATTTTGCCATTGGAACCATAATTCTCCATAAGTACTTAAAGTCAGCACAGCCATCCACTTTAGCTGCATAATATAGTTCATTAGGTATTTGTTTAAATGTTTGTCTTAACAAATAAATATGAAATATCGAAACTAAGAAAGGAAAAATCATTGCGTAATATGAACCCATACCAGGATCTTTAACCCAACCAAGTCTAGCTGCTGTAATGTAGTTAGAGATAACCATCATTTCACCAGGAATCATCATTGTTGCTAGTAGGATTGAGAAAATTAATTCTTTCCCTCTAAAGTTTAATCTTGACAAAGCAAAAGCGACAAGGATGGAAAATAATGTTCCCCCTAATGTAGAAGCAATCCCTACAATAAGTGTATTTTTGAAATATGTAATAAATGAAATACTTCCTTGGGAGGAACTTGAATATTGAAATACTTTAATATAATTCCCTGGAGAAAACTCTTTTGGAAAGTAACTAATACTCGCAGAGTTTAATACTTCATTCGAACTTTGAAGAGACATATTAAACATCCAGTAAAAAGGAATTAAAACAAAAAGAGCTATTATTGTTAAAAAAGCATATGTAATAATTTTTCTAACAATGTAATTTGTTCTTTGTAAAGCTAATCGCTCATTTTTTCGGTAATCAACTTTTAAACTAACTTGTTGCATAATAACCCCCTAGTAATGTACTCGTTTTTTACTGGCATATAAATTAATGAAAGTAAAAACCAAGATAATCAAGAATAATATTACTGCCGCAGCAGCACCCCTAGAGTAATAAGAAACATAGTTACTATCCATCCCAGGAATTCCTATTTTATCATAAACATATGCAACTGCTGTCCACCGTTTCCTATCAAGTTCACGACCTGTCCCCCCGGCCACAGAGAGCACCGATTCATAGGACTTAAAGGCCCCAATAAACGAGGTAATTACAATATAGCTTATTAGAGGGGATAAGAGCGGAATTGTAATTTTGGTTAATGTTCTTCTCGGTGAAGCGGCATCTACTTTTGCAGCGTCATAGTATTGTTTGGAAATACTTTGAAGTCCACCAATAAAGACTAGTATCTTAAATGGTAGAGCATTCCAAATAACATAGATTAAGACCACAAACATCCAGTGTTTCCGCACCGCCGTTATTCCTACCCAATCAATTGCCGT
>CAYZTG010000007.1:13734-35361 GCA_964481475.1 uncultured Acholeplasmataceae bacterium | reverse complement strand
ATCAACAGCACTATCCACAGAAATACCAATATCTGCTTGATGTAACGCAGGAGCATCATTAATTCCATCTCCTAAATAACCTACAGTATGTCCCGTTTCCTGAAGTAATCTAACAATTCTTTCTTTTTGAGAAGGGGTGAGTTTAGCATAAACATCATATTGCTCTAAATTATTTATTAATTGCTCATTAGTCATCGCTTCAACATCCGAACCAACAAAAATAACTTTAGCATCTATCTCTAATTTTTGACAAACTTTTCTCGTTACTCCCTCACTATCTCCGGTTAAAACAATTGTTCTAATACCGTGTTGTTTAAGTTTTAAAAGAGCTTCTTTGGCACTTTCTTTTGGTGGATCTAAAAAGCCAATAAAACCAATTAAAACCATCTCTGACTCATCATCTACATTAAACGTATGTTCATCAGGAACTTCGTTCTTTTGGGCAACAGCAATTATTCTTAATCCATCTTCGTTATGTCTTAAATAGGTTTCAAAAGCGATTTGTTTAAGTTCTTTAGTCATAGTTTTAACTTTGCCATTAATCTCAATAAAAGAGCATATTTCCATCATTTCTTCTACAGCACCTTTAGTAATTAATTGCCTCTTTTTTGAATTATCTTCTAAAACAACACTCATTCTTCTTCTTGTAAAATCAAAAGGGATTTCATCAACTTTACGGTAATTAGATAATATTGAATCTAACTGATTTTGATTTCCTCTTTTAATAACTGCTAAGTCAATTAAATTTTTAAGCCCTGTTTGAAAGTAACTATTTAAAAACGCGTGTCTTAAAACCCTTTTATCATCATCACCCTCAATATTCATATATTTTTCTAAAATAATTTTATCTTCTGTTAATGTTCCTGTTTTATCTGTACACAATATATCCATCTCACCAAAAGTTTGAATCGTTCCCAACGACTTAACAACAACTTTATGTTTACTCATAGTCATTGCACCTTTTGCAAGCGTTGATGTCATAATTACTGGCAACATCTCCGGCGTTAAACCAACAGCAATACTAATTGAGAATAAAAATGCCTCCCACCAATTATCTTTTAATACGCCGTTAATTATTAAGACCAAAGGAATCATAAGCAATGTTAATTGAATCAAAAGTTTACTAACAGAACTTATACCTCTTTCAAAACTTTTTAATGCTTTATCACCACTAAGGGAATCTGCCATTGAACCAAAAAAAGTATTATTACCAGTCGCTAATACGACAGCAGTCGCGCTTCCACTAATAATATTCGAGCCCATAAAACCTAAGTTTTCCATTTCTGTAAGAGAATAATTTTGCTTAAATTCACTTAAAGGATATTTCTCCACTGGTTGTGACTCCCCTGTTAAAGCTGCCTGAGCAACAAACGTATCTTTTGTTGTTAAAAATCTAACATCAGCAGGGATCATATCTCCACCGGAAAGTTTAATAATATCACCATCAACAAGACTTTCAATATTGATTTCAACCCATTTTTTATCTCTTAAAACATCAGCTGTATTAGTGACTAATTTAAGTAATCCTTCCACAGCACTATTTGATCTTTCACTTTGAATAAAAGCAATTGCACTAGATAAAATAACTAAACCTAAAATGATAATAATAGTTACATAATCATTGGTTTCTGCGAAAATTACATCAGTAAAAAAAGTCATAATTGCAATTCCAATTAATAACAAATTAAAAGGATTGATAATTGGCTCTAAAACTCTCTTAAATGTCGTTTTTTTTCGCCTTCTTTCAATAATATTTCTTCCTTGTATTTCTAACTTATCTTCTGCTTTTTCTTTAGACAATCCTAAGATATTAGTCTCAAGTTCTTTAAATAACAACGGCTCGTCTAGAAAGGCTAAAGACTTTAATCTAATCTCTAAATTATGTTCAATTTCTTTTATTTTTTTCATTTCATTTTTATTCATACTCATCCTCGCTTTCATAAAAATAACCGCTAAAAAAGCGGTTATACACATATTTTGTAAAAAAATCAGGGCCTCTTTTGCTCACTAATCGTACCATAAAAAATTATAGTAAGCAAATTTATGAAAGTTAAACTGATTGTGAATGGCGTTCTCTTTCTAATTCAGCAGGATCATATGATTTTGTTAAATATAACGACAACTTAGCGCTTGGTGGACCAAATATTTCATAAAGTACTCCAGAAGCAATAATAATTACTGTCAACTGATCAGCATAACTAACTAAGTTCATATTACCTAAATTCATTCCTGTTTCATAAAGTATTCTCGAACCAAGCGCAGCAAGACCGATTGAGACACCTGCTTGAGGGATTAATGCTAATCCTAAATACTTTTTATTCTCTGGTGTGGAGTTAGAGACGATACTACCAAGAGTTGCACCACTATACTTACCAATAATTCTAATAAGGAAGTAAGCTACTCCAACAATTCCAATGGATCCTAACATAGAAAGTTTTAAACGCATTCCCGATGTAATAAAGAATAAACTCAATATTGGTGGTGTAAAATAGTCAAGTTGCATAAAAAGCGATTCATCTTTACTTAAATTAACATAACTCATTCCCATTGCCATTACACCTAATAATGGTGAAATATCTAATGAAGCTGCAACGCCTGTAAAAAATAATATTAAAGAAATAGCTATAATTAATTTATTGTCTGTTGACCTTTTGGGTGTAATAAATAAATGAAGAATAAATCCCCACAAAAAGCCTCCTGCAACAATAGCTAAATTAAGCAAAACCGGTATAATAATTGTCATCACACTAAATTTACCTGGTGCATCTACTGCTGTAATAATAGCAATACTGACACTAAATAAAACTAACGAGATTGCATCATCTAATGAAATGACTTGTAGGATCGTATTGACAAAATGTCCTTTTGCTTTCGTTTGTCTAATAGTCATCATTGTTGATGCAGGTGCTGTCGCACTAGCGATTGCAGCAAGCAATAATGAAAATTCAAAACCTAAATTGAAGATAAAATACATTCCTAAAAAGACAAAAATAGCCGCTAAAAGAGATTCAAAAAGAGTAATAACAATTACTTTTGGGCCACTCAATTTAAGTATTTCTAATTTAAAAAAACGTCCTACCCCAAAGGCAATAAATGCTAAAGCAATATCAGTTAAAAAATCCATCCCATCGATAACATCTTGTTTTACCAAACCTAAAAGACTAGGTCCAATAACTATCCCAGCAAAAATATAGGCTGTTACATTAGGAAGTTTTAGTGGTTTTGTTATTCTAGTAAACAAAAAACTAATAAATAACATTATTCCTAACCCAATTAATATTGCAGGCGTAGATCCAATTTTGTCATAAATAAAGTCAAACATAATAACCCTCACCATTTATTGATAGTCTAATTATAGCATATTTTTATAATAATTCAATCTTATTGATATGAACTTGTTATCACATTTTCTTATACTTTGATTGATTTAACTTATGAATAATGATAAAATGACTTAATGAGGTGATAATATGCTCAAAGAAAGATTAAAAACACTAATTATTTTGGATAAAGAAAGAAACTATACAAAAACTGCAAAATTATTGAACATCTCTCAGCCTGCCGTCTCTCAACACATTAAATCTTTGGAAGAAGATTACAATGTAATAATTTTTAAAAGGGCTGGTAAGGAGCTAAAAACTACTAAAGAAGGCGAAATACTTATAAAAAATGCCAAGAGATTATTAGCAATTGATAAAAACATTGATAAAGAACTTCTTCTCGCTACTTCTAATTTGAGAAAGGTTGATATCGGTATTACATTAACTGCTAGTGGCTACTTAATTCCAGAAATCTTAAAAGAGTTTAAAGAAAAATACGCAGAGATTAGATACAATTTTCATACAGATATTTCAGAAGATATTTTTGAAAGATTAAAATATCATGACCTTGACTTTGCGATAGTTGATGGTAAACCAACTGATAAGAGTTTAGAAAGTTATTTACTTGCAAGCGATGAACTAATAATAATTGCTCACCCTACTAACACATTAGTTGAAAAAGCGGAGATTACGATTGAAGATTTGATATTAGAAAAATTTATCTTGAGACACAAAGAAGCCAATACGAGAACCTCCTTTGAAGAATTTCTAATTAACCATAATTATTCTAGTGAAGATCTCGATATTATTTTAGAAATTGATAATACTTCATTAATAAAACAGTTAATCAAAGATGGCCATGGCGTTAGTGTTATTTCTAAATCAATTTGTGAATTAGAATTAAAATATAATGCTCTTGTTCAAGTTAATTTAAAAGATTTCCAAATTAAAAGAGGAATCTACTTGGTCTATTTAAAAGAAAATAAAAACGATTATATTATTAAAAATATCAAAGAACTTATTGCTAATAAAAAAAGGTAACCACTATGGGTGCAATGAAAGCAATCTATCAAGAAATAATCAATGACGAAGAAAATCTTCTCTATACAAAAAAAAATATTATGCCCCTTTATCAAGCCTCCCCCAAAGCAAAAATACTTATCATTGGCCAAGCTCCCGGTTTAAAAGCTGAGCAAAAAGGCAAGCTCTTTGATGATGAAAGTGGGGAAACCTTAAGAACGTGGCTGGGAGTAGATGAAAAAATATTTTATAATAACGAAATTTTTGCTATTTTACCTATGGACTTCTATTTCCCTGGGAGTGGTAAAAATGGTGATTTACCACCAAGAAAGGGCTTCGCAGATAAATGGCATCCCAAACTACTTGCTTTAATGCCTAACATTTCCTTAACAATCATTATTGGCAATTATGCTTTAAAAAAATGCTTACAAGAGGACTACCAAGTAAACTTAACTACAACTGTTTTTAATTATAAAAGTTTCTTACCGAAAGTATTTCCTTTAATTCATCCTTCAAAAAGAAACTTTAGATGGCATTTAAAAAATAAATGGTTTATGGAAGATGTTATTCCTGAACTCCAAAAAATCGTTAAATCAATTATTTGAGTTATTCAATTTAAAAACAAGGAATGTTCACTTGCTCATTCCTTGTTTTTTCTTCTTCTTCTCTTTATAAATTTCAGCCGAGATAATAAATTCATCTTTAATAATAATTTTTTTGAGTTGATTATTAGTTAAAATAACTAGGGTATCAGTAACCTCAACTAATTCGCCATAATGTTTAGATGATAATGATTCAATTAAAACATGTCTTCCTAAATATTTTGTGAGATTTTCAATGATAACTTTTTCTCCCTTTCTCCTTATTTTAAAATAATTGTAGTAGATTTTAGCAATCTTATCTTTATAAATTATATAAATTATTATGATAATACAAACTACTATATATAGGTATAAAAAATCCATAGCAACCTTCTGTTAATTATAATTATAATATATAAGCGGACTTATTTATAAAAAAAAAGAGCATTTAAGTTCTCTTTTTTAAATTTTCTAAGCGGGTAAATAATTGTAAAGCCAAATCATTTGTAATATTTTTATAATGTTCAGCAATTTCATATTTATCCATTCCTTGCTCAAATAAGGGATTAATATAACTCTTTTTGCCAATAATAATAGCGTTACTTTGCTTGTGAAAGTACATTGGATAGATAGGAATATCTTTCCCGGTCTTTTTATAATAATAAGAACTTAAATAAACAAAACCGGGATTATATTTGAGTAATATCTCATGATAACCACTATCTGAATCTTCGGGAAATATTAAAATTGAAGTTCCCGCATCTAAATATTGTTTGGAAATATCGACAGTTGCTCTTAGTCTAAAATCACCATAAGTAGGAATAAGCTGCATTCCATTATATAAAGACTTAGAAATGATCCCAAAGAGTGTTGCTAATAGAAAGGATTTAAACTTGTTGTACCCTAGTTTTTGGCGGTAAAAAATGTGATATAAATAATTCCAGCGCCCACGGTATTTTTCAGTCATTTCAAATGTTCCCCATGGAATAAAAAATGTCGGAAAATAAAGTGAAATAGTCAGCGGTCCTGATGCCGCGCTGTGATTAGAAATTATGATTGCATTTTCATCAATATCTTCTTCATTTAAATTATAAATATAAGGTTTCTTTTTGAATATCATAAATATCTTAGTTACAATATTAAAAAACCATCCATATTTTGTTCTTATCTTTTTTCTACTTGCCATTTTATCACCTTAATAAAGATATTTTCCATACAAATCAAATTATATCATACTTCCAAAAAGTTTTTAAACAAAAAAAGCATTCCTAGTTAGAAATGCTCTTTTGGGAGGAAAGAATCTAGAGACTGTTTCTAAACTCTTGGGGGGTTAATCCAACTAACTTTTTAAATTTTTTAGTAAAATAATTAGCATCAGCAAAGCCAACGAGTAAAGCTACTTCATATACTCTTAAATTAGTTGTTTTCAAATAATGTCTTGCATGTCGTATTCTAATCATCGTTAAGTGATCAATAAATGTAACATTAGTCTCTTTTTTAATAAGCCTAGAAAGGTGTTCATCAGAGACTAAAAGTTTAATCGCAACTTCACTTAGTGTGATATTAGTCGCATAATTAGCTTCTAAAAACTCAACTGCATTTCTAACTAACTGATTTTTTATATCAACTTCTTCACCGTTACTATTAGTAGGAATTAGTTTAACGGGACTTTTACCTCGCGCCTTATCACCTTTTAAAATTTTTAATAAAGAACTGATCGATTGTTTAGTGTATTCATAAACAGCATAATGAGAATTTGGCTTTTCTTGGCCAAAAACATCATATGGCGTCCGTAAAGAAATCAACATTAATTCTTTATTATTTTGTCTAAGTTGTGAATATAAAACTCTTTGAATTAATGTTAAATGAGAATCACTTAATGCCAAAATAACCTTTTTGTTTTTAGCGAAAATCGCAATTTCATTGATGTTAAAGTTTTTATTATCAATACTTCGGTAAGAAATATTGAATTCTTCCCCAATGATTTTAGCAATATCCATATTTTCAATATTTTTATCTTCTGCAATGGAATTTAAGTAATTAGTCACGCCAATTACAACTGTATTATCATCAATCTCGAAAGCTTCGCCATCGAGTAATGTAATACTATTTAAACTTACTTCATCAGCTATTTGCTGATTTTTTTGATAATCAATTTCTTTATTAAAATCATCATTTGTATAGATCATTTTATGTCTTATCACATTATTGACTCTTTTATCTAATTCTTCCATTGATATTTCATTTTCTTTAACTGCTCTAATTAAGCCATTTCTTACTTTCATTTGTCTTCCAAAAGTATGACTAACTAATATTAAGTCGACAGTCGCTTTTAAAGCGTATACTCCGGCTTCTTCTAAAGCAAAAGCTCTGCTTATTGCGTCCATTTCAAAACAGTCAGTGATAACTAGTCCATCATATTTCATTTCTTTTCTTAACATATCATTAATAATTTTTTTAGAAAGAGTAGCCGGGAAGCGATCATCAATCTGATTATATAAGATATGAGCAGTCATAATTGCTTTTGGTGTAAAATGTTTATTTAAATAGGGCACTAATTCAACTTTCAGTAAGTCTTCATAACTACTATTTAAATGAGGTAGATCTAAGTGGGAATCAATTATTACATTACCATGGCCAATAAAGTGTTTATAACTACCAATTACATTGTTTTCATCTAATCCTTTTGCATATTCTGCCGCTAGCATACTAACTTTATCAGGATCATCTGAAAAGGCTCTAATCCCAATAATTGGATTCATTTGGTTACTATTTACATCAGCAATTGGAGAAAAATTGCAATTTATTCCAAGCGCTTTTAATTCTTGCCCAACGATTTTGCCTATTTTATATGCAGCATTTGCGTCATAATAGCTGGCAGCGCCAATAGCCATATGACCAGGTACACTAGTGACTCCTTCGTAAATTCTTCTAACATTCCCGCCTTCTTGGTCAATCGAAATTAGGGCAGGGATACCATTATACTTTAAAGCTGCTTCTTGAATTTTACTTATTGTTTTTTTAATTTGTTCTGGTGATTTTATATTTCTAGTAAATAAAACAACATTCCCAAAGTGATACCGTTCGATTAACTCCACAATATCTTCAGCACGATCACTTTGCCAACCAATAATCATTAATTGGCCAATTTTTTGCTCTAATGTTAATTTCATAACTTACCCCTTAATAGCACCGGCAGTTAAACCAGCGATGATGTTTTTTTGTAATATAAAGTAGACAATTAAGATTGGAATAATAATTAATGTTACTGATGATGACATTAAACCAAAATCCGTCCCGCCATGAAGCGAACTAATTTCTCTTAAAATCACACTAATAGGCATCTTTTCAGTATCTTTTATCACAATCATTTGTAAGAACAAATCGTTATAACTCCACAAAAAAACAAAGATTGAAGTTGTTGCAAAGGCTGGTTTAGCCATTGGTAAGACTATTCTAAACATTCTTTGAAATAAATTTGCCCCATCAATATAAGCAGATTCTTCTACTTCAAGTGGTAGTTGTTGAATAAAGCCTGTTAGAATAACAACTGCAAAAGCAATATTTCCAGCAATTTGAGGCAAAATTACCCCTAGCCTAGTATTGTTCAAATTAAGTTTTGCAAGCATAATCGCTAGTGGTTGAATTATCGAAAAGATTGGAAACATCATTGCGGCAATAATTAACCCATAGATGATTTTTTTTCCAGGAAAATCATACCTTGCCAAAGCAAATGAACCAACACCAGCAATAATTAGAACACCGACTACAACTGAGCCAGAAATAATGAAACTATTGAAATAAGCTTTGAAAATGTTAAATCTACCAGTAAAAGCATTAATATAATTATCAAAGGTAAAGTTTTTGATCGGGATACTTAAAGAGTTTCTTAAAATATCCTGTGATGATTTGAATGAATTGATCACAACCCAAAGAAAGGGATATAAAGTAATAATTGCCCAAATAATTAATAATGTATAGATAATTGTATTTGAAATGTTTATTTGTTTTCTTTTCATTTTAGATATCCTCATTTGGTTTAAAAATAACATTAACAAGACTAGATAAACCCACACCAAGAACCGCAAGTATAATCGAAAAGGCAGCGGCTACACCCATTTTAGTAAAGCCTCTAAAGAGATCATACATATAAGTTCCTAAAATATAAGGGCTTCCATTTGGGAATGATGTACTATTTAAAATATAAGGCAAATCAAAGACTTTAAGCGTTCCCGTTATCGCTAAAACAATTACAATTCTTGTGATATTTTGTAGTAAAGGCAGTTTAATTCTAGTAATAATTTGCCATTCTGAAGCACCATCAATTTTAGCAGCTTCAATCATTTCTGTTGAAACGGTTGATAACCCTGTTAAAAATATTACAAAATAAAACCCAATATATTGCCATACAACAGGTGACATCATTGTATAAAATGTTCTTCTCCCATTTTCCATGTCTAACCATCTAATCGGTTTGATTTTGAAATATCCTAAAATTTGATTTAATAAACCACCATCGAACTTAAAAATCATTTGAAACATTAAGCCTAATGCTGTCGCTGAAATAATAATTGGCACAAAGTATGTCACTCTAAAAAATGTATTGAATTTTGGAACTTTATCAACAAGTAAAGCTAAAATAAGTGCTAAGCCTACTTGGAAAACTAAAACTAAGCCCATTAACTTTAATGTATTAATTAAGCTTATCTTAAAATATCGATCTGCAAATAGAGTTTTAAAATTTCCAAAACCAACAAAATTTGGTGTTACATCAAAGGGATGAAGGTAATGATAAAAACTTACTTTAATATTAACTATAAAAGGATAGAACAAAAAGATTACTAAAAAAGCTAACATTGGCAATATTAATAGATATGCGATATATTTCTTTTTATACATAAGACTACCCCTTTTTTTATAAGTAAGGGTGTTACATTTTGATGCAACACCCACTTCTTATTTTGTTAATTAATGAATTATTGTCCGCTTAAATATTCTTTAACAACTTGTTTAGCTTCTTCTTTATTTCCTAAAACGAAAGATGCTTGACCAGTTACTAATCCTTTATAAGTTCCTGCTACAGAAGCGTCTCCTAAAGGTAATACTTGGTAAGTAGCACGACTAACTAGTTTAGCTAATTCTGCATTAAGTGGTGTAACTGTAGTTGGAATAGCTGTATCATCAGCGGCAAACCCACCAACAGTTGCAAATGCTGTTAAAGCTTCTTTTGATGTCATTTTTTCAATAAACTGAACAGCTGCTTTACGTTTAACAGGGTTATCCCATGCTTTTCTTGTAATATAGAAACCACTAGTAAATCCAGCTAAAATTGGTGATCCAAATTCTTCGTTAACAATTGGGAATGGAAGAGCTGTAGCATTTTCTAATGTAACTCTACCAGAAAACCAAGATCCGTCTAATATAAAAGTATATTTACCATCGAAGAATCCTTGTTCAGAGTTTGCATACCCTTCATCTTTACTGAAATAAGAATTAAGTTCATTTAACTTCAATAAAGCGTTAACCATTTTATCTTCACCACCAGCTTTAGTGATTTCTTCATAATAGTTAACTCCTAATTCTGCAGCAACAATGTGGTCTAACCAATAATGAGGAATATCCATTCCATAAGCAATTGGGTAATATCCTGGGATATCTTTGTTTTCTTCAACTAACAATGCTAATAACTCTTTAAATTGTCCCCATGTCATTGCTTTAATATCTAAGTATGCTTTTGATTCAGCAGATTTAAAATGATCTTTATTTGTGAATAATCCTTCAACAAATCCTGTAGTTGGTACTGAATGTGTTCCTAATACTGATGGATTAATGTTTTTAGCAAAATCTGGATATTCTGCTCTAATTTCTTCGATCGATACTACTCTCTTAGAATCAACTAACGGTTTTGCTGTTTCACCAGTAAAGTAGTGTAATACATCTGGTTCATCCCCTGTTAAGAAGTCAATAATAACGGAAGCTTTCCATTCTTCATCGGAAGTTTCTGATCTATTTTTGACAACATTACCCGTTTCTTTTTCAAACTCAGCAATTAAACCTTCATAAGTTTCTTTATTAGCGTCCGTTCCCCCGAACATACTTAATGTGTTTAATTCTGTTGTGTCTTTTTCACAGCCTACTAACGCAAATAGACTGAAAGCAAATAATAACACTAATGTTATGCGCTTTTTCATTTAAAAATCCCTCCTCTTTCTGTAAGCGTTTTACAATTAAAATATACCATAAAGATCAAGGCTCAACAATAAACTTTTCTTGATATTTATGGTATTATTTTGATATTTTAAGAGATTTTACTAAAATTATCAATATATTTCTATATTACTCTTCAAATTGACTATTGTAAAGCTTCTCATAAAAACCACCTTGACTAATTAACTCTTCATGAGTACCTTGTTCAATAATGTTTCCATCATTAACTACAAAAATTAAATCTGCATTAACAATTGTTGATAAACGGTGAGCGATCACGAAACTTGTTCTATTCTTCATTAAATTGTTTAAACCATTTTGAATAAGCAACTCTGTTCTAGTATCAACACTTGAAGTCGCTTCATCTAAAATTAACATTGGATGATCAGCAAGCATCGCCCTAGCAATTGAGACTAATTGTCTTTGTCCCTGGCTAATATTTGTTCCATTTTCATTTAACATAAACTCATAGCCGCCACTAAGCGCCTTAATAAAGTGATGGGTTTGGGCATGTTTAGCCGCATTAATAACTTCTTCTTGAGATTTTGGTTTAGTTCCATAATTAATATTTTCATAAAGGGTGCCTTCAAAGAGCCATGTATCTTGTAAAACCATTCCAAATAATGATCTAACATCACTTCTCTTCATCTCTTTAATATTAACTCCATCAATTAAAATTTCTCCTGAGTCTACTTCATAAAACCTCATTAGTAAATTAACTAAAGTTGTTTTTCCAGCTCCAGTTGGTCCAACAATAGCAACTGTTTGGCCTGGAGTAATCTTAGCGTTCAACCCTTTGATAACTTCTTTTCCTTCGATATAACTAAATCTAACATCTTTAAATTCTACAAACCCTTTAACTGTTTCGAGTTTAACAGTATTAGTTGACTCAGCAGACTCTTCCTCTTCTTCTAATAATCCAAAAATTCTCTCACTAGCTGCAGCAGTTGCTTGTAACACAGAAGCGATTGTTCCAATTTGTTGAATTGGTTGATTAATTCTTCTTGTAAATTGTAAGAATGTTAAGATTATTCCAATGCCTAATAAAGGATTATTACTAACTATTATTGCCCCAGCTACAGCAATTGATATATAAGTGATATTGCTGATAAAAGATTGAATTGGCATCATAATTCCCGATATAAATTGTGATTTGTGTGAACTTTCTTTTAAATCACTATCAATTTCTTTAAAACCAGCAAAAGCTTCTTCTTGGTAATTAAATACTTTAATAATCGATTGACCATTATAAGTTTCTTCCACATGTCCATTTAAATCACCATATGCTTTTGCTTGTCTAATAAAATACTTTTGACTTAATTTAACAAATCTTCTCGTTACTAAAAAACTCACAAAAAGAGAGATAAAAATAACTAGTGCTAGAATAGGTTGTAAAATAAGCATAACAGTTATATAAATAATTACTAAAAAGACTGATCTAAAAATTTCCGAGAAACTTTGCGATAACGTTGTATTAATCATGTCAACATCATTCGTTAGTCGACCAATTACATCACCAAATTGTTGGCTATCAAAAAAGCTAAGTGGTAAACGGTTTATTTTTTCTGAAAGGTCAGTTCTCATTTTGAAAACAATTTTTTGAGTAACACCAATTAATAAATAGCCTTGAACATAGTTAGCAACAAAAACCAAACCATAGATAGTGATTAAAATAAAAGAAAGTTGCACAATATTGATAACTAAATTACCAATAATATTAATATGTTCTAAGCCGGCTAAACCGGTACCAGCACTATAAGACTTTTGAATAGAGGTTACCATCTCCCCTAATAAATAAGGATCAAGAACCGATAATAGGGCACCAACAATTGACAATAAAGCAGCAATAACAATTGTAAGTCGATGCGGTTTAATATATTCAAATAGTTTCTTCATCGTTCCTTTAAAATCTTTTGCTTTCCCGGCATAGAAACCACCACCACGATGGCCACCGCCAGCTCTACCTGGTGTTGCTTGCTTTTGAGGAATTGTTTGGGTCTTTGTACTAATATTTTTACTCATTATAATTCCTCCTTAGAAAGTTGCGAATAGGCAATTTCTTGATACACTTTGTTTGTTTTAATTAATTCATCATGAGTGCCTTTACCAACAACTTCTCCTTTATCTAAAACAATTATTTGATGGGCATATCGAATTGTATTAATCCTTTGAGCAACAATCAATTTAGTCCCATAAATATGTTCATCCATCGCTTTTCTTAATTTTTTATCAGTATTGTAATCAAGAGCACTAAAAGAATCATCAAAAATATAAACTAAAGGTTCTTTACTAATCGCTCTTGCGATTGAGAGTCTTTGTCTTTGACCTCCACTAACGTTAGTTCCCCCTTGAGCAATTTCTCCTTCTAGTCCTTTTTCTTTTACTAAATTAACAGCTTGAGATATCTCTATTGCTTTATTAAACCGTTTCATTTGTTCTTCTTCAGATAATTCTCTAACATTTTTGGCAAATAAAACATTACTTTTGATTGTTCCACTAAAGAGAATTCCTTTTTGTGGAACATAACCAATTAAACTATGCAAATCTTCTAAAGAGAGCGCCTTTATATTAATTCCATCAATTAAAATCTCTCCTTCAGTTACATCAAAAAATCTTGGAATTAAATTAATTAGTGTTGACTTACCACTACCAGTTGAACCAATAAATGCAGTTGTTTCATTTGCTTTAGCGGTAAAACTAATATTACATAACACTGGTTCATCAGCATCTAAATATTTAAAAGTGACATTATTAAAAACAATTTCTCCTTTTAGATCATTAGGTAAAGAAACGGGGAATTCCGGTTCCTTAATCACAATATCCATTTCAATAACATCCATGATTCGGTTTGCTGATATTTGGGCACGAGGAATCATTATAAAAATCATTGTAATAAACATAAAACTCATTACAGTACGCATTGAATATTGTTGCATAACCATCAATTGTTCTGGCGTAAAATCACCTGATGCAAAAACTATATCTTTACCATAAAAAATGATTGCTAAACTAGTTAAACCCATAATAACATGCAAGACTGGCCACATTAAGTTATTAATTCTATTTACATATAAGCTTAAATCTCTAGTATCTTTTGCAGCTTTGATAATTTTCTCTTCCTGTACTTTTTCAGTATTATATGCTCTAACTACTCTTAGTCCAGTTAAGTTTTCTCTTGTTGTTAAGTTTAATCGGTCGACTAATTTTTGAACTATCTTGAATTTCGGTAAAATTAATATAAAAATTATTGTTACTAAGACTAACACACTAACAACCGATACTACTAAAATTAATGAAAGTGCTGGTTGAATTAAGATTGACATAATAATTGCCCCAATTGCCATCGCAGGTTGTAAAATTATCATCCTTAATAACATATTAACTAAATTTTGGAGTTGCTGAATATCATTAGTTGTTCTTGTAATTAGTGATGATGTTTGAAAGTAACTAATCTCATTCATAGAATAGTTTTGGATCTTTTCATAAACTGCTTTTCTTAAATCACTAGCAAATCCGGCCGCGACCTTAGCTTCTAAAAATCCAGATATAATCGTAATTATAATACTAGCTATTGAAATCAGCACCATAATAATCATTGCTCTTATAATAACTTCTGGATTTAAAATAATTTCCGAACTATGCTCTTTAAGTCCTAACCCTTCTCCCACAATTTGTCCCATAAAAAGTGGTAGTGAAAGTTCAGCCACCGCTCTTAGTGCTACAAAAAGGAATATTATTAAAATTAAGTGCCAATATGGCTTTATATATTTAAATGCTCTTTTCATAAAACCTCTTTCCTAAAAAATAAACTTCTTAGACTTTTCACCAAGAAGTTTTTTATATTAATATATATATAATTATAGTATAAATACAATATTTTGTAAAGTCCCATAACTCAATTATTGACTGATTTTTTTAATTAAATGAGTTACTCTTTTAAAAAATCATCAAAGAAATTTTTACTTTGTAAAACTAACTCCATACTAAGTGTGTGTCCGCTTATTAATTGGTAAAAAACATCAGCTTTTTTTTCTTTTAAAATGCTTTTCATAATTAAAAGATTTTGATAGTTACTATAGGGATCATTTTTAGCAGTAGAAAGAAATATTTTCTTGTTTTCTAAAGATAAGAATGGTGTATTAGTGTCGATATAATCGGGACTAAAAAGCAAATAATTATTTAGTGTTTCAGGGAAATACTGTAAAATTCCTAAGGCAATGTTAGCTCCATTAGAAAAACCTGCCACAAGCGTTTTGCTTAAATCAATTTGGTACTTCTCCTTTAAAAGATTTATTTCGTCAACTATTCTTTTAGTTTCCTTTTGGTAACTTTCTAAATCATAGTTTCCAATAGAAAATCTCTTAAAAAAACGATTCATACCATTTTCAACAACACTACCTCTAAAAGATAAGATGTTGGCCTTATCGCTTAGAAGCTTAGCAACAGGAAGTAAATCATACTCATCAGCACCAGTACCATGAAATAATATGATTGTCTTATCACTATGATTATTAATAAATAAATGAATCATTTTAAAAATATTCCTTCTCAAATTTCTTAGTGCTTCTAACTGTATTAATTGGTCTGACAATTTTTTCTACATAAGCGCGTTTATTTCTAAACTTAGGAGGTAAAGCTAAAGTTTCTCCTAAAATTTCATAAGATTCCTCATCATCAATAAAACCCGGTTCATCAGTGGCTAGTTCAAATAAAACATTTGGATATAATCGAACATACAATGATTCAAAATAAAACCTATCAACATAACCAGAATTAGGCGCTCGCAATTTATTAAAATGCTCTTCCCAATTAGCTAAATCTTCTTTATTATCAACTCTAAAGGCTAAGTGATGAACTCCACCATAACCTTGATAACTAACAAACGGTTCATTGGAATAAACAACTACCACACTACCACCATTCCCACCTTCACCCATTTCATACAAAGTAAAATCTCCTTCAACTAAGGACTTTCTCATAAATAGTCCCTTTGTTAAAGCATCGTAAATTCTTTCTAGATCATTAACGTATAAAAAAGCAGGTCCAAGGCCGGTAATCCCAAACTCATTTGGGACTGGTCCTTTTAGCCAAGCTGTCCCTGTTTTAACACCTTTATTATCTTGATCACTTATTAAAACATACTGTTGTTCATCAAAATCCTCAAAATAGATAACTTTTTTACCAAATAATGTCTCGATGCCTGTATGTTTAATCTTATAGTGAGTAAAACGTTTTAGCCAATAATCTAAAGCTTTATCATCAGCTACTCTAAAAGCAGTTTTTCTAATTTCATTTCTTCCTCTAATCGCTTTACTAGCACCTTTGAAATCAAAAAAGGTAACATCAGTTCCTGGATTTCCCCGATCATCTGCGAAAAATAAATGATAAGTTTCAATATCATCTTGGTTAATTGTTTTTTTAACTAAACGCATCCCCATAATATTAGTAAAAAAGTGATAAATTTGTTCAGCACTTGAAGTAATTAAGGTAATATGATGCGTTCCTTTTAATTGTTTCATTATTAAAACCCCCTTACTATTATAGTACCTATTGTTATTTAATACCAATTAAATGCCTATAACAAAAAAGGCTAAAATTAGCCTTTAATTATCATTTATAATTGGGATCAATATCATTATGAGAAGCAATATTTATTCTATTCCAAGTATTGATTTGAGATATCATTAAAACGAGTTCAACTAATTCGTCTTCTTTAAAGTATTTTAACACTTCTTCAGTAACTTCTTTAGGGACTCCATCACTTACTAAAGTTACATGTTCAGTTAAACTGAGGACTGCTTTTTCTTCTTTAGTAAATAGATCTGTCTCCCACCAAGCACTTATTAAAAAAATTCTTTGTGCTGTTTCACCAATTTTTAAAGCATCAATTGTGTGCATATTTAAACAATAAGCGCAACCATTAATTTGTGAGGCTCTAATTTTTATTAATTCTCTTATCAGGGGATTAATCTTACTATTTTCTTGAAAATAATTTTCCATATTTATTAAATTTTTCATTGCTTTTGGGGCAACTTTAAAATAATCAACTTTTTTAGTCATTTTTCTTACACTCCTTTCTTATATTTTAGTCCTCTTCTCTTATTTCTTCAAATGATATTACTTATTTACTTTCAATTAATACTTTGTATGTTATAATGAAATCGTTCACTACGGGGAGCTATTAAAGCTGAGAGGATCTAATCGACCCGTTGAACCTGAACTGGGTAATGCTAGCGAAGGGATAGTTGGGCTTTTAACTATTTCTTTGGGCAACCAAAGATTTTTTATTTTAAAGGAGGCGATGACTTTGAAACTCAGTTTAAAAAAAATGGTTATCACAGCTACACTACTTGCAGTTGCTATTGTAATTGACTTGTTAGTAGCAATCATTCCTGGTCTTAACTTGGAATTACCTTTTGGAGGAAAGATTTTTAATTTAGGCTTACTACCTTTATTATTAATCGGTTTGTTCGTTGGCCTAAAATATGGTTTAATTGGTGGTTTAATGTTCGCACTTTTTAAATTTTCTTTTGATTATATTCTTTTCTTATCTATTTTAAAAGAACTTTTAGAATCGTTTACGGGCACCCCTTGGACGACATTTCACATTATTGGATTAATCTTTTTAGATTATTTAATTCCTTTCACTGCATTTGGTTTAAGCGGATTATTTCATAAAGATAATTTGAAAACGGCTAAAAATATTGTCTACGCAATTCTAACTACATCAGGGGTTTGGTTATTATCAGGGACATTTAGTGGTGTTATACTTTGGGGCAGTAGTATTAAGTTTGCTGCTAGTAGTTGTGAGGTAAATATAGCAACAAAAATATTTGGTTTTGCTAATGATAATCTTTTTATCTATAGCTTATTTTACAATAGTATTTATGTAATTAGCACATCGGTACTTATCTTTTTTATCTTACTAACCTCAAGAAAAAGTCTCTTAGCAATTTCTGATAACATTCTCCAATAAAAAAAAGCATTCTACCTAGGAATGCTTTTATTTTATTCTGTTCTAAGCGCAACAACTGGATCTTTCTTAGCTGCTGATCTTGATGGTACTAAACCTGAAATTAACGTCAAGGTGATACTAACACCTATCATTATTAATGCAAAATGATAAGGGAAGACAGCAATCTTAGTATTAATTGAATTATAAACAATTAAGTTAATAATAAAAGAAGCTAAATAAGTAAATGAAATTGCAAATATTCCTGAAACTAAACCAATGATGGCAGTTTCGGCAACAAATAGATTTGAAACATCTCTTTTACTTCCTCCAAGCGATCTAATCACACCTATTTCTTTCGTTCTTTCAACAACTGAAACATAAGTAATTATTGCAATCATTACACTAGATACAAACAATGCAAGCGATGTAAATCCAATTAAGGCAATAGTAATAATCTTAACAATATCATTAATCATCGCGAAGACAATTGATAGGGCATCATTATAAACAACTTTATTCTCCCCAATTGCTAAATTATCATTCCAACTATCCAAATAGTTAATTACATTCTCTTTTTGTTTTAAATCAACAGGATAAATAGAGATTTTACTAGCAATTTGTTCTCCTCCTAAATCTCTTGTTGATAATAAATAAATCTTATCAACGACACCTGGCATAATTGTTCCTAACATTCCGGCCATTTGATCTGTTTTACCAACATAACCAACTATATCTTCTCTTAACTCACCAGAATATTTATAAGAATAATTAAATGTAATCCCAAAATCGCTTCCTCTAGCTGAACCACTACGAATTACTTTCTCTTCTTCTTCGGCCAAAATATATTGAATGACCTCAGACTGAGAATTAACCTCAATAATGTGGTCTGCAAGCTTTTCAGTATAATAAAAACCACTTTCTAAACTTCCATAAGAAATATTTTCTTTTGGTTCTAAAATGCCCACTACTTCTAATTCAATTCCTTCGTTTCGGTTAAATGAATCACCATATCCATTATAATAAAAAGGTTTTAGTTGAGCAGTTAACACATCTGTATTACGAGTAAAAACGACATCATTTGGATACCACATAAACGATTTATTCATTAATTCTTCATAACTAAATCGTTCTACTGAATCATCTACTTCATCTTGATCAATAGCTCTTAGGACTTTATTAATAAAATCTTCTTGGCTATAATAACCTAATTGCGCTAATGTTAAATCTGAAATTCTACCATCTTTATTTAATACTAACATTATTTCATGTTTTTCTTCTGCTATTTTTCCGTCTAAAATGTTATATTGTTCAAGCAAATATTCTGGATTATCTGGTGCTTGATTAATAATATTAGTAAAGTTTGAAATTAATCCAGCATAAGCCTTTGTTTCTTCATTTTCCTCTAAGACACTAGTATAGATAGTTCTTAAAACAGTCATTGAGATAATATCTTCGGCTAAATCATTTTCTTGCTTAGAACCTAAGTAAAAGTTATTAGAAATATCAATTTCTCGGTCCAAAAATATTGCAGCAACATCAGTATCAGGCATTTCTAATAAATAATCAATATAATCTTGAGTTATCACATTTTTAATAAACATCCCACTTGTTTCTTTGCTTCTTCTAGCAAGCATTTCTACCATTTTATTGATATTAACATAGCCAGCTTCTTTAATGAAATCAACTTTTTTAGGAGGTTTCATCCCGCTCATTATCGCTTCCATATCAAATGTGCTCTCAGTAATAGTTATGGGATTACCTGATAGCATATCTTCTTGAGTTGTTTTAATGAATTTTTGTACTCCAAATGATAAAGATAAAACTAAAGAAATACCAATAATGCCTATTGAACTTGCAATGCTAGTTAAAATTGTTCGGTTACTTTTACTTAGTAAATTTTGGACAGATAGTTTAAAAGTTGTCCACCAACTCATTTTAGCTCTTTCATCCTTAACTTTTTCTTTTATTATCGCTGGTTTTAAATTATATGGATTAGAATCACTGATAATTTTACCATCTAATAAATTAATAATTCTTGTTGCATATTCTTCAGCAAGTAATGGATTATGGGTAACCATGATTACTAATTTATCTTGAGCAATTTCTTTAATAAGATCCATTATTTGTTTAGAAGTAACAGTATCAAGAGCTCCCGTTGGTTCATCTGCTAAAAGAATTTCTGGATCATTTACTAAAGCTCTTGCAATCGCTACTCTTTGGCTTTGACCACCTGATAGTTGATTAGGTCTTTTGTAGTATTGGTCACTTAGGCCAACTTTATCTAAAGCTTCTTTGGCTTTTCTAACTCGCTCTTCTTTTGGTAAACCAGCAATTGTTAAAGCTAATTCAACGTTTGATAAAACAGTTTGATGAGGAATTAAATTATAACTTTGGAAAATAAAACCAATTCGGTGGTTTCTATAAATATTCCAATCTTTTTCCTTAAAATCTTTTGTTTGTCTTCCATTAATAATCAAATCTCCATCATCATAATGATCAAGACCACCAATAATATTTAATAAAGTGGTTTTACCAGAACCACTAGGTCCTAATACCGCAACAAACTCATTTTCTCTTAATGATAATTCCACATTTTTAAGTGCTTCAATAGTAGTATCGGCAACATAATAATTTTTGCTTATATTTGTTAATTTTAACATCTTAACTTTTTACCTCATTTTCCTCTATATTTTCTAATATAAAATCAAGTTTATTTACTAATCTGATTATTTCTTTAACTTCACTTTCTTCAAATTTAGTTAAAATCTTACCAATATATCGTAATCGTTCTTCTTTTAAACAATTAGCCTTATCCTTGCCCTTATTAGTTAATTTAATAATAATTTTTCTTCTATCGTCCTTAGCAATTTCTCTAGTAATATAATTTTTACTTTCTAAGCTATTTAAACTCGCAGCAACCCTTGCAGTTGAAATATTCAAATCTTCACTAATATTACCTGGAGTAATCTCATTATCAAAATTTCTAAATAAATAGATTAGTAACGAAAATTCTCCTCTAAAATTAATCTTAAATAATTTCCTTTGATTGTTATAAATGTTTTGCATTTTCTTAATAAATTGTTCAACAATTCCATCCATAAATCTCTTCTCCTTCTTATCTCACAATGTTAGTAGTTTACACTATTAGAGAATATAATGCAATATCTTTGCTTTTCTTTTTTTTAGTTATGATATAATTTTAATAATAAGAGGTGAATTATGAAAAAAGCATTAAAAATAGTTAAAATCTTTCTCATTAGTTATTTATTATATTTTCTCATCTTCGGAATATTAATTTATAAAATTCCTTATTATAAAAAAAACAATCTCTCGTATGATATCAATGACATCAAAAGTTCTACTTCTGATGATAACTACGCTCTAATTGTGGAAACACAAAAAGAGGCTCTTGATGTTAGAATAGCTTTAATCAATGAAGCTACTACTTCGATAAATCTTCTTTATTACAATTTCGGTAGTGATACTATTGGTGAAATACTCGCAGGATTGTTAATAAAAAAAGCCGATGAGGGCGTAAAAGTGA
>CAYZTG010000007.1:0-13724 GCA_964481475.1 uncultured Acholeplasmataceae bacterium | reverse complement strand
TATTATTGATAATAAGTTTTTTATAAAAAGTAAAATGATGAAAACACTAGCAGCAAACACTAATATCAATTTATATAAGTTTGAGAAAAAGAATTTGCTTATCCCCACAAGCCTTCACAACTCTCTTCACGATAAATTTATTACAATTGATGACAAATACGGATTAATTGGAGGAAGAAATATTCTTGATCGCTTTTTCTTTGCTGAAACAAAAAATCCTACTAATGACAGGGATGTTTTGGTTTTTAGTAAGAATGGTAATAATAACTCTGTAAAAGAGATGAATAAATATACTGATGAACTGATTAGTTCTAGGTTAACTACTAAGGTGCGCGCTAAAAATAAAAACTATCAAAACATTTACTATCAAACTTCTTTAAAGTTTACTGATCAAGACTATCACTTTGATAAGACTTTGGCAGAAGCAATTAAAGTTGATAATATTACTTTTGTAAGAAGTCCTCTTCACCGTTTTAACAAAGAACCGGTTTTATTTAAGGTAATTAATGAACTTGCCAAAGATAGCGAGAAGATTGTTATTCAATCGCCATATATCGTTTCTAGTCGATCGATGATACGAGAATTCGCTGCTCCTCACAATAATATTACCTTTATTACTAATAATATGAATACTAACCCTAATTTATTAGCTACTTCTGGTTATTTAAGAATAAGAAATAAGTTAGCAAAAAACTATACTCTCTATGAAATTCAAGAAGGCTTTGGTAATCACGCTAAATCCATTTCAATTGATGACAACATTTCTATTATAGGTTCACAAAATATCGATCCCAGAAGTTTTTACTTAAGTACTGAAAGTGCCGTAATTATCATTAGTGAAGAGTTTAATGCTAAACTAAATCAAAACTTCACCGATATTATTAATAAAAGTCTTTTAGTTAATGAAGACGGTAAATATGAAAGCAATCCCTTAGTTAATGAAGCCCCACCAAAGACTTTTAAAAAGATAGGTTTATATATAATATCAGGAATATCGGCTTTATTTAATGAAATGCTTATAAAGGTTAACAATCTAAAGTTGTTTTAAGTGTAAGTTTAATGTATAATTCAATTTAGTATTAAGTAAACAAGTAAAGGGGTTTTAACATGAAAAGACAAATTAAAATATATTTACCAAAGCTACTTCTTTATATTATGGGGCTATTTATCTTGGGATTAGCCATCTCAATCGTTTTAAGAACTAAAATTGGTTCTGGGGCTTGGGATGCTGTCTCTTATAATCTACACATGCTTACTAACCAAAAAATAACAGTTGGAACTGCTGGTCAAATTATTGGAATTATTTTACTTTCAATCATTTTAATTTATCGCCGACAATTAAAGTATGCCTTTACTTTAATTCCAATTTTGATTACAGGCTTTTTTATTGATTTGTGGAATTTAATTATTCTAAAAAATTTCTTTATCAACGAGTTGTATGCCCAAATTCTCTTTTTCGCACTAGCCGTATTTTTGTTACCGTTTGCTTTATCACTAATGATTCAAAGTGGCTTATCTTCAATGGTTTTTGATGAATTCACTTATGTATTAATGGACTTCTTTAAAGCAAAATCATTTACTTTGGTACGAATATGTTTTGAAATATTTGCCATTGTTTTAGCAATCAGTTTTGGCTTAATTGCTGGAGGACAGCTCTATGAAGTCAAATACGGTACGATTGTGATGGCTTTTACAATTGGACCATTAATTGACCTTTATTTAAATTTATACAAAAAAATGTTTAGCAAAAAAGTTGTTGAACTTGAAGAATAATAAAAAACCTACCAAAATTTGGTAGGCTTTTTTTTAGACTTTCTCAATATGAATAGGAGTTTTAATGGTAATATTTTTATCATTAAAGTAATTAATTAACGCTCTTCTAAACTCTCTTTCCACGGCAATATGTTTTCTTATTTTAGTTTTAATATTAACAGTAAATTGAAGTCCGCCATTAATATCAATCAAAGGAATCGTTTTAGGCATTTCCAAGACATCAGTGAATGTTTCCTTAAAAGCTTTTAACATCTTTTTAAAGTCCTCTTTCTCAAACTCTCTAATATCAAATTCATAGCCCGCTCTAAACTCAATGACCGCATAACTAGGATTAATACTAAAGTTTTTAACAGTTTTTATGTCACCATTGTTAATTGTAATAACTTCACCTTTCCAAGTTTGGATTTTTATTCTTCTAATTCCCACATCAATAACAGTTCCTGCATGACTACCGATTTCGACATAATCATCAATTTTAAAAGTTTTTTCAACGATTAAAAAAATTCCACTAATAATATCTTTAATTAATTCTTGAGCACCAAAACCAACCGCAAAAGCTAGTACTCCAGCTCCAGCTAGTAGTGGTACTAAATCCAATCCTAACTCATTTAAAATCATAATTAAAATCCAAAAAACAAAGAAAAACCTAATAATATTATTTACTAATTTTCTTAACGTTTCTTGTTCTTTAGTTTCTTTTCTATCTAATCTCTCTTCTAATTTTTTAGTTTTAAAAATAATCATTTTTACGACTCTCATTACAATGAATGCTAATATCACCCAAAAAGTAATCATAAAAATTGAAGCTAATAACCGAGTAATTGCCTCACTTGGAATAAACATAGCAAATAAATCAGTTATTAAAGCTCTTAGTTGATCAACTAAGCTCATAAAATCACCTCTCTTTTTAATTTTAACATAAAAGTCATTTATGGGATAATTAAAATTTGATATAATACTTAGAGGGTGATGTGATGTTAATTATTTTATCTCCAGCAAAAACATTTAATAAAGATGCCTTAAAAGTAAGTGAAGATGCGGTTATTTCCGCTGAAACGTCATATCTTTTAAACATCTTAAAAACTTATTCAGTCCAGCAATTTGAAGATAATTTAGCTATTTCTCATCAAATAGCTACCGATGTTTTTGACTTCTATAATAACTTTAAAAATGAATATTATGCAATTTATCTATATGGTGGAACAGCATTCAAATATTTAAATGCGAAACAATTGCCAAGAACGGCTTTAAAAAATGTTTATATCTTGTCCGCATTATATGGTCTAATTAATGGTTTTGACTTAATTAGTAAATACCGCCTTGATTTAAAAGATAAAATTATAAATGGTTCTTTAACTAAATATTGGTTTAGTAAAATTAATACCGAGATTAGTCGTTTTACTGATAAAACAATTATTAATCTTTCCTCTGGTGAATACGGCAAGTTACTTGATCTTAGCAATAAAAACATTATTACAATTACCTTTGGGGTAAGAAAGAATAATAAAGTTACTTCTTCTTCAATGATGCTAAAAAAAATGCGCGGATTAATGGCTAATTATTTACTAACTAACAAAATTAATAATCTCAAAAGTATTGAAATTGAGAACTTTAAATATGACAGTAAGTTGTCAACTAAAAATTTATTAGTATTTATTAAGGAGGAAATATGAAATTAGAAATTATTGCATCTTCATTAAAAGATGCGCTAGATATTTTTGCTAGTGGAGCAGATAGAATTGAACTAGTCAGTAATATTAATGAAGGTGGCTTAACACCAAATATTGACTTAGTTAGAGAAGTTTGCAACACTGTTGATATTCCGGTATATGTGATGCTAAGGCCACATAGCAAATCATTTGTTTATGATAAAGATGATCTTAAAGTTATCTTAAATGACTTAAACCTAATCAAGCAAACTAAAGCGAAAGGAATTGTTTTTGGTGCTCTAACTAAAGATAATTTAATCGATGAAGAATTATTAAAGACAATTATCCAACATAAAGAACACCTCAAAATAACTTTTCATAGAGCAATTGATGTTTCCATAGATCCACTAAAGTCCTTAGAAGTCTTAATGAACTATGATATTGAGAGAGTCTTAACATCTGGTGGCAAAAGCAATACTTTATTAGGTATTAATACGATTACGAAGATGACTGAGATGGCTAACAAAAAACAAATTTTAATTCTTGCAGGTGCCGGAATTACACCTTCTAATATCGATAATCTTTTAATTAATGGTAAATTTAATGAAGTTCATCTTGGCTCAGGTGTTAGATATAATAATAGTAATAATGAAGCAATTAACATAGTTGCTATTAAAAATCTCAAAGAGAAAATAAAAACTCAATAAAATAATGTTCTTAATGAAAAAATAACTGAAATAAAGTAAAACTAATTCCAATTAAAGCTACACAAGAGAAAACTATTACTAATATTTCATATATTTTTGGTCTTTCCTCTTCTTTTAAAAAGTGGTAATATCCTAAAGAAAAAGGCAAAATAGTTATTAAAACAATTTCTAAAATTGTTTTTTTACTTTTAAGAGCGATTAATAGTCGTAATAAAAATAGTAGTGGTAGCGTAATAAAGTAAGTAATTAACATTGATACTTCAATTAAACCAACAATTATTCCCGTCATTTGTCTGTTCTCGCTTTCTTTTTCAAAATGATTAATGAAGTTAGATAGGATATTAAGGGGAAAAGCATAATCAAAAAATAAGCTGGAGAACCAAAAGAAAAAACTAAAACCGTACTAACAATAAAACTATGCAATAGCGTTAATAAAACGACTTTTTTAGTAATCATTTTCACCCACCAAATAAGTAATTAAATGATAATTATTATCAATTAAAATAATTCTCGAACCCTTTTCATAATTTCCATAAGCGTTATAGCCACTATTTCTTCCATAGGCAAGTAAGACTCCATCTAGGCTAAAAGAAAACTCATTATTATGATCGTGACCAACAAAAACACCGATTGTCTTTTTATTGGTTGCTAAGATTGCTTCAAAAAAACCAGTATCTACCGCTTGTGGCCAAACAGTTTCTCTAATGTCATCGCCTTGATATTCTAAGTATTGTAATAAGGGCATATGCATAAAAGCAAGCGATTTTACTACATCATTACTCACTTCTTCTTTAAACCAGTTGACTTGTTCAACTGTTAAGTAGTCATAAGGATATCTTTTATCTTTAATTCCATCTTGCCGGTTAGCCTTAGAATCTAATAAATAAAGATTTAAAAAAGGAACATTATTAGAATTTATACTTATTTTAAAATTACTATAACCGTGACTCCAATTATCTGATAGTTTAGGGCCGTAGTGAAATAATAAATAATTTGTCTTAGCTTCCATTAGAATTTCCACTATCTTTATGATGTCATGATATTCTCTTTCATGATTTCCAAAAGTTAAGCTCCAAGGAATCCGATAACTTTCCATAAAGTTAATAAAATCTTTTAGTATTTTCGGGGCTAAGATTGTCATAAATAAATCACCTGTAATTATAATTAAGTCAGGCTTTTCATTATTAAACATTTTATCTAATAATTTATATGTTTTTCGGTCTAAATAATCAAAGCCATAAGTCAAGTGAAGGTCAGTTATTTGCATTATTTTGAGATTGTCTTTATCCAGATTAACTATCTTAATTGAGTCATCATTATAATTATCTTCTAAATAAGGATTACCGCTACATGAAGATAATATTAGCAACATAGAAAAGATTATCATTATTAGAAACTTTTTCAATAAAACACCCCCATATTTGAATAATTAATTATAACATATCTTAAATTAAAACAATAAAAAAACACTACCTTTTGAGTAGTGTCTTTTATTAAACGTTATTTTACCGCTGAATCAAGAACTTCATAACCGACTTTATTGATTGCTTTTACAACATCATCAACGTTTGTAGTTTCATCATTAAAATCAAACTTTACTTTACTGGAGTTAAATAAAACATCAACCGATTTTTTATCTACCCCCTTAACTGACTTAACAGCCTTATCTATTTTAACTAGACATGACGGGCATGTTAAAGTTTCTAATTTAATTTCTGCTTTTTTCATTTTTATCTCTCCTTTTTTAATTTATACCTTAATAACCTCATTCCATTTAATATTACTACTAATATACTACCTTCATGAACAAGCATTCCAATCGACATTGTAACAAATTCACCAAAAATTAAGCCAAACATTAGAAATGCAACAACCGCTAAAGCTATTACAATATTAGAAATTGTATTTTTCATGATTGACTTTGAGAGGCCATAGGCATGTCTTAAATGTTTGAAGTCTGATTTCATCAATACAACATCACTAGTTTCAATTGCCACATCAGTTCCAGAACCAATCGCAATTCCAACATCAGCTAGCGCAATTGATGGACTATCATTAATACCATCACCAACAAAAGTTACAATTTCGCCTTGTTCCATTAACATTTTAACATAATTAGCTTTATCTTCTGGTAACATACCACCAATACCAATTGTCATTTTAACTTCTTCTTTAACAAGATCAACAACTTTTTGATTATCACCTGATAATAAAACTAAGTTCTTAATACCCATCTTCCGGAGATTTTCTAAATCTTCTTTAATGTTTTCTCTAATTTGGTCTTTAATGCCTAAAACTAATTTAATTTCTTTATCAATTGCTAACATAATAATTGAATTACCATTACTTACTAATTTTTCAATATCATTTTCCATTGTTTCAGTAATTACAAATCCTTCGCTTTCCATTAAAGAACCACTTCCAACAACAACTTCACTACCATTAACAACAGCTTTAATCCCAAAACCACCAACAACATTAGTATTTGTAACTTTATAATAATCTAAGTCTTTAAAGTAGTTAGTCACCGCTTTAGCTAAAGGATGATTTGATTCTCTTTCAATAGAGTATAAATACTTAGCTGCCTCTCCTTTATCGTTAGTATAATAAATAACTTCTTCAATTTCTGGCTTACCTGTAGTAATTGTCCCTGTTTTATCAAAGATCATTGTTGTCGTTTTACTAAGAGCACTAATTGTTTCACTTCCCTTTAATAAAACACCATTACGAGCACCATTACCAATCCCACTCACATTAGAAACGGGTACACCAATTACTAAAGCTCCAGGACAACCTAATACTAAAATAGTTATTGCAAGTTCAATATCTTTTGTAACAATTCCCACAACTAAAGCAATTAATAAAACAACCGGGGTGTAGTAAAGTGAAAATCTATTAATAAATTTTTCTGTTTTACTTTTAGAATCACTTGCTTCTTCCACTAATTCAATAATTTTACCGAAAGTAGTATCCTCACCAACTTTTAAAGCTTTAACTTCAATCGTTCCATTATCTAAAATAGTCCCCGCATAAACAAAGCTTTTAACGCTTTTCTCCACTGGCATTGACTCACCAGTAATACTTGCTTCATTAATTTGGCCACTACCTTTAATAATTTCACCATCAACAGGAACTTGGTCACCGGTTTTAATTAAAACATAATCATTAACTTTAACATCGCTTACGTTAACTAAAACATATTCCCCATCAATTTTTTTGTAAGCAGTCTTTGGTCTTAACTCAACTAATTCTTTAATAGCATCTTTAGTTTTATTTAAAGTTTTTTGCTCAAGGAACGCTCCAAAGAGAAACAAAAAAGTAACAATTGCTGATTCTTCGTAGTTTCTTATTATAAAAGCACCAACAACAGCAATACTAACTAAAACATCAATACTAACAATCTTATACCTCAAAGCCCCAATTGCTTGCAAAATAATGGGAACAGCCCCAATAATACTAGCAATAATTAAAGCAATCTCACTAACATAATCTATTTTAACTAAATAATGATTTATAAATGCTAAAACAATTAAGATAAAACTTGTTAAAATAATTTTATTTTTTTGTTTATTAATTGCTATTATCATTTTTTATCACTATATAACTTATCCAAATCTTTTAATGTAACATAAACATATTCATAACTTTCACAAGTATCTTTAGGAATTACATAGTTGTTTGTAACTGCTCTTAAATTACTAAAATCGTTCTTCAATTCATAATTATCATCACTTATTTTAGCACTTATTGAATTAAACAATTTCACAACCTCATAAAACTCATTATGATGAGGACCATGAACTCTACTTACAACAGGAATAAACATCGTTAATTTTTTTATTTCCTCTTGATACTTTTCTTTAAATCTTTTCATAAAAACCACCCCTATCTTTGAAATATTATATCATATTTACAAGTTAAGCACCTTAATTATAGTAAAAAGTGCCTACTATAATATTAATAAATACCTTTCTTATATTTTAACTATTTTTATCTTTTATTTTAAAGATAATTAATAATTCAACACTTTATTAATTATCTATTATTTATTCTAACTTAAGTAGTCTTGCGTTAATCGCCACAATTATTGATGATAAACTCATTAAAATTGCTCCTAAAGCGGGTGGTAGTAAAAATCCAATACTATAAAATACTCCCCCAGCTAGTGGTAAGGCAATGATATTATAAGCTGTTGCCCAAATTAAGTTTTGAACCATTTTCCTATTTGTCGCCTTTGATAACTTAATTAAAGAAACTATATCATTTGGATCTGATTTAACTAAAATAATATCAGCCGTCTCAATTGCCACATCAGTTCCTGCCCCAATGGCAATCCCTAAATCACTTTCAGCTAGTGCCGGTGCATCATTAATACCATCACCAGCCATCGCTACATTATATACTTTTTTCAGTTCTTTAATCTTTAAAGCTTTTTCATGAGGTAATACTTCAGCATATACTAAATCTATTCCCAGTTCACTAGCTACTATTTTTGCAGTAGTTTCATTATCACCTGTTAACATTACTGAAGTAATATTCATATCCTTTAATTGATTAACCGCCTTTTTAGCACTTTCCTTAATTTGATCTTTTAATCCAAATAATCCTAAAACTCTTTTCCCTTCTACTAAAAAGAACACAGTTTGGGCATCACTTTGCAACTTATAAACGAGCTCTTGATCGTAATTAATCTTTTCATTTATTAAATAATTAGGTGAAACCATTAAATAATCTATTTTATTTATTGTTCCTCTTACACCAACACCACTAATATTTTCAAAATTAGTAGTTTCTAACATTAAAGCATTCTCTTCTTTAGCATAATTTACTAACCCTAGCGCTAAAGGATGATTTGAATTACTTTCCAAACTATAAGCAATATTTAAAACAACCTCTTTCTCTAAATGATAATAAACAAATTCACTAACACTAAACTTACCTTCCGTTAATGTTCCTGTTTTATCAAAAACAACAGCAGTAACATTTTTTGAACTTTCAAAACGATTTCGGTTTTTAATTAACAAACCATTACTTGCCGCAATACTAGTCGTTCTACTTGTAACAAGCGGAATAGCGAGACCTAAAGCATGAGGACATGTAATAATAATAACTGTCACTACCCTTTCTAAAATAAAGCTCGGCTCACTTTTATTTAAAATCCAAAACAAAGCCGTAATTAATGCTGCAGCAATTGCTAAATAAAATAAATATTTTGCAAAAACATCAGCTATTCTCTCTGTTTTTGATTGACTTAACTTAGCATCATTAACTAATTTAATAACTTGTTTTAAATAAGTATCTTCACCTAACTTATTAATTTTTACATGAACAATCCCGTCTCCATTAATTGTCCCTGCAATTACACTTTCACTAACTCCTTTGTTAACAGGAAGAGCTTCGCCTGTAATCATTGCCTCATTAAAACTAGAACTACCTTCAATTATAAAACCATCAACAGGAACTTTTTCACCCGGTCTTACTAAAACAACATCATTAAGTTTTAAATCACTAACCGAAACTAACGTTTGACGGCCATCTTTTAGTAATATAGCATCGCTTGGCATTAAACTAGTTAAAGCTTTTAAAGCATCACCAGCAGCTTCCCCTGACTTCATTTCAATATAATGACCTAATAACATAATAGTTATCAACATTGAAAATTCCCAAAAGAAATCATGACCAGATAAACCAAAAACAACTGCAGTGCTATATGAATAACTAATAATAAGTGCTAAAGCAATTAAACTCATCATCCCTGGACTTCTCTTCTTTAGTTCATGATATGCACCTTCAAAAAAAGGCTTTCCACCCAAAACCATTAAAATGGTTGCTAGTATTAAAACAAGATATTTATCAAAACCAAAACTTAAATCAAAATTAAACCAACCTTGTATCATTGGTGATAAAACTAAAATAGGAATCGTTATTATTAACGATATCCAAAACAATCTTTTATATTCTAAAATCATTTCACCATGATCATGATCACCGTGATGGTCATGATGACTATGTTCTTTATGCATAAACTTCTCCTTTTCTTAGCCTATTTTAAAATTGCTTGAATTAAAGCATTTATTTCTTCAATTTTACTATCTACATCATTTAATTCAATTGATTTAGTAACACATGTTTTTAAATGATCACTAATAATTGAACCTTGCGCTTTTGAAAGTAGTGAAATGGTTGCTTGTATTTGATTTGAAATATCAATACAATAGCGCTCTTCTTCTAACATTTTTATGGCACTTTTTATTTGACCATTGGCAATCTTTAATAAACGATATCCCTCTTTATGTTTCATTTTATCCCCCTAACAGTTAACTTTTTAGTTATCAATGCTCACCCCCACCTAGGGGGTACATATATATCATATCACAGAGTCCAAAAACTGTCAATTTATCATCTTAAAAATAAAAAAAGTAGTTTAACAACTAACTACTTTAATTATTTATTTATTTCAAAAACTTTCTTGTTAACTTAGCTTTTTTTTCATTACCGGGCAAATATCTTAAACTAAGATCTAACTTCCCCCTTTTAACTACTGCCTTTTGGTGAGTAAAGGTTAAAAAGCTCATCTTGCCGTGATATTTATTCATCCCACTTAAACCAACTCCACCAAATCCTAAATGACTATTAGCAAAGTGCATTAAAGTATCATTAACTGTTCCTCCGCCAAAGGAAAGTTCATTAACTACCTTATTTATTAATTTTTTATTATCACTAAAAATATATAATGATAAAGGTTTCTCTTTAGTTTTTAAAATAGTTATTACTTCACTAAGATCATTATAAGTAATAATAGGTAAAATGGGCCCAAAAATTTCTTCTTGCATTATTTTACTATTAAAATCAATTTCAGTAATAATTGTTGGTGCTATTTTAATACCATTACCTTCACCACCAAAAACTCTACCTTCCTTTAAATAACTAATTAAACGGTCATAATGACGTTTATTAATTATTTTAGGATAATTAAAATTAGTTAAGGGCTCATCATAAAACTCTTTTACATATTCAAAGAAATACTTAATAAAGTCTGCCTTGTTTTCTTCTTTAATTAATAAATAATCAGGAGCAATACAAGTTTGCCCCGCATTTATTAGTTTTCCATAAGCAATTCTTTTAGCTGCGAGCTCAATGTCTTTATAATCACCAATAATTGCCGGACTCTTACCACCTAGCTCTAAAGTAACTGGCGTTAAATGTTTACTTGCCTTTTCCATAACATGTTTACCTACTCTAGTGGAACCAGTGAAAAAGATATAATCAAAAGGGTAATCTAATAAGAGATCCGCCTCTTCATCAGCTCCCGTAATAACATAAAGAAGTTCTTCTTTAAAGTTATTATTAATTAAGTTTTTAATTAACTCACTAGTTTTAGGGGCATAAGGCGAAGGTTTTAAAACAACTGTATTACCACTAGCAATAGCCCCCACTAAAGGCATTATACTTAACTGAAAAGGATAATTCCATGGTGATAAAATTAAAACTGTTCCATAAGGTTCCTTATATAAATAAGACTTTGCTGGAAATAGTAGTAAAGGGGTTTTAACCTTTTTCGGTTTACTAAGTTTCTTTAAATTTTTAATAAAATAATTAATTTCCTTTATAATAAAACCAATTTCAGTAATAAAACTTTCAAAACTTGACTTATTTAAGTCTTCTTTTAAAGCTTGATAAATTAACTCCTCATTATTAATAATTACTTCTTTTAAACTATTAAGTACATTAATTCTAAAACTAACCTCTTTAGTAACATTAGTATTAAAATAATTTCTTTGCTTATTAAAAACATCTTTATAACTCATCTAATCACACCCCACATACATTAATATCTTCTAACTCCTATTATATACTAAAGCTTAATAAAGCCCTCTAATAATAGAAAAATGAGGTTATCATTTACATCTTTTTTATGTAGATCACTAGATTATCAGCACTCTTTAAGTAGGGAACAATTGTCTTTAGTTTCAAATATTTCCGCCAGTTACTTGTATTACATACCATTATCCAGAGCATATAATCTTTAAAAATTTATTTGTAAGAAACTTTTTTATAAAAAATGCATGAGGGTTATTATTATTTCTTATATGTCAATTTATAATAGTAGTAACCTTTAACTAAGCTATAAGCACATAGTTTATAATTTCGTTAGTAAAAACATAATATTATTACGACATTTTTTTCTCTAATATCAATTTTTTGTAAACGTATTAAGTGTAGAGAAAAACATATTATGTATGGATTTATCTGTAAGGAGCGGTCCTTTTTATATGTAAATTGTGATTTTGTTTTAAGTGTTTTTAATTATATCCTATTATATAAAAAAAGATTAACTTGATCATTTTTAAGTTCTTTAATCTTTTTTAGTTAGTTATTAGATTTTAAATATCGTTACTAATGCGGTAATGCATAGTTACAATTGTTTTTATTAATTTGATAAACTATTTTAATAATTTTATTGACGGTATCATTATTAAACTCTCTACCTCTTTTTCTTTGTTATACCAATATACTACATTGTCAACCTCTATATTTTTAATTTGATAGCCTTTTTGCTGTCTTAAATGCAACTTTTCAAGACCTTTTTTTGACAACTTCCCCACTCTTTTATTATTAACAAATACATCTTCTTCAATGTTTAATTCATCCCCAGGTAATAAATTAATTATATTTCTTTTTATGAAATCATAATATCCGAGGTTCACATCACTTAAATCAAATGACATTAATATAGAGTTAGACTCTTCGTGTATATCTTTATTAATTTGGTAATTAATATTGTTTGTGTTTGGACGACTATTTTGATACAATTTCGTACCCCCCTATAAAAAGTTCGTACCATTGTTTATTTTTCAATTTAGTAAATATATATAAAAATATATGTTTTTTTAGCATAGTATCTAAACTTTTTTATTAATATTTAACATTTTTTTGCAAATCATAATTAACTATTATTAAAGTATGTTTTTTAACTCAAGTAAATTTGATATTTGATAGTCGGGTGAAATATTGGTTTGATTCAACTTATTTAAAGGGTTATACCAAACTGAGGTAATGCCGATATTTTTGGCACCAATGATATCATTGCTTAAAGAATCTCCTATTATAATCGCTTCTTCGTGTCCAACATTATTATCTTTCAAGATCTTTAAAAATATTTTAGGGGATGGCTTATTTTCACCAACTTCTTCTGAAACCACTATTTGATCTATATATTTAGAAAATGATGTTTTTAGAAGTCTTGTCTTTTGTAGATTTATAATTCCATTTGTAGCTATACAAATCATATAATTCTTATTTTTTAGATAATTTAATATTTCATGTGACTCTGGAATTTCAAATACGCCTTCAATTAACCCTTCCATAAAAAGTTCATTTGCTATTGTAGTGTTTACATTTGATATTTTTAATTTGTTAAAATATATCTCAAATCTTTTAATTGGTATATCAGATGATTTAATATCTATATTTTCATATTTTTTCATAGACCAGAGTTGTGAGTCTATTTTTGAAAATATAGGATAATAGCAATCTTTATAATCTATATTTAATCTTTTAAACATAAATTTTATTGCATATTCCTCATACTTTG
>CAYZTG010000006.1:0-38566 GCA_964481475.1 uncultured Acholeplasmataceae bacterium | reverse complement strand
TCGTCTTTAAACCAGGCTTTGCGTTTATCACATGCGGAATCATATTAACACACATTGCAATCGTTCCAATTCCCCCACTTATTTCAGGATTAATTGCCATCTTAATATTTGGTGTTCCTTTAATAGTAATATAATCCCCAGTATTTATACCTGCCATTTCTGGTTCAATTTGTTGGGGGTGAATCATACTAATGACGGCTTTATTATCAATAAAACCTTGTCCTCTCATATCAATTCCCGCTAAATTACCCTTCTTTGCCTCTCCATATAAACTTTTACGCTCAATATCAGTAATAATTGGGGACATTTGTTGTTTGAAATTATCTAATTTTAAACCTAGGGCATCGGCGATCATATAAATGCTTTCTTTAAAACCTACATGGCCTGCTAAGTTATTATTTTTAAGGCGCATCTCATATTCATCTCTTGTTATTCCTACACCTTGTTCATCCATTACTGTTTTTCCAAACGGACTTAAACTATTGACTCTTTTTGCTTCAATAGTTTCTACATTACTCATCGTTCCAGTTAAAGCAACCACTAGTAAATCCATAATAAAACCAGGATTAATTCCTGTTCCTAAAATTGTAACATTATGCTTTTTTGCCAGCAAATCCATTTCTTTTGCTAGTTCTGGTTCATTAACATATGGATAAGCCATTTCTTCTGCTGTACTAATAACATTTATCCCCTTGGCGACTATTTTCTTTATTTTGGGAAAAGTTTTACTTGTATAACTATCTGTACATAGTAAAACAACATCGGCTTTAACTTTACTTAATACCGTATCGATATCATCACTTACTATTACTTCTTTATGACTACTTTTAATGTTTAAAACATCTAAAAAGTTTTTGCCAACTATTTCATGGTTTATGTCGCAAATCCCCACTATTTCTGCTCCAGTTTTAGTTAAAAGCATCTCTGCCATTCCTCTACCCATAGCACCAAAACCCCAAATTAAAATCTTAATATTTTCCATATCTTTTCCCCTTATATTTTTTCAATTTCATTATATCATTTTAGCTACTTTTTAGAAAGGTCTTTAACTAAGATCGCAAACGTTTCAACAATCTTAAAGCCGGTCTTTAGATAAATGTATCTTGCCACATTTTCACTACCTGTAAAAAGAGTCATATAGGTCGCGTTATTTAATTTAGAGCGATAGACTAGTTCGCTAAACAAAAGTCTTCCTAAACCAAGGTTATTTTCATTAGGATGAATTCCAATTCCGGCAAACGAGCCTCTTTTATCAAAAGTAGTTAATAGCGGTCCTGTCCAACCGACTATTCTATTATCCTTAACAACTACAATCATTGGATCGGGATTCTTTTTAGCTAAGTTTTCATCTACTTTGTTTTGCCAATCTTGATTATTCAAAGCCTTAAACAAATCATTAAAACCATAATGCTTGTTTTGATCATAATCGGTTATTAAATATCCCTTATTAGCTAAATCATTAAGTCTTGTGACTATTTCTTGAGAATGTTCATATTTATCAATATCTAAATGATAAACATCTTGATTAGGACCTTTAACATTAAAACCATTATTCATTAAAAAGAAATACCAAGGAGTATTATAAGCAACCCCTGGTGCATTAGCATGAGTGTGATTATTAGTGTTAGGAATAATCCATTTTAAGTTAATCGGATTTAAAAACATTTGTCTAATAAATGTTTTATTATTACTCAAAAGAAAGTCTTCAAGTTTCCTTAAAATAAAAGAACCAATCCCTTTCCTTTGGAACTCCTTTTTAACAACAATAAAAGCAATATATCCGGGAGTTTTGTCATCTTGATTAGTTACTACAGCACATCCATAGGCTATTAGTTCATCATCTTTTATTGCTAAAATAAAACCCTCATCTTTAAAATATTTATTATAAATAACTTTTTCTAAAAATTCTTCCTCATTAAAAGACGTATAAAAAGAACTACTAACTACTTCGTTATTCCAAAGCGTCACTATTTCTTTTAGATATTTATTCTCAAACTTTATATAATTATATTGATTATAGTTCATTGATAATTTTCTTCTTTTGATATTCTAAAACAGCAAACGCTTCAGCATACTTAGTTCTAGAAAGAGCTCCTCTAACACTAGCTAAATGGGTGTAATAATCATAATACTTAAAAGAAGAACTATTCATAACAAACCAGTGTTCTTTGAGCGCCCTACTCCATAAATCAAAGCCTTCTTTAGAACATTCTAAATATATATAAGGCTTAAAATCTTCTTCATCTTCCCAGTTTTCTGCATAAAATACTGGCGCAAAATGTCTTTCGCCTTTTACCTTATTGCCCATCTCTAGATTAGCATAAAAAGATGCATCATTAACTATTTTAAAAGTTAATTCATGGTCTCTATGCATTGAATTTTTCCAATGAGTAAAAATTTGTTTAGGCCGGTATTTTCTAATTATCTCAGCAACTTTAAATCTTACCTCTTCATTATCCGGAAGCAAGCCATCCTCATAGTCAAAGACAATCGCTTCACCGCCTAATATTTTGGCAAAGCTTTTCGCTTCATTAACTTTTTGTTTCCGGTATTCTTCGGTCGTAAAATGTGGCGGATTTCCTCTTTCTCCTGCGGTTAACGCCAAAGTTATTATTTTATTACCTTCAAGTGCTTTGCTAGCTAGAAAGCACCCTGATGTGAGCTCAGCATCACCGATATGAGCACCAATTGATAAATAAACATTACTCATCATTACCTCCTATTTTAAAGATTTGTTTCTTAAATCTATTATAAAAATTGCCATATGTTAACTTTTCAATTTCTTCTTTACTATAACCCTCATTTTGGAGTTTTATGATCAAATTTTTTATCATACTCGCATCTTTTACCTCTTCTATATTTGCGGTGCTAGCATAAGAAAAATAGTCCATAAAATCAAAACCAAAACTCACATTATCGATTCCCATCATCTCAACAGCGTATTTAAGATGCCTCATAAACTCAGTTAAAGTTCTTTTATCCTTATCCTCTGAAATAAATGCTCCCACTAATGTTAAACTAACTAATGCATTAGCTTCTTTCAATCTCAGTAATTGTCTTTTACTTAAGTTTCTTGGATGGTCACAAAGTTCTTTAATGTTTGAATGAGAAACTAAAATATTTTGATTTGTATAATCTAACACATCATCGAATGATTTTTCGTTTAAGTGAGATAAGTCAATAATCATTTGATGATTAACCATAAAATCTAATACTTGATATCCCTCTTGTGTTAAGCCTCTCTTTTCGTTACCCTTAACTCCAGTTGCGTATTTGTTTTCTTCGTTCCAAGTTAACATTGCATGTCTAAAGCCAAGATTGTAAATCTCTGTTAAATCACTGACACTTTTTAAGTTTCTTAACCCTTCAATTCCTAGTACAACTTTAAATTCATCTAAGTTCACTAAAGATTTACTTGTAGTTAAAGCTTCTAAAAGATTAAAATCATCAGGTGAATATAAAGTCCAAACACCCCCAACTAAATTGTTTTTAAGTTGTGGGTAATGATACTCTTTAAATCTAGTTAAATCGCCCCTTAGAGATGATTGATAAACATCATACAAGAGATCTGTATGATTATCAAAAATTTTTATATCCATTACTTTTTCCTCTCTTTAAATTATAACACTTTTTTATATTAACTTTTTAAAATTTAAAATTAGGTCTTTGTTATTGATATTTTACTAACCGTTTATGAGCTTTTATCTCTCTTCTTTTTATTTATAAGATTAATTTTTGTCTTTAAATTGACTAAAAATAATCCCCTTTGCTTGCGTTATTACTTCGGATAAAAACGAGAACTGATTATTAATAATTAGTTCTCTTCTTTAATGTTTATTCTTATTTTGTTTTAATTTTATGTATTGTTTTAAATTCAATCAACTTTCCTTTAATATTATTACTAAAAAAGAACTTATCATTGAACCCACCGATTTAGTGGCTAAGGCAGTTTTATTATTACTATTGAAGCTGCCTATTTGTTTTAAAAGTAACTCTAGAGGTCTGTTATATGCTTTTAAAGACCAATTCGTTTGGATATTATAAGTCTTTTTCCCAGTTACTTACTTCTTCTACCTTTACGTTTAAACTGTTTGCAAAATCTTCTTTTGAAAGTTGATATTTATTTCTTAAATTATCAATTTGTTCACTAAATTTCAATTAGTCTCTCTTCTTTTCTTTAAAAAAATTAGCAAAGATATCAAAGATTAATTTAGATTCTTTTGAGGTATGTCTTATTTCTGGATGCCACTGAACGGCAATCATTGGGAGGTTTTTATGACTAATCATCTCAATTGTCCCATCAAGATGATAAGCAAGTGCCTCTACTTCATTTGCTAGTTTTTTAATGGCTTGGTGATGATAGCTATTAACATTTAGTTCCCCATTTAAATTAAACTTATTATCAGATACTATTTTCACAAAGTGATCCTCTTTTTTGCTAAGATGACAAGCGTTTCCTTCCCCTAAATCTTGAATTAAACTTCCTCCTAAAAAGACATTTAAAGACTGTAACCCTCTACAAATACCAAGAAGTGGTTTTTCTTTATTTAGTGCATGCTTAACAACAAGTTTATCTAATTCATCTAGTCTTTTGTCAATATTTTTAGATAAATCTTCCTTGTTATCTTCCTCATAATTAGCGGGGTCTAAATCTGTTCCCCCTGTTATTAGAAACCCATCACAAAGACTTAGTATTTCCTCATTATTAATGTTATCTAAAGTTAACATAATAGTGTTAAAACCTCTTTCTTTTAAAGGGGTTATGTATCTTGTATTAACAAATTGTTTTTCCACATTATCTTCTTCTAAAAGCCTTGGTGTTAGGCAAATCAATTTATGTTTTCCCATTTGTTCATCCTTTTTTTATAACGTAACTATATAACTTCCAAGCATCAAGAACTTGCTTGATTGGATATTTTCTTAATACTTTATTGTTTTCATATTCAGCAGGATCATTAAAGACTCCATACCACTCATTATTAATTTTTTCAAAGCCTACCAAAACTATTAAATGACCTGCAGGATATGCCATAATAGAACCTTCTAAATCGCTTTTTTCTTTAGTTGAAATTGAAAAGACAACCGGAATATCTTCTTTAATATAATTAACAACATCCTTTATATCGTTAATATATTGAACATAGCCAATCAATCCCTCAAAACTTCCGGCATAACTAACATTGAAGCTCCAGTTCCCATAAATATTAGTTGTTGTATCTAGGACATAACTAGCTACTTCAACAACATCCAAATTATTTCCATAATAATTTAAAACCATAGTAATAGATGTTGGTGAACAAATTAAGTTCCCTATTTTAGGAATACTCAATTGGGCAATTTCGGGGACTTGTAAAACCTTTTCGATTAAATCACTTTCGTTATAGTTAAAAGTATCATCAACCTTTTTAGTAGTTATTGTAATGTTTTTAAGTTTACTAGTCTCCCCAGGGTTAATAACAACTTTTATTTTAATAAATTCATTGCTTACTTCTTTGTTAATAAGTGTATCAATATTAACCTTAGCAAAATCATCATTTTGATTGCTTGAAGAACGATATTTACCATTTAACCAAGTTCCCATCGTATAAAAACTACTAAATTCACTTTCATTCCCAACTGCTACAAAAAGCATTACACTACCATCAATTACTTCTCTTAAGTTAAAGCTTAATACAAGTTCTTTAAATGCAACAACCTTTAGTGCTTTTGATTGATAGATTCCACTGTTGTTTTGATTAATTAAACCCATCAAACCATCTTCTAAAGATAAATTAGTTGTCTCATTTTCATCGCTAAGCTCGTATAATTTATCAGCTGTAAAATGATAAGTTCCATCAATAATAAAGTTGTCATCTTTTTCGTTTGTTTGATCTTCTATTTGATTATTCTCATCCATTATTACTTTATTACATGAAAAAAGCGTTAATATCATACTAAAAGTAACTATCAAAGTAAATATTCTTTTCATGTACTTATCCCTCCCTTATATTAGTTATTGTATCATGATAACTAAATAAAAAAAGCGGTTTCCTTAATGAAAACCACTTTTATTTCTAAATTAAACTTTATAACTTACTTAAAAAATCAATTAACTTTTCATAATTAGGATGATTAGTCATTTCCTTTAAGTATTCAACATAGATTACTTCTCTATTTTTGTTTAAAACAAAGACTGCTCTCGCTAACAATCTTAGTTCTTTAATCAATGTTCCATAATTTGAGCCAAAGTCTCCGGTTAAGTGATCACTTAAAGTAACCACTTCTAAACCAGCTGCACCGCACCATCTTTTTTGAGCAAATGGCAAGTCCATTGAAACAGTGATAAAATCAACATTATTGTACGAAGCCAACTTTTCATTAATTGTTCTTGTTTGTAAATCACAAACTCCTGTGTCTAATGATGGTACAACACTAAGTAAAACATATTCTTTTTTATAATCACTTAACTTCTTTTCTTCTAAACTAGTATTAACAAGTTTAAACTCCGGTGCCTTATCACCTAATTTTAATTCTTTCCCAACTACTGTAACGGGATTCCCATGTAATGTTTTCATAATTAACCTCCACTTTTATTATATCTAATTTTTATAATTAATTCATTTAATGTGCCCATAATTATAGTTTTTAAACTCTATAGAAGATATTTTACTCATGTCTTAAATACAAGGAATTATGCTAAAATAGTAATATGATTGCAACTTGTCCAACTTGCATGCATGTTATCTTTAAAGCCTTTAAAAAATGTATAAAGTTAGTTAAAATGAAAACGGAGGGAATCATGTGATTAAAATCATTTGGAATCGCGAAGACTTCGATAATGTTAAAGAAGCACTTATTAGTCAATTTAATCTAAAAGTTATTGATGATCCTAATGAAGTTCCTGATCATAAGATTGGTTTACTCCTACAGGAAGAAAACGAGGAAAAAATAAGGACATTTATTGAATCATTAATTTATGAGTCTTCTCAAGTGTTGTTTGCTACTGTTGATGGATTTATCCAATTAAACGTTAGAGAGATTAATTATTTAGAATCTTTCGGTGAAGAAATTCACATGCATTTAGATAAAACTCAAACAGTAATCTTAAAAGAGCCACTTTATAAACTAGAAGAAAAACTGAAAAACTATAGTTTTACTAGAATTGGCAAGTCTTATATAGTTAATATACTAAAGATTAGGTTCATAAGAACAATGTCAAATGCAAAACTTGAGTTAGAACTTATTAATGGTCAATACTTACAAGTCTCTCGTTCTTTCGTAAAAAGTTTTAAAAATGCTTTAGGCATACAATAATAAAGGAGGATTAGTATGACTACAACAATTTGGATTTTCATTGCAGTACTAGGTTTGTTACTTGGATATTTCCTAGTACAGTTATCAAGAGATATTATTTGGAACTACAAACTAAATAATTATCAAAAGAAATTTGGAGCAACTATCAAAAAAGAAAAATCGTTTTTTTGGTTTAAACGCTCTTACGGAGCTTTAGTAACAAGCGCCTTTATGTTAACAACGATCTTTTCTTGTGTCTTAGTTGATAATAACTACGAAGGTTTAAATAAGAAGATTTTAGTTAATGCGAAAAGCGTCAACAATTACAAGACCCTTTCTAGTTTAACTAATCCAAAGGGCGGTGGTTGGTTTGTCACTGATGAGGATTCCTCAATAAATAAGGGAGATTCTCCTGAAGCGCCTCACCAAGATCGAGATTATATTGGAACTAATGTACAAGTTGCTGGAGTTGATGAGGGCGATTTAATAAAAACTGATGGCAATAAACTTTATTATGCACCTAAATATCATAATAAAGTTATGGTTTTCAATATTTTAGATGATGGAATGGCTGATTTAGAAACTACTATTGATTTGAAAGATGGCTATGTTGATTCAATTTATTTAACCGATGATTACTTAATTGTTATTGGTTACCAATATTCGTATATCCCTTATTTTTCTGATGTTGTTAGTGATATGATTGAATTGGAAATCATCTATGGTTGGAAAATGCCTTCCTATACTGGACAAATTAGTGTTTATAATAAGGAAGATTTAACTTTGTCTTATAGTTTAACTACCGATACTAACTTTTATGAACATCGTTTGATCAAAGATACTCTCTTCTTAGTTTCAAGAAAAAATATTTACGGCAGAGATTTAAGACCGAAATTCATTACTAAAGATGCTAATGAAAATCAGGAAGTTTCATATCTAAGCTATCGCGATATCTATTATTTTGACGATAAAATTACTCATTCAATGACTGTTTTAACAGCTCTTAAGCTCACTGATTTCACTATCAATTCGCAAGCATTCTTAGGTGAAGTTGACCAAATATATGCTAATGAAAGTCACCTATATACCACTTCTTATGAATATGGTAAGGAAACTATCAGAACAAGAATAGTTAAATATGAGTTTAGTTTAGAAGATAGTAATATTAACTATTTAGGAACGGGAAGTGTCGAAGGTTATCTTCAAAATTCATATTGGATGGATGAATATGAAAATAATTTAAGAGTAGTCACAATCTCTTTTAATCCTGTTGTTAATCGTTTATTTGTCTTAAAAGAAGATGATACCTATGATAAATTAGAAATAATCGGCTCAATCACTGAAAATTTAGGTTTACCGGGCGAGTCTGTCAAATCAGTTATCTTCCATGAAAACCTTGCTTATATTGTAACTTTCTTACAAACCGATCCCCGTTATACAATTGATTTAACAGATCCTACTAAACCAACAATCACTAATGAAGAATATATTACAGGTTTTAGTTCTTACTTATATGTTTGGAATAAAGAAGATGGTGGTAATGAAGTAGTTGGCCTTGGTTATGAAGCAGATGAAAATGGTTTAATTTATGGACTTAAGCTATCTGCTATTGATGATACAAAAGGAATTCAAACGGACTACGTAATACCTTATAGAATCGGTAACGAATACTATTGGATAAATACTGAAGCTACTTATAATCCAAAGGCAATAATGGTTTCGCCAAAGCATAAAATCTTTGCTTTCCCAATTACTGTTTATGATATTGATGGTTATACTAGTAAATACTTAATCTTCTCTATTGATTTTACAAAAGAAAATCCAGATGAAATTATTAGTGAACCAATTATTATTGAGTATAGTCCTTCTAACTATTATCTTCCAATTGAGAGAGGGGTTTATATTAGTCAATCAGGTTCTAATCCTTTTGAATTTATTTATGTGCTCTCACCAAGTGGCTTAATCTCATATAATTTATTGGAAAAAGAAATTGCTCAAACTATTACTTTTCTAGTCTCAAGTTATGGAAATGATTTTGATACATTAGATTAAAACCTATTAGTTATTAAAAAAATAAGGGGCTTCGTTATGGTTATCATAACTAAGTCCCTTTTTATATTTACCAACAATTAATGTCATTGTAATATCTAGCCAAACCGCCTTTTGATGTTTCTTTATAATTACCGTGCATATCTTTTCCCGTTTGATACATTGTTTTAATTACTAGATCAAAACTAATTTTTCTTGAATCACTTAAAAAGAAAGCAAGACCACAAGCATCGACTGCTCTTAGGGCAGCAACAGCATTTCTTTCAATACAAGGAATCTGAACGAAACCATTAATTGGATCACAAGTTAACCCTAGATGATGTTCCATCGCTATTTCAGCGGCATATTCAACTTGTTCGATTGTTAAATTAAATAGTGTTGCATGGGCGGCAGCGGCCATACTGCACGCACTTCCTACTTCGGCTTGACATCCAGCTTCAGCGCCAGATATTGAAGCATTATGTTTAATTAAATTACCAATTAAACCCGCTACGGCTAAAGCTCTTACTACTCTCTTGTTTGTAAAATTATACTTATCTTGCATATACTTAAGAACAGCGGGTAAAGTTCCACTAGCACCACAAGTTGGTGCAGTAACAACCATTCCTCCAGATGCATTTTCTTCATTAACTGCAAATGCATAAGCGCTAATAAGTCTATTTTCCGTAATTTCAGGAGCTTCAAATTTTAATTTTTGCTTAGTTAATGTTTTCGCTCTTCTCACTACTTTTAAATCACCAGGCAAAACTCCTTCTTTATGTAGGCCGTTTGCAATACTTTCCTTCATTATATTCCAAATATTTAAGAGGAAATCCTCAATTTCTTTGCCTTCAACTTTAATAATATAATCATATAAACTTATTTTTTTCTTTTTACAAAATTCAGCAATTTCGGTGAAACTTTGATGTGGGTAAATATTCGGTTCTATCTCTTCTTCTCCAAAAAAGATTATTCTTCCCCCACCAACACTATAAACTTCTTGTTTATGGATAAGAATCTCATTTTCATAAATTTCAAAAAGTAGAGTGTTGGGATGTTTTGATTCATCAATCTTAAATAAAAAATCTACATCAATATTAGGTAGTTCCTTAATTATTGCCACATCTGTAAAATGACCTTTTCCCGTTAAGGCCAGTGAGTTATATAAAGTTATAAGATATTTATTTCCTTTTGGATATTTTTCTTTTAATATTTTAGCCGCATTGGATGGTCCCATAGTATGAGAACTAGATGGTCCATAACCCACACGATATAAATACTTTATTGATTGCATTTTTACTCCTTAAAATAACTAATTTAAAATATTATTGTTATCTCCTTTATTTTATCATATCCCGAGTTTTATTGATAATATCATTCATACTTATCTATTTAAAAAAAGAAAGTGTCATAACACACTTTCTAATTATTTTAAAATTGTATCTATAAAGGCTTCAATTGGTTGATTTCCCATTAATTCCTTTCCCTCGTTTATCAATATTTTGGGGACGCCTGAAACATTATATTGGTTGCCAATCTCCATATTTGTTTGAACCTCAAATATTTCTGTATTAATGTTTTTATTTAATTGGGCTAACCTTAAAGCATTAATAGCTGCTCCTGGGCAATGGGGACATGTAGTAGTCACGAACACTTTAATATTTGTTGGTTTATTAATTAAACTAATTTCTTCCAAGATCTTATTGTTATATAAAGAAGTTGCCTTACTAGTATCTACTAATGTTGTTAGTAATGTATTAATTTCATGGCCAACTGGAACTCCATAAAAAACTCCTCTTGCACTATCAAGTTCATTAATAACTATATACGCCGGTGCTAATAATACGTTATATTTTTTAGCTTCTTCATTGTTATCTTTTAAATTATACTTTTTTAAAGTAATTAAGTTATTTAAAGAGGCGACCTCTTCTAATAACTTCTTAGTAATTTGACTGTTTTCGCTTTCTTCACCGAAAAACACAATCATTACTTTTTCTTTCATAACACTTAACATTTCTTTGATTTGTTTTTGTAAATCATCATTTAATAATCTTTCCATTCTAATCTCCTATTTATTATTATATTTGTTTGTATTTAAAGCAGCTAGACTCCTTGCAAAATCTCTAAAAACTAGTATAATTATACCATATGGGGTATATTTACAAACAAATATGCTTCTATTAAAAAAAGACTAAAAGGAGATCTAAAATGAAATGCAATGTTAATATTATAAATAGAATCAAAAGAACTCAAGGTCAAATTAATGGCATTCTTAAAATGATTGATGAGGAAAGAAATTGTAGCGATATAACTACTCAATTAAAAGCAATTGAAAGTTCGATTAGAAAGGCAATTGTATTATTATCAATAGAAAATCTTTCTAATAATATTAAAGAAAAATATAATATTGACCTTAAAGAATTTGAAAAAGAATTAGATCTAATAATTAATAGATAAAGATGAAAACAACAATTAATGATAAAACTTTAAATATTAATACTTCCGGTATTAGAGACTGGCATAACAATAATCACTACTTTCGCTACGAACCGACGTCTTATAACTTACTCAATTTACTCTTTGAAGAACTCAATTTAAATGATGATGACGTCTTTGTAGATTTTGGTTCTGGTAAAGGAAGGGTTGTTTTTTATACTAATTACCTCTTTAATTGTTTTACTAAAGCAATTGAAGCAAATCATATTACACATGACGAAGCTATCAATAATCTTCATGGTTACTTAAAAGTTAATCCTGATGCCACCGCTAAAATGAAATTTGAGTTATCTAAAGCTGAACATTATCAAATAAATAAAGAAGACAATATATTTTATTTCTTTAACTCCTTTTCAGTTGTTATCTTTAAAAAAGTTATTTCTAATATTTTAGAATCACTAAAAGAAAGTCCCAGAGAAATAACTTTAATAATGTATTATAGTTTTCCTGATTATTTAAATTTTATAAATGAACATACACCTTTTAAATTAATTAAAAAAATAACTGAGCCAAATAACCCCCAACCCCAGCAAAACTTTTTATTATACCGTTGTCAATTAGAAAAACATTAATCCAAAACTAAGCAATAATTCTTCTTTTTTAGTTATTTATTAAGTCACCAATGTCCTTATATTTTTCTCTTGTATACCTGATCCTAGTTAATATTATTTTCATCAAAAAAGGAGGTTTGTAATAATCCAAACCTCTTTTTTTATCAATCATATTAGATAGTTAATTTTTAATAATCATTTGTTTAATGACCAACCATGATCTCCATGATAAATCATTTGTTTTGTCATTCCACCGTCGATATTTATATTCTCTCCTGTGATAAAACTTGCTTTATCAGAACAAAGAAACATCACCATTTCAGCTATATCTTCTGGTTTTCCAATTCTTCCTGCTGGGTGTTGAGTAACGTCTTTTCCTTCATATAATGCATTAGTGGTATTAATCCAACCTGGTGAAATAGAATTAACACGAACACGTCCTGAAAGGGAAATAGCAAGCGCATGTGTAAGTGCTGAAATCGCTCCTTTTGCCGCAGTATAACTTTCTGTATTTGGCTGACTTTGTTTATCTCTAGATGAGGAGATGTTTATTATTACGGCTCCTTCTTTGAAGTAATTATTAAACAATTTTGCCAAGTAAAATGGTGCTGTTACACCAACAGAAAGAGCATTTTGAAACTGTTCATAGGAACTATTATTTATTCCATACATTGCTGGGGGTGCATTATTTATTAAAAAATCCACTCCTCCAAAATCATTTATTATCTTTTTGTAAAAGTCCTCTAAGACGGTCATATTAGCTATATCCCCTACATAATAACCGTTATCTAAAATATCAATTATGCCGACCTTAGCACCTAAAGACTCAAACTGTTCCGCAATCGCCTTACCAATCCCTTTGGCCCCACCAGTTACAACAGCTACTTTACCTTTAAAAATCATCTCTTCACCTCTTTTAATCAATTGTTTTATCTTAATTATAGCATTGATAAGTTGAATATTACATCAAAACTTTCTCTACTTATTTATTAAATATTTATGTTTTTTAATCTCTTCATTTTACTATTTTTAATAAAAAAAGGATTTCATCTAGAAATCCTTTAATCGTCTTATGGTGACCCGTACGGGATTCGAACCCGTGAGTGCATGCGTGAAAGGCATGTGAGTTAACCGTTTCTCCAACGGGCCAAAGCGCTGGCGGAGCAGGAGGGATTTGAACCCTCGCGCCGACTTTCACCGGCCTATACCCTTAGCAGGGGCACCTCTTCAGCCACTTGAGTACTACTCCAAACGCGCTTATATATGATAACTTATTTAAACTAAGTTGTCAATATATGTTACGTTTTTGTTTATTTTGGGGGAATCATTGATAGCGAAACTTTGCCTTTTACTTTATCAACGCCAATAACCCAAACTTTTACGATATCGCCAACGGAAACAACTTCGTTTGGATCTTTTATAAATCTAGTTGATAATTTAGAAATATGTACTAAACCATCTTCTTTTAAACCACAATCAACAAATGCACCAAATTGAACTACGTTTCTAACTGTTCCTTCTAATTCCATACCTTCTTTTAAATCTTCAAGGTTTAAAATATCATTTCTTAGTTTAGGTGCGGTAAATTCATCTCTAGGGTCTCTTTGGGGTTGAGAGAGGGCGTCCAAAATATCATTGAATGTATAATCATCAATTTCAACTGAACTCTTTAGTTTTGTTCTATCCATAAAGTCAATGAACAATCTTACCGAAGGGCTACCAATCATGTCAGGAGTTAAGTTACTTAATTTAATAATTTCTCTAGCGATTTGATAACTTTCTGGGTGAATTGAAGTCATGTCTAATGTTTCTGCTCCACCAACAATTCTTAAGAAACCAGCTGCTTGTTCAAAAGATTTAGGTCCCAATCTTGGTACGTTTAAGATTTCTTCTCTTGTTTTAAATGGTCCATGTTCATCGCGGTATTTTACTAAGTTTTCACTAATCTTTTTATCTAATCCAGAAATATAATAAAGTAACGCTTCTGATGCTGTGTTTACGTTTACTCCGACAGAGTTAACTGCGTTCGTTACAACAAAGTCTAATGTTTCTGAAAGTTTCTTTTGACTTACGTCATGTTGATACTGACCAACACCAATACTTTTAGGGTCTATTTTTACTAATTCTGATAAGGGATCTTGAAGTCTTCTTGCGATAGAAACAGCGCTTCTTTCTTCAACTGAGTAATCAGGAAATTCTTTTCTTGCTAGTTCACTGGCACTATATACAGAAGCTCCCGCCTCATCTACAATAACGTACTTAGTTGCGAGTTTATATTCTCTTAACATATTTGCAACAAAGCTTTCTGTTTCTCTTGAAGCAGTCCCATTACCAATTGCAATAATATCAACTTTGTATTTTTCAATTGCTTTAACAACTGTTCTTTGTGAAGTTGGAATACGGCTTTCTGCACCTTTTTCGCCAATATATTTTTCGTGAGGGAAAATTACATCTTTATATAATACCGTTCCCTGTTCATTAACAATTGCTAGTTTACAACCAGTTCTAAAAGCTGGGTCAACACCCATGACGATTTGTTCTTTCATCGGTGGTTGTAGCAAAAGATTTTTTAAATTAATTGCGAAGAGTTCAATTGCTTTGTCTTCACCCATTTCGGTTAGTTCGCTTCTTACTTCTCTTTCAATTGAAGGATAAATTAGTCTTTTTAATGAATCACTAATTGCAGCTTTAATTTCATCATTAACAAAAGAATCCTTTTTGCCAATAACTTTATTTTCTAAGTATTGTTGCATTCTTTCTCGGTTAGCTTCTAAAGAAACATTAATGACTTTTAAGTTTTCTGCTCTATTCATTGCGAGAACTCGGTGTGAAGGAACTGTTTTAATTGATTCTTCATACTCGTAGTAGTTTTGATACAAACCTTTCTCATCAAGTTTAGCTACGTCTTTTCTTGCTTTAGAAACAATCAAACCACCACTAGTCATTTCTAGTCTTAGTGCTTTTCTAAAATCTGCATTATCGCTAATATTTTCAGCGATAATATATTTAGCTCCTTCAATAGCTTCGTCTTCATTTTTGACATCTTCTGATAAATATTTAGCTGCTTCTTCTAAAAGCGATCCTTCGGTAGGGAATGTTAACATCCATTTTGCTAGTGGTTCTAAACCATTCTTAATCGCTTCGGTTGCTTTAGTCTTTTTCTTTTCTTTAAAAGGTCTATATAAATCTTCTACTTCGACCAATTTAGTTGCTTTGAAAATTTCTTGTTTTAATTCCTCAGTCATTAAATCTTTTTCTTCAATTAATCTAATAACATCTTCTTTTCTTTTTTGTAAGTTAGCTGCGTAACTCCATTCTTTGTGAATTTCATTTATTTGTTCTTCATCAAGACCACCAGTAACTTCTTTACGGTAACGTGCTATAAAAGGAATTGTGTTTCCTTCGTCTAGTAGCTCTAATACTTTAATTACTTGGTCTTGTTTAATACTTAACGCTTTACTAACTTCTAATATTATATTATTTTCCATAATGCCTCCTTACATGTTAAAAGGGCTATTGCCCTTCTCTAAATGTTGCTAGTGCTGTTTGTATTTCACGATAATTGATATAAATATCATCATCTGTAATTTCTGATTCTAAATATTTATGAATTAATGCTGGTCTATCTGGTAATTTTAATTTACTATATTGTTCACTTATTGCTTCGTTTTCTTCATAGTTCATTACTAAAATATTGAATTTAAAGTCTTCAGCAAATTTAAGAATTAATGCTTCTAGTTCTTTATCATCAAAATCAGGATGATATATAAATATAAAAACATTGTCTTCGTTTAAAAAGTTATCATCTAAATCTTTTAAGTCATCATCTGCTGCACTCTTACCAATTAAAGCATTGTACTCTTTTAAAGATATATGTGTTAAATCGGGAAATCTTCCTAAATCTTCTTTATCTTTATTTTTTAGCAAAAAGACTAATCCTACTATACTTCCTGTAATTACTATAACAATTAGTAAAGCAAATAGATATTGTTTTAATTTAGTTTTTGCCAAACTATCTTGTTGTTGATTATTTGGTTTTTTCGTTTGCTTATTATTATTGTTTTTTGACATTTCATTTCTCCTTACATCTAGTCTATTATACATAAACTATAGTTTATATACAACTCTTAATCTCGTTTATTTTTTATCGTAATTAAATTTAGTCTAGTTTTTCTCCTTTTTCAATTAAGCCTTTCATGAGATTTTCATACTCTAATTTTATTCTTTTTAAGCGATGATTAATTCCGCTTTTGCTCATTTTTTCTCCTGTTTTTTTCTCATAGGCATATGATAGCTCTAGTAAAGAACTTTCAGGATTTTCTTCTCTTAATTTAATAATCTCTCTAGTCTTATCATCTAAAAGATTAATATCAGAATACTTCATTAAAAATTCAATTTGTTTTATTTGTTCGCTTGAAGCTTTAAAAATCTTTTTTTCATTAGCAACTTCAATATTAATAATCCGGTTTATATTATTACTAAAATCTCTTTGAATCCGTAAGTCTTCAAATTTAAAGACGGCTTCATAAGCATTAATAACTTTTAAAAATTCTACAATCGCTTCCGCTTCCTTTAAGTAGACTATTAAACCTTTTCTTCTTGTGTGAATTTTCGCATTTAAATTAAAGTGATTCATTAATCTTTGAATAAAAATTGCTTCTATCTTACTCTTTACAAATATTTCTGCGTGATATGTAGGTTTTATTGGATCATTAATTGACCCCCCTGCTAAAAATGCTCCTCTTAAGTAGGCTTGTTTATGGTGGGGCAAAGTTGTTATTAGTTCATAATCCCCTACATTTTCATCTAACAAGGAATGTTCGTTAATGATAATATCAACATTTGTTTGAACTTCAACAATATTATTTTTTTGTTTTAAATTTGAATCAACTTTACTTATTATTTCCATTTTGCTTTGATAAAGATCTTTAATCAAACTAAAAAACCTTCTTATAATAGCGAGATTATTACTTTGAAAATGAATAAATTTTTGCTTGTTTTTAATAACTATTTCACTATTAATATGTAAAAGAGCCGAAAGTTCAGCTATTTTTTGATCAGTTTCAACAGTGAGTCTTGTTAGTTCCTCTTTTACACTTCTAGCAAAAGTCATCCTATTTCCAAGTTTCTAAATATTTTAAGACATTTTGAGTTGCGATTGCTCCATCATTAGTTGCTGTAACTACTTGTCTTATTTGTTTTTCTCTAACATCACCCGCTGCATAGATGCCCGCAAGTTTTGTTTCCATCATTTCTGTTGTTTTTATATAACCATAGTCGTTTAAAATTCCTAACTCCGTAAATGAAGCAGTGGAAGGAATCAAACCAATATACTCAAATACTCCGTCTACCTTAATAAATAAAAGTTCTTTGTCTTTGGTAATAATTTCAACACCTTTAAATGATTTATCATCGTTTAAAAGAAAAGCATTAACACTACTATTATAATGAATCTTTACATTATCGTGTTTGAGCAAAACTTCAATAGCTTTTTTATCAGCAGTTAGTGTTGGTAAGTTTTGAACTATTGTAACGCTTTTCGCTAAAGTTGCCAAATAGGCAGCTTCTTCTACAGCACTATTTCCTCCACCAACCACGACTAAGTCCTTTCCTTTATATAAAGGTCCATCGCATATTGCACACCAACTTATATTTTTACCACTTAGAGCTTCTTCGTTTTCTAAACCTAATTTTCTAGGCACAGCTCCTGTAGCAATAATAATCGCTTTAGTTTTTAATATTTGATCAGTTAAAACAACTTCTTTAATGTTGCCGTTATTTACTTTAATAACCTTATTAAAAATATATTCAACGCCTAAACTCATCCCATGGTTAAACATCTCAAGTGCTAAATCAGCTCCTGCTGTGTTTCTAAATCCAGGATAATTTTCAATTTCTCCTGTGTTAACCATTTGGCCACCCGGAGCTCCACTTTCAATTACAGCAACTTTTAAGTTAGCTCTTTTCGCATAAATTCCTGCTGTTATTCCTGCTGGCCCAGCACCAATAATAATTAAATCATACATTTTGAACACCCTCTTTTAATAAATGTTTATATTATTTTTTTTCTTTCCATTTTCCTTCATTTTCTAAAACATATTCATAGTAGTAAGGTAGTTCTCTAAACAAAATGTTTTTTACTACTAAAAATGAAACTCCACCTAAAACAAATAATGTAAGTGAAAATAAAATATTTACTCTAATCCCGCCTATATAAAGAGGATCAGTTCTAAATGGCTCAATAAGTAGTCCTCTTCCTAAGCCATACCAAATCAAGTAATAGCCAATTAAATCTCCTAATTTTAATAGTTTCTTTCTTCTTACTATTAAAATAATAATTAGTCCTAGTAGGTTCCATAGCCCTTCATATAAAAAGGTTGGATGGAAATATCCTGTTTCTCCAGATTCAGTCATATACATATTTTCCATAATGAATTTAGGCAAAACATAATTTAAAAAATTATAAGCTTTGTCACTCATCAAGCCTCCATGAGCTTCCTGATTAAAGAAGTTTCCCCATCTCCCGACAATTTGTCCAAGAAGAAATCCAGGAGCCAATATATCCAACAATGCCCATATATTAAGTTTTCTTATTCTTGTATAAATAACAACAAATATTAGTGTAATAATTACTGCGCCGTGAATAGCGAGACCACCACCAGCAATATTTATAACATCAAGAAAACTTTTATAGTTGCTTTTAACTGGATCAAAAATAACATAGTATAACCTCGCCCCTACTATCGCAAGTGGCACTGCAATTAAAATGGCATCTGATAAATGGTTTGAATTAATATTGAGTCTTTTTGCTTCTCTAAAAGCCATGATTGTAGCCATTCCAATTCCAGATAAAATAAAGATTGCATACCAGGCAATTTGTAAAAATCCCATATCCACTGCTAAACTATTGTATGGTGGAGTTTGGCCCACTGTAGCCAAAAGTATTAAAAGCAAAAACCAAAATATAAAGGCTCCAGTTAGATAAAAAGCATCATACTTTTTTATGTGTTCCTTAATTGTTTTAACATTCATTGTTTATCCCCCTTTTTAGGATTATGAAAAATCATTTTGAGATAGAAACTCAAAATCGCTCTCAGTATTAAAAAAATACTTACAAAAATTATTAATTGCCAAAGATGATTAAATCTCATTCCTTTGGGCAAAATTATTGTTAAATAAAACAATAGCATAACAATGATAAAATCAACTAAACCTAATGAATATAGATTAAATGTATGCATTAGTTTATTAATTAATAGTTTACCAAATATTTCAGTAAAACTAAAGAATAAGATTGTGAGACCATAGATTACATAATCAGTAATCAAAGCAAAATTGGTTAAACCTTGGATTGAAGAAATTAAAACAAGATTAATTAGGATCGTAAAAAGGATATGTAAACTAAAGTTTGGATGAAGTCCATATTTAAAAAAGATTACTAGTTTTTGTTGTTTAGCAAGTTCTTCTTTAATTAGTTTTTCCATTTCCTCTTTTATTTTATCTTCGTCTTTTTTATTATTCATCTTCTAATACTCTCTTCAAATATTGACCTGTGAAAGATTCCTTAACTTTAATTACTTCTTCTGGAGTTCCTCTTGCAACAATATAGCCACCTTCATTACCACCTTTGGGTCCTAAATCAATAATATAATCAGCATTTTTTATAACATCTAAATTATGTTCAATAATTATAACGGTTGCACCTTCATCAACTATTTTGTTAATTACTTTAATTAATCTTCCTACATCATCAGTATGAAGTCCTGTCGTTGGTTCATCAAGAATATAGAGCGTCTCATCAGTAATTTTTTTATAAAGTTCGCTAGCAAGCTTAACTCTTTGAGCTTCTCCTCCTGAAAGTGTTGGAGCAGATTGTCCGAGTTGGATATAGCCAAGACCAACATCATGAAGGGTCTGAAGTCTGTTATTAATTTTGGGGATATTTTTAAAAAATTCCAAAGCTTCATCAACTCTCATCATTAAAATATCACTAATTGTCTTGTCTTTATATTTAACTTGAAGAGTTTCCCTATTATATCTCTTACCATGACAAACATCACATTTCACAAAAACATCTGGCAGGAAGTGCATACTTATTCTTTTTACTCCATCACCTTTACATGATTCACATCTACCGCCTTTAACATTAAAAGAAAACCTTGACTTTGTAAATCCTCTTATTTTAGATTCATTTGTTTCAGCATATAAGTCTCTAATATCATCAAATACTCCTGTATAAGTAGAAGGGTTACTTCTTGGCGTCCTGCCAATTGGGGTTTGAGATATTTCAATGAGTTTCTTAATACTCTCTGCACCAGTAATCTTGTCAAATAAACCCGGTTCTTCTTTTGCTTTATAGATAAGTCGATGGATTCCTTTATAAAGAACATCATTTATTAAACTAGACTTACCACTACCGCTAACACCAGTAACAACATTTAGTTTGCCTAAAGGAAACTCAACATCTAGGTTTTTTAAGTTATTCTCTCGGGCATTTATTACTTTTAAAACCTTTTTATTTCCTTCACGCCTTTGTTTAGGAACTTCTATCTTAAGCTCTTTTCGCAAATATTTTGCTGTAATTGATTTTTTGTTTTTAAGTACTTCACTAACAGACCCCGCCGCAACAATATAGCCCCCATCATCTCCAGCACCAGGGCCTATATCAACTAAATAATCACTAGCCAACATCGTCTCTTCATCATGCTCAACAACTACTAAAGTGTTGCCCAAATCTCTCATTTTTTTCAACGTCTCAATTAACATCATGTTATCTTTTTGATGAAGTCCAATCGAAGGTTCATCTAAAACATATAAAACCCCACTTAAACTAGAACCAATTTGAGTAGCTAATCTAATTCTTTGGGCCTCGCCTCCTGAAAGTGTCAATGTTTCTCTTGAGAGCGTTAAGTAATCAAGCCCAACATCATTTAAAAATGTTAATCTATCTATTACTTCTCTTAAAATATTTTTAGCAATTTCTTTTTCTGTATTTGTTAGTTTTATTTCTTTAAAGTAATTAACTAACTCTCCAATTGACTGATTGGTAACTTCACTAATGTCTTTATTGTTTATTTTAACACTTAATGCTTGCTCATTTAACCTTTTACCTTGACATCTAGGACAAATAGATTCTGTCATATAGCTTTCAATCCACTCTCTTATCCATTCTGAGGTTGTTTCCATATAACGTCTATCTAAATTTGCTAACAACCCTTCAAAAGGTTTCTTAGACTCATGAATTCTCCCGCTACTACTAATCGTTTTAACATGGATCGGTTCTGCTGAACCATAGAAAATAATATCTAGTTTTTCTCTTGGGATATTTTTAAGTGGTTCATTTAAATCAATCTTAAAATGAGCACAAACTTGAGCAAGTTCTTGACCTTGTAGATTGTCTTCTTCTTGATTACGGAAAGGAAGAATTCCTCCTTCATTAATTGACTTATCAAAATCAAGCGCTAATCTTTCGGAAACATTTAATTTTTTCCCAATCCCATTACACTCGTGACAAGCTCCTAGTGGTGAGTTAAATGAAAAAAGTCTTGGTTCTAAGTTGGGAATCATAAATGTACTATCTTTACAGGCATAATGTTCGGAAAAGCTTAAAGTTGTTTCATTATTAACAACAACATCAACAAATCCCCCACTTTTTGAACTTGCTAGTTCAATTGAATCATAAATTCGTGAGCGAACATCTTTTCTAATAATTATTCTGTCGATTACTACTTCAATAGTGTGATACTTATTTTTATCTAACAAGACTGTATTATCTAGATCATCAATAACCCCATTAATTCTTACTCTAGAAAAACCTTCTTTTAATAAGCTTTCTAATAATTTTTTATGTGTTCCCTTTTTTTCTTTAACAAGGGGAGACAAAATCATTATTCTATCGCCTTCGTTTAGTTCTAGAACCTTGTCTGTCATTTCTTCCACTGTTTGTTTGACTAAAGGTTCATTAGTATCTGGGCAATAAGGAATACCAATCTTGGCATAAAGTAGTCTTAAATAATCATATATTTCTGTATTAGTCCCTACGGTTGAACGAGGGTTTTTTGAGGTTGTCTTTTGGTCTATAGATATTGAAGGCGATAACCCGTCAATTCTTTCTACGTCTGGTTTTTCAAAAGAACCTAAAAATTGTCTTGCATAACTTGATAAGCTTTCAACATATCTTCTTTGCCCTTCCTGGTAAAGTGTATCAAAAGCTAAGCTTGATTTCCCACTGCCAGAAAGACCAGTCATTACGATTAATTTGTTTTTAGGAAGTTTTAAGTCAACATTTTTTAAATTGTTTTCTTTCGCTCCCTTAATATATATAAAATCATTATTCATGATTGATCATCTCCAAAAAGCTTTTTTCATCAATGACATTAACATTTAATGCTCTTGCTTTATCCAATTTAGAACCAGCCTCACTTCCGGCAATTACATAATTTGTTTTCTTACTAACAGAACCACTTACTTTTCCACCTCTTGAAGTAATCATTTCAGTAATTTCATTTCTCGTATATGTTTCTAAAGTACCCGTTAAAACAAATGTTAAGTTTTCTAATAAGTTGTTCACTTTTTCTTGTTCATAAGATAAATTTAATCCTTCTTCTTCAAAAAATTCAACTAGCTGCTTAGTGTAATCTTTTTGAAAATAGCTAACTACACTACTCGCAATAGCATCACCAATTTCGAAAATGTTTAATAACTCTTCTTTGGTTACATCAAAAAACATTTTTAAACTAGGATAATTTTCTACTAAAATACTACTTATTTTACTCCCAACATGGCGAATACCTAAACCAAAAAGCAGTTTGTCTAAGGAGTTAGACTTAGAATCCTCAATTGCTTTTAACAAGTTGTCAACGCTTTTTTTACCCATTCTTTGTAAATCAAGTAACTTATCCTTTTTATGTTTAAGTAAATAAATATCTTTAAGATCGTTAAGCAAACCTTCTTGATAAAGTTTTTCTACTAGCTTTTCTCCTAATGAATCGATGTTCATCGCCCCTCTAGAAGAAAAATGAATTATTTTATTAACTATTTGAGCAGGACAAAGTGGGTTTAGACAGTAATAATCAGCTTCTCCCTCTTCTTTAATTAAAACGCTATTACAAGAAGGACACCTTTCAATCATTTTAAATGGTCGTGTATTATTTCTTTTATTAAAAACAGGGCCAATCACTTCTGGAATAATTTCTCCAGCTTTTCTAACTATTACAAAATCATTTATTTGAATATCTCTATTTAAAATGTAATCTTCATTATGAAGAGTTGCCCTTCCTACAACAGAACCACTTATTAACACTTTATCAAGCTCCGCTACTGGGGTAATAACACCTGTTCTACCTACTTGAAAAGTAATATCATTTAAAATTGTTTCTACTTCTTCAGGAGTAAATTTATAAGCTATTGCCCATTTAGGAAACTTAACTGTATAACCAATATCATCATATAGATTAAGCTCATTAACTTTAATAACTACCCCATCAACATCATAAGGGACAGTTTTTCTTAAATTTTCAAAATGACTAATTTCACTAATAACCTCTGATATTGTTTTTCTAACAACAGTATGAGAATTAACTTTAATTCCTAACTCTTTTAAAAAACTAAACACTTCTGTTTGCGTCTTTAAATTATATTCTTCAGCATTAACTAAATTAAAGGCAAAAAAATCTAAATTTCTTTTCGCAACAACAGTTGAATCTAGTTGTCTAATTGTCCCGGCAGCAGCGTTACGAGGATTTTTAAATAATGGTTCTCCCTTACTCTCTCTTTCTTCATTTAATTTTTTAAAAACACTGTGAGGTAAATAAGCTTCCCCTCTAATTTCAAGAGAAAGCGGTTTATTTAAAACTAAAGGAATTGACTTAATTGTTTTAATGTTTTCTGTAACATCTTCTCCAACAACTCCATCACCCCTAGTTGAAGCGGTAACTAAAAGACCATTTTCATAAATTAGATTTATTGCCAAACCATCTATTTTGAGTTCCATATCATAACTTACATCAAAACCTTCTTTAATAATTCTTTCATGAAAGTCCCTTAATTCTTCTTCACTAAATGCATTATTTAAACTCATCATCGGAATCCTATGAGTAATTTTTTCAAACTTATCTAAAACAACTCCACCAATTTTATTTGTTGGTGAATTTGGTTGTTTAAGTTCAGGATAAGTATTTTCTAAGTTTATTAATTCTCTTAACCACTGATCATAAACTTCATCAGAAACTACCGGATTATCTAAAGTGTAATAGTCGTATCCTGCCTTTTCAATCTTCTTTATTAATTCTCTTATTTGTTCTTTAATATTCATCATTACCACCTTTAAATATTATAACATATTTAAAGATAATTTAGTTTTTATTAACTTCGAGCTTTATTTAATTTCCTTAATAAATCTTGACTTGGGAAGACTTAAATTTACTAGCAAATAAACTTTACTTTTAGCTCTAGTAATTCCTACATAAAACAATCTTCTTTCTTCTTCTAAATTACTATTTACTAAAGGGAGAATCCCTTTATTAAGTCCTATTATAAAGACAACTTTAAATTCTAAGCCTTTCGCTTGATGAATTGTCATCAAGTTAAGATCATAAAGATAATGCTCATAAAAAACGCTCTTTAACTTGTTACTTAAATAGTGATTTCTATAGAGAATAGCAATTTCATTAAACTTAGTTTCTTCTTTAACTAAAGCTTTTATTTCTTTTACTAGATAATTAATTTTTGTTGTTTCATCTTTAAAATAATACGTATATACACCACCTTCAATTAGAGTTGAAGACACTAACTTTTTAGGCAGCTTTCTCTTATTATAATTAATCAATTTATTAGCTTTATTAATTACTATCTTACTCGATCGGTAATTAATTAACATTTCATACTTACTTGCTTTAAAGTCATTAAGGTAATTCAATATTACTTTATCGCTAGCACCTCTAAAATTATAAATACTTTGATCAGGATCCCCTACCGCAAACAAATAATTATCTTTTCTTTTTAAATACTTTATGAGTTGATATTGGTTTAAAGAAGTATCTTGAAATTCATCAATAAAAATATAATCAAATAGTTCACTTACCATTATTCTAAAATCACTATTCTCTTTTAGTCTTTGTAATAGGAGAAGTTCCAAATCATTAAAGTCCACTTTGCTTATTTTTTTTAAATAGTCATTATACTTTTTCAATACTTTACTATTAACATAATTCCTTTTATCTAAATCAATTTTTCTTAAGCTCTCTCTTGAATACCCTTCTTTTATTAGTTCTTCTTCGCTCACTATTTTAGGTTTTAAATCTGCTAATAACTGATAGCATAAACCATGAAAGGTTGTTATCAATAGATCTTTGTTGGTTGTCTTTATTCTTAATTTTAAATCAGATACACCTTTTTTAGTAAAAGTTATTAATAAGATTTTTTTATTACTTTTATCACTAAGTATTTTATTTACTTTATTTACGATAACTGTTGTTTTACCAGTTCCTGCTCCTGCCAATAAAAAGATTACTTTTTCTTTAGCATTAATTACTTTTAATTGATCATCATTTAACATAAAAAACCTCCTTATAATATCTATAAGGAGAGAGTTTATTTTACTTTAGTTATTGATGGATGATCTTTTTGAAAGATTTTAATACCATGCTCTAAGGCAAATGCTACTTTAATTTTACTATCATCTATTTGAACAATAACACCCTTACCGTATGTTTGATGTTCTATTCTATCACCAATATTTAAATCTTCTTTTTCTTTTTCTTTTATTTCTTTAATATTTTTAATCGAAACATAAGTTTCTTCTTCAACTAACCCCGCTTCTATTAAAAAGTTAGAAGGCATTAACTGCGTTATTTGGCCAAAGCGAAATCTTTGCTTTGCTCTTGAGACAACTAATCTATCAATCGCTCTTGTAATAGCGACATAAAAGACTCTTCTTTCTTCTTCGAGTTCCTTTAAAGTCATGGAGTTAATACTTGGAAAAATTCCTTCTTCTAAAGCAACAATAAATACTACTCTAAATTCTAATCCTTTGACTTGATGAATTGTTGCTAAAGTTACTGCTTCATTTGTGGCCGAGAGATCTAAGTTTGTTTTTAAAGAAAGATCATTTAATGTTTCTTCTAACAAGTCAAGTGTTGGTAAATTATAGTCTAGTGATGATTCATAAAAAATAGCTTTTAATTCTTGAATATTTTCATAGCGGTCTTTTGATTCGTTACCTTCGCTTTTTAACATTTCATAATAACCACTATCGTTACCAACAATATCAATAATGTCAGCTAATTTATTAATCGTTGTTATTTTTTCTTTGAGTTTAATTATTACTTGTTTAAAACTGTTTAAAGCATTTAAAGTCCCATGGGGTAGTTTAATCTGATCGATTGCTTCAAATAAACTTATTTTATGTAGTGTTGCAAAAGTTTCTAATTTATTAATTGACGTAGGACCTATTTTTCTTCTTGGCATATTTACAACTCTTTTAAATGAGATGTTGTCATGATGATTAATTGCAAGTCTTAAATAAGCTAAAATATCTTTAATTTCTTTTCTTTCAAAGAAGGATACTCCCCCATATATACGGTAAGGAAGGCCCCCTTTTAAAAATGCTTCTTCAAAAACTCTCCCTAAGGAGTTAGCTCTATATAAAACAGCAATTTCGTTTAGTTCATAGTTATTATCTTTAAATATTTCAATCGCTTTTAAGACAAAGTAAGCTTCATCACGATCAGTTTCTCTTACATCGTAAATGACTGGAAAACCTTCTCCTAACTTGCTTTCTAAGTTCTTTTGCGGACGATCAGAAGCATTTGAGATTAACTTGTTAGCAACTTTTAAGATGTTTTCTTTAGAACGATAATTTTCATCCAAAATAATAACTTCCGGATTAAACTCTGTTATAAATAAATCTAAGTTAGCATAATTTGCTCCTCTAAATGAGTAAATGCTTTGGTCTGGATCTCCTACCACAAAGACATTTTTATTACTTCCTGAAAGTAATTTAACTAAGTTATATTGAACAATATTTGTATCTTGAAATTCATCAATTAATAAGTGTGTGTAAGTCTTATTATAATATTCTTTTATTTTAGGGTTTGTTGTCAAAACTTTGATTGTAAGCATTATTAAATCATCAAAATCAAGGGCATTATTTAATCGTAGATATTCATTATACTTTTGATAAATATAATACTCTTCATGATCTAGATAATCTATTTGCTTATTTTTATACTTGGAAAACAAAACCTTTAACCGGTTGGAATTGTATTTGATATTATCATAATTTAATTCTTTAACTGTATCTCTAATAATTTGTTTTGAGTCTTCCTCATCAATAATTAAAAACCTTCTCGTATATTCCTCGTTTAAATTATGAATTTCATCTCTCAAAAATCCTGCACAAAATGAATGAAACGTTGATACTTTTGTTTCATATGCTTGTTCTCCTACTAAAGAAACTACTCTTTCTTTCATCTCAAGAGCTGCTTTGTTAGTAAAAGTCATTGCTAAAATCGAATGGGGATAAATTCCTGCTTTTATCATGTTAGCAATTCTATATGTTAGTGTTCTTGTTTTTCCAGTTCCTGCCCCGGCAACAACAGCAACCGAACCGTTAATCTTTGTGACTGCTAATTGTTGTTTCTTATTTAAATTTTCCAACATAACTCTCCTAAACAAAAAGGGTTAAACCCTTTTATTTAAATGAACTCTTTAATTCAACTATTCTATGATAACTTAAGTTTTGATCCTTTTTATCCTTTATAAAATAACCTAATCGCAAAAATTGCACTTGGTCTTCAATTTTGTCCATTGCCTTCTCTACGAAACCATGTTTCACTTCCCAAGAATCTTTATTAATTCTTTCCAGGAATGGTGCTTCTCCATCAAAAACGATAGGACCTAATAAGTTAAAATTAGCCTCAATCGCTGTTGTTGCTTCCACATAATGAATCGTTCCGTTTGGTTTTCTTTCATTGAATCCTGAACCGCTTTTAGTTTCTTTATCATAGGTAACTAGCAATTCTATTATTTCCCCATTTTCATCATAAACAACTTCATTACATTTAATAAAATAGGCATTAAAAAGTCTAACTTCTAAACCTTTCGCTAGTCTTTTCCAATGTTTATTTGGTTTTTCTACAATAAAGTCATCTCTTTCAATATAAAGATGTCTAGAAAAATACAACTCTTTATTACCTAATGTTTCATTATTTTGATCCATTGGCACAGTAATTTTTTCAATTTCACCTTCAGGGAAATTTGTAACTGTTACTTTTAACGGGTCCATAACAGCCATCATTTTTGGTGTCTTAGTGTTTAAGTCATCTCTAATAAAAGCTTCTAACATATGGTTAGAAACTGAAGAATTAGTTTTAGATAATCCTGTTGCTAAAATAAACTCTCTAACTGCTTCTTTTGTATACCCTCTATTTCTAATTCCTGAAAGTGTAGGCAGTCTTGGATCATCCCACCCTTTAACAATTTCGTTATCAACTAGTACTTTTAGGTATCTTTTGCTCATTATTGTGTTTTCAATATTAAGTCTTCCAAACTCAATTTGGCGAGGAATTAAAGGCATTTCTGTTTCTTTTACAACCCAATCATAAAGGGGGCGATGATTTTCAAACTCTAAACTACAAAGAGAGTGTGTAATTCCTTCGATTGCATCTTCAATTGGGTGGGCAAAATCATACATCGGATAGATAACCCATTTATCTCTAGTACGGTGATGATGTTCAAAACTAACACGGTAAATAACGGGATCTCTCATATTCATGTTTGGGCTTGCCATGTCTATTTTTGCTCTTAAGACTTTTTCTCCCTCTTTATATATACCGTTTTTCATATTATCAAAAAGCTTTATATTTTCTTCAACACTACGATCTCGATATGGTGAATTAATTCCAGGAGTAGTTAAAGTTCCTCTAGTTGCTGAGATTTGTTCAGCAGTTTGGTCATCAACATAAGCCAGACCCTTTTTAATAAGTAGAATTGCTCTATTATACATTTCTTCAAAGTAATCACTTGCAAAATAGGTTGCTTTGGGTACGTATCCTAACCATTTTAAATCTTCAATAATGGCATCTACATATTTTTGTTCTTCTTTTTCTGGGTTAGTGTCATCAAATCTTAAATTAGTATAACCATTAAAATTATTTGCTAATTCAAAATTTATAATAATTGCGCGAGCATGACCTATGTGTAAAAAACCGTTTGGTTCAGGTGGAAACCTTGTAACGATTGTCTCATGCTTTTTATTTTCTAAATCTTCAGCCATAATTGTTTTAATAAAGTTTGAATTGTTTTCCATAATATCACCTCTTTAATTATACAACAACTTAGGGTTTATAACAACCAAAAACAAGCATTGAAAGCGTTAAAAAAACCCCCACTAATAAAATTTAAGGGGGTTAAATATTTTTTATAATTTTAAATTAGGATTACCACCGAGCTCATAATTCTTAAGTGGTCCATACTTTTTATAAGTATAATATCCTGCAACACCAATCATCGCTGCGTTATCTGTGCAATAACTCATTTTAGGGATTATTATTTCTCTATCATTAAAGGTCTCATAAACTCTTTCTCTTAATCTTGAGTTAGCAGCAACCCCTCCAACTACTAAAACTTGTTTAGGATCAAAGTTTTTCACTGCTAAATTTAATTTGTAAATCAAGACATCTATTACAGCTTCTTGAAAAGAGGCCGCTATATCTGCTTTTTCATATGGTTCATTAAGTCTATTCTTATGATAAATAATATTGTTAACAGCGCTTTTAATTCCTGAGAAACTAAACTTATAATCTTCTTTGTCTAAATATGGTCTCGTTAAAGCAAAAACATCTTTACCTTCTTTAGCTAGTTTATCAATTAATGGTCCACCTGGATAGCCTAAGTCAATCATTCTTGCCACTTTGTCATAAGCTTCGCCAACTGCGTCATCAAGTGTTTCTCCTAATATTTCAAAGTCCATGTGATTCTTCATATAAACAAGTTCAGTGTGACCTCCAGAGACTAACAAAGCAACTAAAGGAAATTTAAGTTCATGATCGATATTTCCAGCATATATATGTCCTGCTAAATGATTTACACCTACAAGTGGTTTTTGATGGGCAAAGGCAAAAGTGGTTGCTGCATTAACACCTACTAAAAGCGCGCCTATTAACCCTGGTCCCTCTGTTACAGCTACTAAATCAATCTCTTCTTCACTAACTTTTGCTTCTTTAAAAGCCTCTTCGAAAACAAGGGTCATCTCCCTAATGTGATATCTACTCGCCACTTCAGGAACAACACCACCATATTTTTTATGAATATTTATTTGTGATAAAACAACGTTTGCCAAAACTTCTTTACCGTTTTTTACAATCGCAACACTTGTTTCATCACATGATGTTTCAACTGCTAATACTAACATTATAAACTCCTCATCATTAATAACCCATTTTCATTTTTATAATAGTTATTAATTGTTTTTATTATTTTAAAGTCAAATAGTTCATATAACTTAATTGCATTATGATTAGTTTCTCTTACCTCAAGAGAAATTAATTTGACATTTTTATCTTTTAAAAAATCTATACTATAATTCAATAGTTTTTTCCCATAACCTAATCGTCTATTCTTAAGATTAATTGCAAAGTCAATTATTTGACTATTTTCTTCACTAATCCATAAGATAATAAAACCATAAATAATTTCTTCACCAATTATAAAGAGATGATATGTTTCCTTCTCTTTAATTATTGACTGCAAGTTTTCTTTACTAAAGGAATTATTAAGAGTGGCTTTTGATAATAAGATTATCTCATCAAGATCTTTTTCATTTGCTTGTCTAATCATGATATTTTTGTTTGTCGCAAATATTTGGGTTCTAGACTATGAATATCTTCTACCTTTTTTGCTTGTTTAATAATTTTTTTAATATCTACTTCATAATGATATTCGTCTAACAATATCGGCTTTGCATTAAAAGAAATTGCTAGATTTTGAACATCTTCTGTTTTTCTTAAACCATCGGGTAACAATGTTAACTCATCATCATAAATCGCAGAAAAGACATTGCCGTTTCTTGCATCAGTCATTGGCGCTTTAATAAAATCATAGCCACTTGATAGAAAGTAAAGACTGGAAACTTCATATAGTGTAATATTTTTTGTGTACGCTAGCATTTTAGCCACCATTACGCTAACTCTAAGTCCAGTATATGAGCCCGGTCCAGATCCCACATATATTTCTTTTATATCTTCTAATTTTGTGTCTCTTCTTTTTAGTAATAAGTCGATTCTTTCTACAACATATTTAGCATGGTCTTTTCGCCCTATTCTGATTGTTTCTTCGATTAAATGGCCATTGTTTGCAACAGCGATGTATAAAAGATTAGTTGATGAATCGATAAATAATTGTTTCATAAATAATTAACTACCTCTTGATATTTTTTACCTTTAGCACTAAAAGTAAACTTTCTTTCTTCTTCACTTACTATTTCAATCTCAATTAATAAATACTCATTAGGTAAGATTGACTTAACATTAAAAGGCCACTCAATAATAGTTATACCATCGCTATTAATATAATCTTCTAAATCAAAATCCATTCCTTCGTTGTCTAAACGATATAAGTCTAAGTGATATAGTTTAGTTTCATCTAACAAATATCTTTTTAAAATAGTAAAAGTAGGGCTATTAATATTATCTTTAATTCCAAGAGCTAAACCAACTCCTTTAGTAAAGGTAGTTTTTCCAGCGGCCAATTCACCATCAATTAAGATCGTCATTCCCGGTTTTAAGAGTAAACCAAGTTGATGGCCTAAATAAATTGTTTCTTCATAGTTTTTAGTTTCTTTTACTTTCACAAATATCACCGTTAATTATTTTATCACATTTTTAAAGTAAAAAAAGGGATTAACCCTTTTTATTTAACTCTTCTTGAAGTTCTTCAAATCCTTTTTTACCTAAAAGGGCAAACATATTTCTTTTATAAGCTTCTACTCCTGGTTGATCAAAAGGATTAACATCAATTAAGTATGCACTCATTGCACAAGCTTTAAAGAAAAAATATACTAGATACCCAAAATGATAAGCATCTAACTTATCAATCTCAATAATAATGTTAGGCACTCCGCCTTCATTATGAGCAAGAAGTGTTCCTAAAAATGCCTTTTCGTTTACTTCAAATACTCTTTTATCTTGAAGATAGTTAAGTCCGTCTAAATCTTTTTCATCAAACGGTATTTTCATTTCTTTATTAGCACCCTTTACTTTTAAAACTGTTTCAAACATTATTCTTGGACCATCTTGAATTAATTGCCCTAAAGAATGGAGGTCGGTCGTAAACTCAGCACTAGCAACAAACAATCCTTTTAAATCTTTTCCTTCGGACTCACCAAACAATTGCTTCCACCATTCTAAAAAGTATTTAAACTCTGGGTCATAACTTACTAACATTTCCACTGCCTTACCAGATTGATAAAGTTGATATCTTAAGAGTGCATATTTATAAGCATCATTATCAAGATTTAATAAATCTTTATAACTATCTTTGAATCCTGCAATTACTTGTTTAATATCAATGCCAGCAACAGCCATTCCCAGCAATCCAACAGGGGTAATAACACTAAATCTTCCCCCAATATCATCAGCTAAAACAAATGTTTTATAACCCTCCATTAGTGCTAGCTCTTTTAAAGCTCCCTTTTCTTTGTCTGTTGTAACAAAGATTCTCTCTTTTGCCTTATTACCATATTTTTCTTCTAATAAGTTCTTAAAAATTCTAAAAGCTATCGCTGGCTCAGTTGTTGTTCCTGACTTGGAAATAACATTAATGCTAAAGTCTTTATCTTTTAAATAGTTATACAAATCAGAAAGGTAATTCTCTGATAATTGATGACCAGCGAAAAGGACTTCAATTTCGTGATCAAAATGATTTCCTAGCATTCCAAGAGCGGCCTTTAAACCTAAATAAGACCCGCCAATTCCAATAACTAAAAGTATTTTAGATTGCTTTCTAATTATATTAGCAGTCTCTATAATATCTTCAATATCACTTTCTTTAATCTCATTCGGTAAGTTTAACCATCCTAAAAAATCATTTCCTTTACCTATCTTTTGATGAAGGCTTTCATGTAATTGTCTAATTTTGTTCGAATAGTCTTTCCTTTCTTTTAAAAATGGTAAGACATATTTATCATTTAATTTAATCATTAGTCCTCCTTAATTTTTCTTAACGCTTTATCAACAAAATGGGGTAATTCTTTTTCTAAAGTTTTAAAACCTATTTCTAACTCTCTTACTTTGATTCTTTTTTTATTATCAGCTTTTTTATATGAGAGTTTTAATTGCTTATTTTCATCATCAACTTCTAGTATTAACACATCAACAAAATCTCCTATACCAGCAAAAGAGTAAATATCTTGAACAAATTTATCACTAATTTCTGAAATATGGATTAAGCCAAAGTAGTCTTTAATTTTTGTAAATACACCATAAGCGGCATAGCCGGTTACTTCCACCGTTATTACTTGTCCCTTAAAAAACATTTTATCACCACTTCTATTATAACTCTTTTAACACTCTTTTTATATTATAAAAAAAAGATGCTTCTTAAGCACCTTTAAACTAAGACAACTCCAATAATACCGGGAACATTCTCAAGTAACATTGTTTCAATACCATCTCTTAACGTGTAATCAATTAAGTGACAACCATTACATGCCCCCAACATCTTTACATATACTAAACCATCTTCAACAGATAGTATTTCAATATCCCCACCATCATTTTGTAAATATGGTCTAATCTTATTAATTAGCTCATATACCATTTTTTCTGTTTCGCTCATACTTATCACCTACAGTCGAATTATACTTTTAATAAATTAAGATTGCAAACATAATACTTCAAATTATTTAGAATCTTTCTTTATATTCTCTATCGGAGAAAGTCTTTTTAAAATATAATAACCTGAATAATAATTACAACTTTCATTTAAATGAATTGTTATTTCTTTAACGTTTTGTGGTTTTGTTAAATCAGCATAAAACCCTTTTAATCTTAAAACATTAGCAGATACATCACCCACAATATAATCATACTTATCATAAACATCTTCTAAGTATCTCTCCTGAAAGACGGCGATATCAAAAGCATCTTTATAATTATTAAGTAACTCATAAGTTCCAACAGTTGATTCAATTATTTTCATAATTACCACTCCTTATTAAGCAAATAGCTTCACTCGCAATTGCTTCTTTTCTACCAATTTCTCCAACACCCTCGTTAGTTCCCGCTTTAATGTTAACATAATTTTTATTAATTCCTAATATATTTGAGATGCTCTCTTTGATTTGATCCATATATTTATTCAACTTTGGTTTTTCTGCATAAATGCTTGCATCAATATTTGCAATCAAATAATGATGTTCCTTAAGTTTATATTTAACATATTTTAAGATTTCTTTTGAATCTAAGTTTTTGTATTTATCATCAGTATCCGGAAAGTGTGTCCCTAGGTCTCCCAAACCTAAAGCTCCCAAAATTGCTTCACTAATAGCATGTAATAAAACATCGCCATCACTATGAGCCTTTATTCCATATGAAGCAGGAATTTTAACTCCGCCAATCATAATGTATTCGCCCTTTTTAGTAACGTGGATATCATAAGCATGGCCAATTTTATAATCATTTAACATTTTTAAATCTTCATTGGTTGTAATTTTATTATTATTTATATTATGAATTATTACTTTAATTTTATCATCATAAAAATCTTTAAATAAACTAATATCATCGGTATAATCTTTAGTCCTTTTTGAGTATGCATTTTTAAGTTTCTCTGTTAAAAATACTTGTGGAGTTTCCGCTAAAATTAACTCACTTCTCTTTAATAAATTTAACTCTTTGTCATAGACAGTATCTGTTACTTCTTTGCCTACAAATAAAGCATCATAAATAGATATATTTTCTAATAATTGATCTACTAATCCTTCACTCAAAAAAGGTCTTGCAGCATCATGAATAAAAACATACTTGCTACTAACATTACTAAGTCCTTCAAAAACAGACTCTGAACGTGTCTCGCCACCATAAACAAAAAAACCATTATAATGTTTTTTAATTTCATTTTCATCTTCTTTATTAATTACCAAAATAACTTTAAAACCCTTTTTCACAAATAAGTCTACGCTATGCATAAATAAAGGTTTCCCTTGGTAATTAACTAAAACCTTATTTTCTTTTAGGTTAGCCCTTTTACCTCTCCCAGCAGCTAAGATAATTGCTGTCATAAAATCACATCCATTGGGATATCATGGTCATGATTTTCTATCTCTAAATTTTTAAATCGTTTTTGAACAATACCTACTTTAAAGCCATCATACTTAGCAAAATACTTATCATAAAATCCTGCTCCGTGACCAATTCGATAATTACTACTAGTAAGCAGACATGGTACTAAATAAAGATCAATCTCTCTTTCAAGAATAGTTCCTTCTAATGGTTCTTTTAAACTAAACAATGAAGGTTTCAATTCTGATAAATCATTAACTAAATAAAAGTTTAGAGAGTCTTTTATAACTCTCGGGAAGTAGTATTTCTTCTTGGGATAAAGTTCCATTAATATTGTTAAATCTAGTTCATATTTAAGAGGGTAATATAGCCCAACTTTTTGAGCATTTTTAAAACTATCCAAATTACTTAAAAGTGAGACTAATTCGTCTCTTCTATTTTTTGATTCTTCACTAGTTATTAACTTAATTTCTACTTTAAACAACTTTCTTGCTTCTATTTTATTCATTTAAATCTCCGTAATAACAGGCATTTAATTTAAAATCTTTATGTCTTGCTACCGTGAGTGCCTCTGTAGCACATTCATATAGTGTATTGCCATCCTTAGCATCTCTATATGAAGAAGCTACTCCTAAAAACACCTCAAGTTTTAAATTGATTGCTCCATAGTTCATTTCTAAGCTTAAGAAATCAGGGTCTCTTAACAATCCCGTCCTTAATAATTCCATTTTTCTTGAATCAACAATGGTCGCTGCAAAAACTAAGCCAGATATTCTAAATATTTCACTCGATTCACTTAAAAATGATGATTTAAGCTTTTTAACATATTCATTAATCAACATGTTACCAACATCTCTTCCATACTCTTTATTAATTTCAGGAATATTGCCGAGTTCAAAGAGAGCTAATTCAAATGTTCTTTTCTCTGCAAATAGATTATTTAAATGATAAAATATATCTTTTTCTGTTTTTAAATTGTCAACATCCGCTGAACCTAAACTTTGATAACTATTTTGTTCGTTAATCTTTAATTTACCCATAATAATATTAGCACTTGGGTCATCAAAAATTCTTACACCCTCATCTTCAACCCAAATATAATGATTGTTTTTTAAAAAGCGATATCTTGTTTTAAAAGAAATTTTCTTTTTTGTTAAATTAGATAACGAACCTAAAAGCGATGGCAAGTCATCTTTGTGAATAAATTTTTGAAAATCTTCAATTAATATTATTTCACTATTCATTCCCAACATCTTAAGAGCAATTTCGCTTAACCAAATTGATTGAGAATCAAGATCCAAATAATAAAAACCATCACTACTTAATTTTAGTGTTTGAATATATTTAAGTCTTAAAGATTCATAGTCATTAATTGTTCTTCTTAATTCGCTTTCTATGCCAACTCTTTCTAAACTACTTTGAATCTTCCCAATATTAATTCTTCCTCGATAGCGTTTTAGATAAAAGATTGGTTGTTCAATAATTGTTAAATAAATACTCTTTCCTTGATAGTTTTGAAACGTTATTTCTCTGTTTTCTAAATCATTGTTTTTAATTGTTTTTTTATAATCTTCATAAAAAACTCTTAAAGAATTATTATTCGTCTCGACCCCATCAAAATGAGTTATTCTAATTGAGCTATTAAAAACATCAAAAATATTTCTCTTTTTAACATCGATTAATTCTAAGCCTAATTCTTCTAAAAAATTAGTGCTGATCGCTATTACTTTATCGTTTTTATTTGTAATAAAGTAAAAACTATTATTTATTTCCTCCAATGATTTAGTTAGCTTTTCTTCATAGATTTTATGAAATAATAATTTTGCAATAAAGAGATAAGTATAAATACTAGTAGCTAAAATAGTTACCCCTAGATGTGCATAATAAATATTTATAATTAAATTATTATTGGCCATTTTAAATAAGAAAAAATAACTCAAGGATAATAGCGTATTAACTAAAAAAATCACAAAAGATACTTTGTCTAATCTTTGCTCAATTAAGTTTGTGAATATTAATATAAGTACTATTATTATACTGAAAATTGCTAATATAATTGGTGCTAAAAACAAAATAATGCCTCCTTAGTTAAACAAAGATGTGTAATAGACTAAGTAAAATATTAATGCTGCTATAACAAAGGAAATTAATAATCTAATCCAAATATGTCTGGACATATATGCAATAAATTTTTCACTCAAATTCACGCTTGCAATTGTTTTAATCGGATTAATAAATAGAGAAATTATGAAATTAAATACTTGTTTTATTTTTTTCATGATGACCTCCTACTTCAAATACATGTTTAGGTATTCAATTAGTTTATCGCGATCATTCGCTCTAATCATAATACCTTCAATAACGATTGAGATATTTCCTGTTTCTTCTGAAACAACAATTGTCAGTGAGTCTGAAATTTCGCTAACACCTAAAGCAGCTCTATGTCTAGAACCCATTGTTTTATCATGTTTTTCTCTCTCTGATAAGAAATAGTAAGCCCCCGCACATCTAATTTGATTTCCTCTAACAATAACGGCTCCGTCATGGAGAGGGGTATTTGGTTCAAAAATATTAACTAATAATTCTTTACTTACTAAAGCATCCATAATAATTGCTTTCTCTGCAAAAACATCTAAGGAGTTATATTTTTCTATTGTAATTAGAGCTCCATGTCTTTGACTAGATAAATAAAGCGCTGCCTCAATAATTTCTTCTTTAGTAGCTTCAGTGTTTAAATTAACGGTTTCATTCTTATCATCATTAATCCAAAAGTTTTCTAAGCTTCTCCTAATGTCTGGAGTTAATACTATTACTATAAATATCGGCAGCCAGAAAACGGCTTTATCTAAGATGTAATAACTTATCTCTAAGTTAAGAAGCTTTGCTAAAAAAGTTAAAGCCAAAATAAAGATTGATACTAATAAGAGTTTGAAGAACCGC
>CAYZTG010000005.1:0-41182 GCA_964481475.1 uncultured Acholeplasmataceae bacterium | reverse complement strand
GAGTGAACTTCAAGTTAGACGGAAATAATCTTTATTGTGTTGCAACTGATTCTTATAGGCTAAGCCAAAAGATTTTATTAATGGATGATGTAGATCCTTTTAACATAGTAATTCCAAACAGATCTTTAGATGAGTTATACCGTATTTTAGATGGAACACCAGAAAATGTTTATGTTTTTATTCATCCTAATAAAGTTTTGTTTAAAACTGGAAATATTTTATTCCAAACAAGACTTTTAGATGGAGTTTATCCAGACACTTTAAGAATTATTCCAACTGAGTTTCCCATATCAATTAAATTTAATAAAGAAGAATTACTGAAATCAGTTGAAAGAGTTAGTTTGTTGTCTCCTAGAGATCGTGATCATAACTATAATATTATTAAATTACAAGTGAAAAAAGACTATTCTGTTGAAATTTCTTCTACAAACACTGAAATTGGTGATGCTCAAGAAATTATTTTTCCTACAGGAGATATCGTTGGACCAGAAATAAAAATAGCTTTTAGTTCGAGATATCTAACAGAAGCTTTAAAATCTTTTACCTCTCACGAAGTTGTTCTAAATTTTGCAGGAGAAATTAAACCGTTCGTTATTAAAGGCGAGCAAGATGAAAATATGCTTCATTTAATATTACCCGTTCGAATTGAGTGAAAAAATAAATTAACAAAGCTCTTAAATCAAGTTTTAAGGGCTTTTTTTTATGTTCCAATAGATAATGGTGTTTTTAGTGATAAACAATTAAAAAAAAGAGATTATTTGCTTATATTATGATATAATATAAAAGTAGGTGGTTATATTAATGGCAGAGTTTAAATTAAAAAGTGAATATATTACTTTAGGACAGTTACTTAAAGTGGTCGGTTTGATTAGTTCTGGTGGAATGGCAAAACAGTTCTTAGAAGATAGTGAGATTACTTTAAATGGCGAAAGCGAAAATAGAAGAGGGAAGAAACTCTTTAAAGGAGACCTTTTAGTTATTAATGGTTTCGTTTATAAAATTGTATGATTAAGAGTTTATATTTAAAAAATTTTAGAAATCACCTAGAAGTAGATTTTGATTTTGAGAAATTTAACTATATTGAAGGTTTAAATGGTAGTGGTAAGTCTAGTTTAATTGAAGCGATTTACTATGTTAGTTTGTTAAAAAGTTTTAGAACAAGTGAAGATAGTACTTTGGTTAGAAATGGGTCTGATTTTGCGAAAATAGTAATTAAGACACAAAAAGACAAGTATGAAGTAGTTTTAAGTGATAAAGGGAAATTTTTAAAAATTAATAATAAAGTTATTACAAAAATGAGTGATTTTATTGGAGGTTTTAAAGTAATTGTCTTTTCCTTGGAAGATTTAGAGATTATTAGAGGGTTACCAAAAAAGAGAAGAACTTTTATGGATATAGAAATGGTTCAAATTGATATTAACTATTTGAACCATTTAAACACATATAAACAGGTGTTAAAAAGAAGAAATGAGTTACTTAAGCAATTAAGAGATGGGGATGACTTAACTTTTCTAAATATTCTCTCAAAAAGACTAGCTTTTGAAGCTGATGGTTTAATAAAAAAAAGAACTGAGTTTATTAATAATTTGAATGAAGCGTTTATAAAAGGTTTTAAGCGTTTGAATACTAAAGATAGGGTAAGTGTTATCTATAAACCTGATGTTTCTTTAAATAGTTTAGAAAGTGTGTTAAATGAAGAGATAAAACGTGACTTGATAACTAAAACTACAAATAATGGACCTCATAGAGACGATTTTGTTTTAATGTTTAATGGAGAAATTGCTAAAAGTAAAGCGTCGGCTGGTGAACAAAGATTAATTATTTTGGCGCTCAAAATGGCTCTTCTTGATTTAATAAAAACCGAAGATGTAGTGATACTGTTAGATGATGTTTTAAGTGAATTAGATAATGAAGTAAGAAAAATGATAGAAAGTGTTTTTAAACAAGAAAAGCAAGTAATTATTACGGGTACAGATACTAATAATTATCAGATAAATACAATTTATTTAGAAAGGATTAAAAATAATGGAAAAGAATAAAAACAATTATAGTGCGGATAATATTCAAATACTAGAAGGTTTAGAGGCCGTTAGAAAGAGACCGGGAATGTATATTGGTTCAACGGGAGAAAGAGGTATTCACCATTTGGTATGGGAAATAGTTGATAACGCAATTGATGAAGCAATGGCTGGTTTTTGCGATGAAATATCTATTGAAATTTTAAAAGGAGACCGAATTAGAGTAACTGACAACGGTAGAGGAATACCGGTTGATGTTCATCATAAAACAAACCGTCCAGCAGTAGAGACGATTTTTACTGTTTTACACGCAGGTGGTAAGTTTGATAGTGATTCTTATAAAGTGTCTGGTGGTCTTCATGGAGTGGGTGGAGCGGTAGTTAACGCTTTGTCAGTTGATTTTGATGTCTTAATTTCTAGAGATAATAAGTTATATCACATTAACTTTGAAAGAGGAGTTGTTAAAAAACAATTAGAAGTAGTTGGTGAGTCTACTCACAACGGAACTATAGTAGAGTTTTTGGCAGATCCTGAAATTTTCACTGAAACAACTAGATATGACTATGAAACTTTACGCAATAGAGTTCAAGAGCTAGCTTTCTTAAACAAAAACTTAAAAATAAGTATCCGAGACAGTAGAAAAGAACCGGTTGTTATTGATAGTTATCTTTACGAAGGTGGAATTAAGGAATATGTTGCTTTTTTGAATCAAGGAAAACAAGCAGTTAATAAAGAAGAGATGTATATCGAAAAAGAAGTTGACGGAATTACTGTCGAAATGGCTTTACAATATAATGACTCCTATGCAACTAATTTGAAGTCCTTTGCTAACAATATTGGAACTCACGAAGGTGGGATGCATGAAGATGGTTTTAAATTAGCAATTAATAGGGTAATGAAAAATTATGCAGAAGCTAATGATATGTTGAAAAAAGATGATGCTTTTTTAAGAGATGATACATTAGAAGGTTTGACTTGTGTATTATCGATTAAACATCCAGATCCTCAATTCGAAGGACAAACAAAAACGAAACTAGGAAATCCAGAAGTAAGAGCGATAACTTCTCAAGTAGTTGGTGAAGCAATCGAACTTTATTTATTAGAGAATCCTAATGACGCAAAATTAATAATTGACAAGATTATTTTAGCTGCAAGAGCGAGAATTGCAGCAAGAAAAGCAAGAGAAGCAACGAGAAGAAAGAGCCCTCTTGATGCCCTTGGTTTTGCAAGTAAACTTGCTGATTGTAGAAATAAAAAACCTGAAGAATCAGAAATATATATTGTCGAGGGAGATAGTGCTGGAGGAAGTGCAAAACAAGGTAGAGATTCACAGTTTCAAGCGATTCTCTCGTTAAGAGGTAAAGTTTTAAATGTTGAAAAGGCAAGACTTGATAAGGCTCTATCTAACAAAGAAATTCTTTCAATGATTCAGGCATTTGGGACAGGTATTGGTGAAGAGTTTGACCCTACTAAGGCGAGATACCATAAAATAGTAATTATGACAGATGCTGACGTTGACGGAGCGCACATTAGAACTTTATTGTTAACATTCTTTTATCGTTATATGAAAGGGTTAATTGAATTAGGTTATGTTTATATAGCACAACCACCGCTATATAAAGTTCAGGCGGGTCGTAAAATGGAGTACGTTTATGATGAAGAAGAGTTGGATGTTGTTTTAGAATCAATGGGTGGAAGACCACAAATTCAAAGATATAAAGGGTTAGGGGAAATGAACCCTGAACAACTTTGGGATACAACGATGAATCCTAAGACAAGAACTCTTTTACAAGTATCTACTAAAGACGCAATTAATGCTGATCAGATATTTACAATGTTAATGGGAGAAGAAGTTGAACCACGAAAAAACTTCATTCAAAGTAATGCAAAATATGTTTCTAACATTGATGCGTAAGGAGAATAAAGATGGAAAAAGATCTAAATGAAAAAGTAATTAATAACGATGAAATAGAAGTTGAAGAACAAATAGAAGAAGATGATCTCTACGACGGCACGAAAGAAGATTACATTCACGGGAAGATAAAAGAAATCAATATTTCTAATGAAATGAAAACATCCTTTTTAAATTATTCAATGAGTGTTATTGTTTCTAGAGCATTACCAGATGTTAGGGATGGTTTAAAACCAGTTCAAAGAAGAATCATTTATGCAATGAATGAATTAAATATGTATGCAAATACTCAACACAAAAAATCAGCACGTATTGTTGGGGAAGTTATTGGGAAATATCATCCACACGGTGATTCAAGTGTATATGAAGCAATGGTGAGAATGGCACAACCATTTAGCTATCGTTTCCCTCTTGTAGATGGACACGGTAACTTTGGTTCTGTTGATGGTGATGGAGCAGCAGCAATGCGTTATACAGAAGCAAGAATGAGTAGAATCGCAATGGAGTTAGTTAAAGATATCGACAAAGATACTGTTGATTTTAAAGACAACTACGATAGTACCGAAAGAGAACCTGCAGTAATGCCAGCTAAATATCCTAACTTACTCGTTAATGGAGCGAGCGGAATTGCGGTTGGTATGGCAACAAACATCCCTCCTCATAATTTAGGTGAGGTTATTGATGGAGTTGTTGCTTATATGCACAATAACGATATTACAGTTGATGAGTTAATGAAACACATTAAAGGACCTGACTTTCCAACTGGAGGACAAATTCTTGGACCATTAGGTTTAAAAGAAGCTTATAATACTGGAAACGGTACGATTGTAATGCGTGCCAAGTGTCAAATTGTTGAAGGTAAAAAAGCTAAAAATGCGATAATCGTAACCGAAATTCCTTATCAAGTTAATAAATCTAGATTAATAGATAGAATTGCTGAAGTTGCTAAAAATAAAATAGTCGATGGCATTACGGATTTAAGAGATGAATCAAACCGTAAAGGAATGAGAATTGTTATTGAGTTAAAAAAAGATGTTAATCCACACGTAATGTTAAACAACTTATATAAATATACACAACTACAATCATCGTTTTCGATAAATATGATTTCTTTAGTTAATGGTGAACCTAAATCATTAGGTCTTAAAGAAATGATTATGTATTATGTTGATCATCAATTTGAAGTTTTACAAAGAAGAACCCTTTTTGAGTTAAAGAGAGCTGAAGAAAGAAAACATATTTTAGAAGGTTTAGTTGTTGCCTTAGGAAATATTGATAAAGTTATTGAAATAGTTAGAGGATCGAGTACCTCAGAAATAGCTAGAGATAGTTTAATGGAAATATTTAATCTTTCTGAAATTCAAGCAAGAGCTATTTTAGAAATGACTTTAAGAAGATTAACTGGATTAGAAATTGAAAAAGTCAACGAAGAAAACCTCGAAGTTGGTAATAGAATTATGGATTATCAAGATATTATTAGTAGTGAGGAAAGAAAACGTAGTATTATTGAAGAAACATTATTAGAAGTTAAAAATAAATATAATAATCCGAGAGTAAGTGAAATGGCCTTACAAATCCCACTTAACATTGAAGATGAAGACTTAATTCCAGAGGAAGATGTGATCATCACAGTAACCAATAGAGGTTATGTAAAGAGAATGACTCTTGATGAATATAAAATTCAAAATAGAGGAGGTGTGGGGATTACTTCAATTAGAATGCAAGATTCAGATTTTGTTGAACACATTCAAATGACTAATACTCATACTTACCATTTATTCTTTACTAACAAAGGTAGAGTTTATAAAATCAAAGGTTATGAAATTCCTGAAGGATCTAGACAAGCAAGAGGGTTACCAATTAATAATATTTTGCCATTTAGTGATGATGAATCAATGGTCGCTTTTACAACTGTTGATGATTTTGAAAGTGAAAAATACTTGTTTTTTACAACTAAAAAAGGGATTGTAAAAAGAACCCGAGTTGATGCTTTTCAAAACATTAGATCAAATGGAATTATCGCAATTAGTTTAAGAGAAGATGATGAACTCTATGGAGTGAGGGTTACTAATGGTAATCAACAAGTTATTCTTGGAGCTTCTAATGGAAAAGCGATTAGGTTTTTAGAAACAGATGTAAGAAACATGGGCAGATCTGCCTCAGGTGTCAGAGGAATGGCATTAGATGAAAATGATGCAATTGTAGGAATGACTTTCATTAATGACGAAGAAACTGCAGAAATTTTAGTTATTACTGAAAAAGGCTATGGTAAGAGAAGTTTTGCAAATGAGTACCGCCTTCAAACTAGAGGAGGCAAGGGAGTTAAAGCTCTAAACATTACAGAAAGAAACGGCAATCTTTGTGCTTTAAGAAGTGTTACAGAAGAAGATGACGTTATTATTGTCAGTAACAGGGGAATGGTAATTAGAACTGAAATAAAACAAATTTCCAGAACTAGAAGAACAACTCAAGGAGTTAAATTAATTAACTTAAAAGGCAATCAAAACGTTATTACTTTAGCAATTGTTCCTCATGAGGAAACTAAAGAAGTTGAAGAAGAGATTATCATTCAAGAAGAGATTGAACTAATTACACCAATTGTTGAAGTAGAAGTTTTAGAACCTGAAGTTGAATTAAAAGAAGAATCACTATCAGATGACACAGAAGAAGAAGTAAAAGAAACTACTCCAAAAGATTTATTTGATTTATGAACTTTAATAAATTTCAATTATATATTATAATTAAAAATGTTAAGAGGGATAGAAAATGTTAGATATTAAATATGTTAAAGAAAATTTAAATGAAGTAATTGAAAGACTAAATACTCGAGGGAGTGATTTTAGTTATTTAAAAGAGGTTGTTTTAAAAGATGAAGAAAGAAGAAAATTAATTCATGAAGTAGAACGCCTTAAAAAATCAAGAAACGACCAAAGCAAAGAAATTGGTATTTTAATTAAAGATAAAAAGGATGTTACTGAAATAAAAGAACAAGTTAGGTTGATGGGAGAAGCAATTAAAAAACTTGATGACCAAATTGTTGTTTTGGAAGAAGAAGTTAATACTGCTTTGTTAAATACACCTAATATACCTGCACCAGAAGTTGTTATTGGTTTGGATGAAAACGATAATAAAGAATTATATAAAATAGGTAATGTAAGACAGTTTGAATTTAAAGTAAAAGACCATGTTGAACTTGGAGAAAGTTTAGGTATTTTAGACTTTGAAAGAGCTGTTAAAATAGCTGGCCCAAGATTTGTTTTTTATAAGGGTGATGGCGCAAAGTTAGAAAGAGCATTAATCCAGTTTATGATGGATCTTCATGCCGAAGATCATGGTTATACTGAATGTATTCCGCCATTTTTAGTAAATGAAGCTGCAATGACCTCTACCGGACAACTACCAAAATTTAAAGATGATTCTTTTAAAATCGAAGGAAATAATTTATATTTAAACCCAACAGCAGAAGTACCAACAATCAACATGTATAAAGATGAAATACTAGAGGGAAGTAAATTACCTCTTAAGTACGTTTCTTTTACGACAGCATTTAGAAGTGAAGCTGGTAGCGCAGGAAAAGACACAAGAGGTATTTTGAGACTTCATCAGTTTAATAAAGTAGAATTAATTATGTTTACAAAACCTGAAGAGTCTAAAGAACTACATGATTTGATGTTGAAAAATAGTGAGAAAGTACTAAAATTATTAAAGTTACCTTATAGAGTGGTAATGTTATCAACAGGTGATTTAGGTTTTTCAATGGAAAAAACTTATGATATTGAAGTTTGGATTCCTTCACAAAGAAAATATCGAGAGATTGCTTCCATTTCTAATGCTAATGATTATCAAGCGAGAAGAGGAAATATTAGATTTAAGCGTGATAAAGATTCAAAAACTGAATATCTTCACACTCTTAATGGTTCTGGCTTAGCTGTGGGGAGAACTCTAATAGCTATTTTAGAAAACTATCAAAATGAGGATGGCACAATCCAAATTCCTGAAGTGTTAATTCCTTATATGCATCAAACAATTATCAAATAACATTAATTCACATAAATTTGTTATAATTTAACGACAAAGTTATTATATAATGGTTAAAAGAAAACCAAACTTTCTTATTTCTCCTTTTTTTAGTTATGGTAGAAAATACCAAACAAATCGGCTCACTTTAAAAAGTGGGCCTTTATTTTTTTGTTATAGCCATCTAATATTTGATAGTACATAACTATGATAATATTTATAATAATTGAAAAAAATGTAAAAAAAAGATATAATATTTTATAAGTAAAAGGAGAAAAAGAGATGAAAAAAATATTATATAGTGTGAGCCTAATATTATTATCTTTAGTGTTAGTAGCTTGTAAAGATGGCAATAAAGGAAAAATACCTGAAGTAAACGAAAATGATAGAGTAGAACTTACTGCTACTGAAGCAAGCGATTTATTTAGTAAAATCCAAATTGATAATTTAATAACAAAAGTTAGTTTTGATTTAAATGCCAATGGAAAATCAAACGGAGAGGATGTTAGTTTGGAAACAACTGCAACCGTTTATGCTGATACTAAAGGAAATTTAACTGCTGATTTATCATTAAAAATGGAAATGGACTCTAAACCTAGTGAAGGTAGTTTAATGCTTTATGTTGTTAATGAAGATAAAAAAGTTTATTTTGATGTCGACGCAAAAATAAATACAGAGTTATTTATCCCTCTTGGTGGTGAAACAACAATTAAAGGTAAATACTTTCTACCTTTTGAAATGAATGAGTTTGATGAGTTCTTACCAATACCTATTGACTTTGATTTTGAATCAATTCTAAGCCAACTAAAAGATCAAGATTTTATTAATGAGTTATTGAAACATAAAGGGTTAACTTTTTATCAAAAAAATAATGAGTACCGCATAAAATTAGTAATTAATAAAGAATTAATAATAGAAAGTAAAAAAATATTTGGCAATGATCTTAGCAACATGTTTGATATCGAAAACATAGATGAATTTGACTTTACAATTGTTGTCGTTATTAAAGATAACAAATTAGTTGAAGCAGGAGCTGCCTTAACAGTTAAAGATGTAGATATTACTCGAAATAATATAATTAATATAACAGGGAATATACATGTAGTGTTTGGTGCTAAAATGCCTAAACTTCCTGATTTTAGTAATTATGAAGAGTTTGATATTGAGGGTTTTTAGAAAATTGATTAGCTAATTTGATTAATAATTAAGATTATAGTTCCCTTTTAATTTAAGAATTAATATTAAATAGATATGTTATAATGAAAGTGTCATTTATTGACACTTTCTTTTGGTTAGGAGCGATGATATGAAAATATATTTAGTAGAAGATGAGTATGATTTAGCCCAAATTGTAAAAAAATATTTAGAAAAAGAGAACTTTGAAGTAAAAGTTTTTTTAACAGGCGAATCAGCTATGTTACATATTGACGATGAAGTTGATTTATGGATTTTAGATATTATGCTTCAAGATGATATTAATGGTTATGATCTAATTAAAGCTATCAAAGAAAAAAGACCGAATCAAGCAATTATTTTTGCTAGTGCGAGAGACCATGATCTAGACAAAATTAGAGGACTTGAATTGGGTAGTGATGATTATGTTGCCAAACCATATTCTCCAAGAGAACTTGTTTTAAGAGTTAAAGCTGTTTTAAAAAGAACTTTAAAAGGTAGTGGCGGGATGGTGAAATACGACACTTACGAAATAAATATTGAAAAAAGAACAATTAAACATCTTGAAGAAAGTATTGAATTAACTAACAAAGAGTTTGAGTTATTATTATTCTTTTTAGAAAATCAAAACACTCCTTTTTCTAGGAATCAAATACTGACTCATGTTTGGGGTAGCGATTATTATGGCTCTGACCGGGTAGTTGATGATTTACTTAGAAGACTTAGAAATAAAATGCCTTTACTAAAAATAGAAACAATTTATGGGTTTGGTTATAGGTTATTATAAATATGAAAAAAATTAGTCTTTCTACACAACTTTTATTGCTATATACAACTGTAACTATACTAAGTGCGGTTGTTTTTGGTTTGATTACATTTAGAAATTATGACTCAGTTTATGTAAGTATAGCGGAGAATGAAATGAACACTTACTTAGATTTAATTACTTATGTTCAGTCAGAGAGTGAGGATAAAGACTACTTAGGTTATATAACGGCAACAATTATTGATAATCAAAATAATGAGATTTCCATTGTAATATCCGAAGTATCAGAAAATGTTGAGAGTTTTTTAGATGAGAGGATAATTGTTGATGAAATAGTTGAAACAGCCTTTAAAATGGGAACTCATAATATGTTTCAATTTAGTCAATATAGCCATAGTTATTATGTTTTAATGAAAAAAGTTCCTACAAGAAATGATTTTTATGTTTTTAGTGTAATGAATTCAACATACATCAATGATCTCAAGAAAATAAGTTTTAACGAGAATGTTTTCTTATCGTTTTTAGGGACCTTTCTCGCTTTTGCTACAATTATGTTAGTGGGGAACATAATCTTAGCTCTTTGGAGCAGAGAAATGACAAAAAGAGTTAAAAACTTAGCTAATGAAGTTTCTTCTTTAGGAAGTTTAGGATATGAAAAAGCAATTAATGTAGTTGGTGGAGATGAAATTAGTGAACTTGCCACAAAAGTAGAAGAAATGCGAGTGGAGATTTTATCAAATGAAATTACCAAACAAGAAATGTTTCAAAATCTATCGCATGATTTTAAAACACCGATTGCTGTAATCAGAAGTTACGCGGAAGCATTAGAAGATGGAATTGTTGATCAAAAAGCTGCTGCAACTATTATTGAACAAACAAAAAAACTCCAAAAGAAAGTTGAACGCCTTTTGGAGTATAATAAGCTAGAGTATATCGATTCAGAAGTAGAACTAGAAAAAGTTGAGATGAAAACTGTTGTTGAAAGTGTTTTGGATGATTATAAAATACTCCTTCAGAGCTTTCATGTTATCGTTAGTTTAGATAATTCACAGTTCATTGGCTTAAAAGACAACTATCACATCGTTATCTCAAACATAATTGATAATGCAACAAGATATGCAAAATCAAAAATTATCATTAGATTGAAAGATAATGAATTATCCTTCTATAACGACGGAGAACCGATTGAAGAGAAATACTTAACAAATCTTTTTAAACCTTATGAAAAAGGAACTAAAGGTCAATTCGGACTAGGAATGAGCATCGTCCAAAAGACAGTTAATAGATTTGGCTATCACTTAATCGTTAGAAACGTTGAAGGTGGAGTTTTGTTTAAGATAACGAATCGGAAATCTTAAGTCTTAATAATTCAAAATCTTCCTTGCTATAATTATTCCCATGAGAGATTCCTTTTAATATAAAATCATCATCTTGATAACGAGGAATTAAATGAATGTGGTAGTGGAAGACAACTTGGCCCGCAAGACTGCCATTATTGTTCACAATATTTAAACCTTCTAAATTAAAGGCTTTTTTTAATGCCTTGCTAACTTTTACAACTACCATAAATAAATGTTTTGCAGTATCATCATCAAGTTCATAAACACTTTCAAAACGCTTTTTAGGAATCACTAAAGTATGACCTTTAGTTGTTTGACTTATATCTAAAAAAGCTAGTGTTAAGTCATCTTCATAAATAATATACGCAGGAATTTCTTTTTTAACAATTTTTTCAAATATTGACATTTTTATCACCCATCTTAATTATATAGATAATCAAATAATTTGTAAAATAAGCTTTAACATTATTGGAAATATAAGTTTAAAATGTTATAATTAAAATGATGAAATGAGGTAATAAAAATGAGAAAAATTCCAGTCGGTGTTAGTGGAAGACACATCCACTTAAGTAAAGAACATTTAGAAGTATTATTTGGTAAAGGTTATGAGTTAAAAAAGTTTAAAGATTTATCACAACCAGGACAGTTTGCAGCAGAAGAAAAAGTAACTGTAATTTCTCCAGCAGACAGAAAAATCGAAGGCGTTAGAATATTAGGACCAATAAGACCTGAGACACAATTAGAGATTTCTAGAAGCGATGCAATTAGAGGTAAGTTTGAAGCACCAGTTAGATCGAGCGGAGATATTAAAGGAAGCGGAGCTTGTAAAATTGTTGGTCCAAAAGGGGAAGTAGAAATTACTGAAGGAGTAATAATTGCAGACCGCCATATTCATTTTAGTTTAGAAGATGCAAAAGAATTTAATGTTAAAGATAAAGAAATAGTTAACATTTATATTGATAATGAAAAATCAGGAATTCTAGGAAACGTCCTTTGTAGAGTTTCAGAAAAGTTCTCCCTTGATTGTCATTTAGACACAGACGATGGAGCAGCATTTGGATTAAATTCAGGCGATGAAGTAATGCTTGTAAAGTCTTATAGTTTTGAAGTAGAATAGCCTTTTTTAAAAAGGCTTTTTTTAAAGATGAAACAAGAAAAAATCTATGTCGTAGAGGGAGCACATGATGCTTCAAAATTAAAGGAATATGATAAGAATATTAAGGTGATTTATACTGGTGGAATTAGAATAAAAAAGGCCTTAATTGACCAACTAAAAATGTTGGAAAAAACTCATGAAATAGTTTTGCTATTAGATCCTGATTTTGCAGGTGAAAATATCCGAAAAAAGCTCAATGAAAATTTATTAAAACCAACCCATATTTATTTGAAAAAAGAGCACTCAACAAGCAAAAAAGGTGACATTGGTTTAGAACATGTAAAAATTGAGCATTTAGAAGAATTATTGAGTAAAAGCCATAAAATAACTACACTAGGCGATATTGATAATGCTTATCTACTGTCTAAAGGGTATATAGGGCATAAGGATTCAAAGAGAATGAGAGTGGACCTTTTCAATTACTTTCGAATAGGATATACCAATGGTAAGGGCTTAGCTAAGCGACTTAATCTTTATAATATAACGAGGGAAAAAATATCAAATTATGAAAAAGAAGAAAAAATACGGACAGCACTTTTTGACGAACAAACAAGTAATTAGAGAAATCGTTAACTACAATGATTTAACTGACATTGTGGTAATTGAAATAGGGCCTGGCTCAGGTGTTTTAACTGAAGAACTAGCCAAAATATGTAAGTATGTTTATGCTTTTGAAATAGACACAGATTTAAAACCATATTTAGACAAGATAGCAAATAATTACAATAATGTAGAATTTCTTTACAAAGATATCCTTACAGTAGAATTAGATAAGTTCCATTTTGACAACAAAATAGAGTTCTCGGCCTTAGTAGCCAATATTCCTTACTACATTACGGCGCCAATACTTATGTTAATGCTAAATACCAAACAATTTGAAACTGCCACAATTATGATGCAAAAAGAGGTAGGTGAAAGGATATCCTCAACATCCGGTAAGAGTTATAACGATCTTAGCGTTTTGCTCCAAACTTATTTTAATGTAAATAAAGTGAAAACAGTCTCTAAAAAGCACTTTAATCCGCCTCCAAAAGTTGATAGCATTATTCTCAATTTTTCAAGAAAAAATGACTACTTAAAGTTGATAAAAAATGAAGATAATTATAAGGAATTTATCAGAGTTTCTTTTGCCCAAAAAAGAAAGACATTTCTTAATAATTTGACTGAAGGATTTGGACTAGATAAAAGTGTTGTATTAGAAAAAATATTAAAAATTAATCCGCTTTTTAATCCCTTGACCAGAGCAGAAAACATGACAATAAATGATTTTATTTTATATAGTAATGGGTGGTATAATGATTAAAAAATCTTATGCAAAAATTAATCTTACTTTGAAAATTATAGGGAAAGAAAACGAGTTTCATTTATTAGAAAGTGTTGTTTGTCCAATTGATATTTATGATGTTTTAAAATTTGAAATTAGCGAATATGATGAAATTATTAGTAATGTTGAAATAGAAAATAATAATATTTTTAAAGCAATAAATTTATTTAGAGAGTATACTAAGATTAATAAATTTGTTAAAATAAATTTAGAAAAAAATATTCCAATAGGGTATGGTCTGGGGAGTTCAAGTGCAAATATTAGTACAACTTTAAAGGCACTAAACGAACTATTTGATGTTAACTTAAGTGATCAAGTTTTAGAAAAGTTAGCTGCTAAATTGGGAAGCGACACTGTCTTTAGTCTTTATAATAAAAGATCTTTTATTAGTGGTAGAGGTGAAAATATTTTAACTGTTAATAGTAAAAAATTATTTAATTTTATTATTGTATTACCTCATAAATCGCTACTAACAAAAGATGTTTTTGGGTCCTTTAAAATGGGGGATAATTATCAGAATTTTAGACCCTATATAAACGACAATGATTTTTTAAAAATGTATGGAGAAAATGACCTTTTAGAGAGTTCACTTTCATTAAGTAAAGAGCTCTTGGAAATTGTTGAAAAAGGGATAAAACTCAAATTAGATTTTAAGATGACGGGTTCGGGAAGTGGGTTGTTTTTAATAGATCCAAATGAATTTGAAAAGGATTTAATTTACAAAGAATTTAAACAATATGACATTCTAGAAACAAAAGAAATAGGGTAAAGCGCTTTACTTATTTTTAATAAGAATTATCTTATAATAATTGTTATAATATAATAAAGGGGACAGATATAAAAATGATAGTTGATGGGAAAAAAATTCAGTTATTTACACTTTCTGCTAATAAAGAATTAGCTGATAAAATTGTAAAAGCCTCAGGAATTCCACTTTCAAATGTTTCTATTGAAAGGTTTTCTGATGGAGAAATTGGTATTAATATTAATGATTCGGTTAGAGGAAATCACGTCTTTGTTATTCAGCCAACTAGTAATCCGGCGAATGAACATATTATGGAAATGTTGATTATGATTGATGCTCTAAAAAGAGCTAGTGCTACTCAAATTACACTTTTGATGCCTTATTTTGGTTATTCAAGACAAGATAGAAAAGCTAAAAGCAGACAACCAATCACAGCTAAGTTGGTTGCTGATATGATTCAAACAGCTGGAGCAAATAGAGTTGTTTCTCTGGATTTACATGCAGCGCAAATTCAAGGGTTCTTCGATATTCCAATCGATAACTTTCCAGCAGCTCCACTGCTAGCTACTTATTTTAAGGATATTGATAGAGAGAACTTAATCATTGTTTCACCTGACCACGGCGGAACAACAAGAGCACGTTCTTTTGCAAGACTATTTGATGTTCCGATTGCAATTATTGATAAAAGAAGACCAGCTCCAAATCAAGCTGAAGTTATGAATATTATTGGTAATGTAGATGGTAAAACATGTATTTTAGTTGATGATATCATTGATACTGGAGGAACGATTATTGCTGGAGCAGAAGCTTTAAAAAAAGCTGGAGCAGAGTGTATTTATGCTTGTGCTACACATGGAGTATTATCAGGGAAGGCAATTGAGAGATTAGAAAACTCGCCGATTAGTAAAATTGTTTTAACAGATACTATTAATCACGAAAGTCTTAAAAACCACGCTAAATTTGAAATATTAACTGTTGGATATATGTTGGGTAAAGCAATTTTAAACATTGTTAAAGATGAGCCCATTAGCCAAATATTTAATAACATTTATAAAAACCCATTAAAACTATGAAGTTAATCGTTGGTCTTGGTAATCCAGGCAGAACATATCAAAAAACAAGACACAATGTCGGTTACCAACTAATAGATCTTTATTTAACTAATAATAAAATCAAAGAAAAATTTGAACCTAAATTTGAAGGTTTTATTAGCGAGCACAATAAAGCAATCTTTTTAAAACCAACAACTTTTATGAATCTTTCTGGTAATAGTGTTTATAAAGTAATGAATTATTACAAAATAAACATTGAGGATATTTTAGTCATAGTTGATGATCTTAATTTAGAGTTTGGAGTTCTAAGATTAAGAGAAGGCGGTTCAAGTGGAGGACATAATGGCCTTAAAAGTATTGAAAGCGTCTTAAAAACTAACGAATATAAGCGTCTTAGAGTTGGAATTGGGAAGACGGAAGACGCAACAAAACATGTTTTATCTAAATTTTCCAAGAAAGAAAGAAAAGATTTAGAAAATAATTACATTAAAGCGTTAAATGTTATTGAAGGGTTTATTAAAGAAGAACCATTTAGTCATTTAACTAAATATATGGTGGATGAATAAATTAAATTATTATTATAAACAATTAAATATATTTGAAAAAATGCAAAAACAAACATCAGAAGAAGTTATTACTGATGTTTCTTTGCCTTACTTTGCCGCTTATTTAAGTTATCAATTTAGTCTAAGTGAACAATCAATTTTTATTGTGATGCCCAATCTTTCTTTAGCGCAAACACTTTATGATAATTTAAGTTCTATCATGAGCGATGACGTTTTATTTTATCCGGAAGATGAATTTTTAACATCGCTTTTAAATATTTCTCTAGAAACATTTAAAATTGAAAGACTTTCAACAATTAAAGAGTTATTGAAAGAAGAAAAAAAGATAATAGTTTTAAATGATGTTAGTGCCTTTAAAAAAGTAAGAACCAAAGAAGTTTATAAAGAATCTTTTATTACTTTAACTGAAAATATGGCAATAGATTTATCTAAATTGCTTCAAGATTTAATTAATTACGGGTATAGAAGAGAATATCAAGTTATTAAAAGAGGTGAATTTAGTTTAAGAGGATCGATTTTAGATATTTTTCCGATTGATAGTGAAAATCCTTATAGAATTGATCTTTTTGATACCGAGATTGAATCAATCAAAGTTTTTGATCCTAACACACAAAGAAGCGTTGGTAGTGCTAGTTTAGTAGAAATTATTCCCGCAGTGGAACTTATTTTTAGCGATGAAGAAAGAGAAAAAGCTCTTAAACTAATTGAAAGAGATTTAGAGGAATTAAAACTTACAAAAGAAACAAAAACTTTAATGGATAAAGAGGTTGATGACTTATATAATCGCACTAATTTAGACCATTTGAAACAATATATTGGTTATTTTGATCATCAATTTATTTTTGATTTTAAAGAAAATAAACAAATATTTCTTTTTGATAATGAAAAAGTTCAAATCAATTATGAAAGAATGATAGAAGATTTAGCCAACTATAAAAAAGAAAGCCCCTTATACGATGGAAGGGCATTTTATTATCATTTAAACGACTTAATGAAGTATCAGTTATACCAAATTAAACCTTTCGATAGCAACCCTACTAATATTAGTGTAGGTAGTAGAGATGTTGTGAGTTATCAAGGAAGAGATGATTTATTTTTAGATGAAATTATTAGTGAACATAAATCAGCAATAATTAGTTTATCGAGTAAAGTGAGATATGATAAATTTATTAGCCTACTTGAGAGTAGAAATATTAAGTATAATTTATTGGTAAATAAACTAATCAAAAATAGTGTTAATATTCTTTATCCATTGGCATCTCTAAGTTTTGAGATGTATCACGATAACATTATTTTTATTGACGAAGCTTACTTATATGACTACAAACCACATTTAAGAGATATAAATTACCGAAGCGTTTTAGGTGAGGCTGTTAAAATTAGTGATTTAGATGAGTTAAAAGTGGGCGATTATGTAGTTCATTATGATTATGGGATTGGTGTCTATACTGGAATAAAGACGATGGAGTTATCTCATGATAAAAGAGATTATCTTCATATAAAATATGCGGGAACTGATTATTTATATGTACCAGTAGACAAACTTGATTTAGTCTTAAAATATGCCTCTAAAGAAGGTGTGATGCCTAAACTAACTAAATTAGGAACAAACCAGTGGAAGAATACTAAAAAGAGAATAAAAGAAAAGTTAAGTGATCTATCGGATAGATTATTTAAGTTATATAAAGAACGCGAACAACAAAAAGGTTTTGCCTTTTTGAAAGAAGATAAAATGCATGATGATTTTAAAAGAGACTTTATTTATGAGGAAACGAAAGATCAATTAAAAGTAATAAATGAAGTTTTTAGTGATATGGAGTCTACAAAAGTAATGGATCGTTTACTTATTGGTGATGTGGGTTATGGTAAAACAGAAGTAGCGATGAGGGCTTCTTTTAAAGCCGTTTATAGTAATAAGCAAGTGTGTTATTTGGTCCCGACAACATTGCTGGCTAGACAACACTATTTATTGTTTAAAGAAAGATTTGATAAATACGGAATAACGGTAAAACTATTAAGTAGATTTGTTGGCTCCAAAGAGGTTAAAGAAACACTTCTTGGCATTCAAAAAGGGACGGTTGATATAATAATTGGGACTCATAGATTGTTGTCTAAAGATCTAATTTATAAAGATTTAGGACTATTAATAATTGATGAAGAACAAAGGTTTGGTGTTTTACATAAAGAAAAAATAAAAGAAATTAAAGTAAATGTCGATACCTTATCATTAACAGCTACTCCAATTCCAAGAACTCTCCAAATGGGTTTAGTGGGAATAAAAGATTTGTCAATGATTGAAACACCACCGAAAAATAGATATCCAATTCAAACATATATTTTGGAGAGATACGATGCCATAATAAAAGAAGCTATTTTAAAAGAAGTAGCTAGAGGTGGTCAAGTCTTTTATTTATATAATAGAGTTAGTGATATTGAAGTTATAGTTCACAAACTGAAATCATTAATTCCTCATCTTAGAGTCGGAGTTGCACATGGTCAAATGAATAAAACTCATTTAGAGAATATTATGGCTGCCTTTGTTGAAGGAGAGTTTGACTGTCTCGTAAGTACTACCATTATTGAAACAGGGATTGATATTGCGAACGCAAATACGTTAATTGTTCATGATGCTGATATGCTGGGTCTAGCTCAACTTTATCAAATTAGAGGAAGAGTTGGTAGAAGTAACAAGCTCGCTTATAGTTACTTACTATATGATAAAAGAAAGAAATTAACTGAAGAAGCCGAGAAGAGACTAAAAACGATTAAGGATTTTGAATCGCTTGGCTCAGGCTTTAAAATAGCGATGAGAGATTTAGCAATAAGGGGAGCGGGTGACCTCTTAGGTAAGGAACAATCCGGTTTTATTGATTCAGTAGGATTAGAAATGTATTTAAAAATGTTAGAAGAAGTTGTGAATGAGAAAAAAGGAATAATTGTTCCACAAAAGTTAGACGATGAAGTTTTACTTTCTAAAAGACATATCAAAAAAGATTATATTTCTAAAGATGAAATCAGACTTCAAATTCATAAAAGAATAGGTGCTATTAAGAATCTCAATGAGATAAACAACTTAATAGTTGAACTAGAGGATCGTTTTGGAAAACTCGATAGCGACTTAATAGACTATATGTATGAAAAACTTTTAACTAAATACTTTGAAATGTTTAATGTTGAAAAGATAATTCAAACAACTACCGATTTAACTGTTATATTACCAATTAACGTTACTAAGGAAATAAAAGGAGAAGTATTTTTTGAGGCATTGAGTGAGATTGATGCCAATATTAAGTTAAGTTATTTAAACAAAAGAATGCATATCGTTGTAGTTTTTAAAGAAAAAGGCAATCACTTATTGGATATGATTACATATTTAGATTTAGTAATAAAAAATGGTGGATATGTTATGATTGATAATCCTCTTTAAATAATATATACTTATGTAATGAAGGAAGTGATTATTGATGTCAATCGTGAGATTCAATGATGAAATATTAATTGTGAAAGATTCACTAAAAATAGATGAAGTAGTAAAAAGGCTAGCAAATTTACCTAGTAAAATAGTAGCAAACTTTTTTAAGAAAAATAGAGTTGTGTTACCGGTAGTCTTTAAAAGAGAAGCTTTTTTAACAACTTTATATGAAACTGCTTTATTAAAAGTAGAAGATAAGAATATTAAGTTTGAAGATAAGGTTTTGTTTGAAGCCTTACCTTCTTTAACTGTTTTTCAGTTAACTAGATTATTAGAAAGCCTTGATTCTGATTTATTAAATATTAAGTACAAAGAAGTGTTATGGAAACTAATTTTAGAAAACCTCTTTGAAAATGATTTGGATGAAAAGTTGTTCAGCGACTTTTTACATTTAAATAGTAATAAAACAAGTAAAGAAAATATTTATCAATATAATATTAATCTTTTTGAAATTTTTGTTGATGAAGAAGATACTTTAGAGGGATTAACTTATGATAAGTTGAGATTAGTTTTATATAAAACTGTTTCAAAAGAGTCATTACTTGATTTGGGAAAACTACATGGCGTCACAATCTCTAAGAAAGCAAGTATTAAAGAGGGTATTGAACAACTATTAAAAGAAGCAAAACACTCTAAAACTTACTATACTGAAGTCAATGATGATGCTATTTATGAACAACCGCTGGCTAAGGTATATGGAATTCAATTCAAGGAAGAAGCTTTAAGAAGTGATCTTGATCAAAAAATAATAAAAGAAATAAGTGTTATTAGAGATGAAATTAAGGCAATAAAAGAAGAAATTATTGAAATGCAACATTTAGAAATTATTTTAGGTGAATAATTTAATAATCGACTTACTTAAAGAATGTATGATATTACATTCTTTTTTTATATATTAGAATGATTTTAAAATAAGATTGATTAACAAAGTTTAAAGTCCTTAAACATGATATAATAAAAACACTTATATTTACAGGAGGTCATTATGAGAAAAAAAAGATTTGGTTTGTTAATAATTATAATAGGAATGCTTTTTATTCTTTCATCTTGCATAATGAGCAGTAAAATTGAGTTTGATTTAGGTTATGATAACAAGATTTTAAAAAGCGAAACAGTAATACGCGGGAGAAGAGTCGATGAGCCTAATGAGCCAATTCGAGAAGGCTATAAGTTTGTTGAATGGCAATTAGATGGCAAAAAGTTTGATTTTACGACAAAGGTTACAAGGAGTTTCACCTTAATAGCTGTTTGGAAGCTTGATGGTGACCGTGTTTTGGTAGAGTTTGATAGTGATGGAGGGACCTTAATTGATTCCCAAGAAGTCATTGTAGGATCCAAAGTAGTAATCCCTGATGCCCCAACTAAGAAAGGTTACCTTTTTTTAGGGTGGTATCTTGATGAAGAAAAATTTGACTTTAACACTTTTATTGAAGTAGAGACTGTTTTAGTAGCAAAATGGGAAGCGAAGATATATTCATTATTATTACCAAGCTATGTTAAAGCCGATCAAGATAATTTAAATAATTTTCTATATGGAGATGAAGTTATTTTAACAATTACTCTAGAGGAAGAATTAGTTTTGGAAAAATTATTAATTAATGGTAATAATGTTATAGATGAAATTAAAGATGGCAAGTATCCTTTAGTTATTAAAGAAAATGTAATTGTTGAAGGAGTTTTGAACTTTAAGGCTTTGGAAGCTAGTTTTAGTTCTAAAGAAAAAGTAACAACCGCTATTGCTGACAGTAATGTCAATAGTTATCTTAGTATAATGAATTTGGGAAGTTCAAGTTTAGATGTTTTTTATAAAGCAAATAATAGTACTTCAAAAGCTATCTTTAATAATGATGTTAATGAAGTAAGATTATACCCGGGAAGTAAAAATGGGGGTTCATTAATTATTAAAATAGAAGAAGGCTATATCATCGATAAAATTGAAGTTGAAACTGGTAACCAAAACGCTGGGTTTAGTATTAATGGTGAAGGGGAACACGTTTATCTTAATAAAGTTGAAGAATTTATTTTGAGTAATAATAGCAATGAAGTAGAAATAAAAAACGTATCTAACGCAACCACACAAAATAGAGTAGATATTAAAAATATTAAAATTTATTATAAAAAAGTAATGGAAGTTCTTGATATTATACCTCCTGAAATAACTTTAAATGTTGGTGTTAAACTATCTTATAAAATAGGGGAGATTTGGGATAAAGAAGAGGCTCTTTTATGGGTAAGTGTCTTTGATAATGTTGATGGTGATGATTTAGCTATTGTACTTAATGATGACGACTTATATAATGGTTTAGTTATTAATGGTGTTTTGAAGTTTGATCTTGAAGGAACATATCAAATTGTTTATGTAACTATTGATAGTGCTGGTAATATTGGAGTACTTAGAATCTCAATAAATGTTTTATCAAGTTCTCTTGAAACATTAGAAGAGATTGATTATAGTGGTTTTAATAATTATTACTTAAGTTTAAATAATAGTAGTAACGTTATCAATGATATGGCTTTTTTACTAAGAGACACAGTCGCTTATAAAACATACGGAGAAGCAAGATATGTTTTTGTCCCTTATGAGGGAACGAGTGGCAGTCAAGTTGTTTTATATGATTACGAGGGAAGAGATAAGACTTATAAACTGATTACCCCAACTTGGGGAAGTGGGGGCATTTTTAAATTATCTAATGGAGCAAGTGTTAAGATTGAAAGAGAGCACGTTTGGCCAGCAAGCGATATGTTAATCAGACCAAAAAATAATAGTAAATCGAATACTAGTTATGTTGGTTATAACCTTAATTTAGATAAATCTTTTGAATATAGACCTGATAACAATAATAGGGGTCATTATGCCGATTTCCATAACTTATGGCATGCAATAGGTTCTGCAAACGGGACTCATTCTAATTACTTTTATGGTGAGGAAAAGGGGCCAAGCGCTAGTTATTATTTGCAAAATCAAATCTTTTATCCTGGTGAAGAGTATGTAGGTGATATTGCAAGAATTCTCTTTTATATGACTTTGATGTATCCTTACTTAACTTTAGTAGAAAAAGGGGATAAAAATGCTGGTGTTCTTAATAATATATATTATGGTTATTTAGATGTTTTAATGTATTGGAATGAGATCGATCCACCTAGTAGTTATGAAATTTATAGAAACGAGTTAATCTTTACTGAGCAAAAAAATAGGAATCCTTTCGTAGATTTTTATGATGATGGTTTCGCTGAAATTCTTTTTTCATTTGGAGACCCTAATGTTTTAGATAATTAACAATAAAAAAACGTGGTTTTATCAACCACTTTTTTTAACCTTAAATATTAAGAAAATTAAAGTATTAGCTTTACTTATTTGTTTTTATAGGCAATAGCATCTATTTCAACCAAAACATCTCTAGGTAGTCTGGCTACTTCTATGGCCACTCTAGCTGGTTTATGTTCATAAAAGAAGTAGCTATATTCATCATTCATTTCGTTAAAATAGTTTAAATCTTTTAAATAAACTGTACACTTAACGACATTTTCTTTGGTCATATTAGCTTCTTTTAAAATTGCTTCAATGTTTAATAAAGATTGTTTTGTTTGAAGTGCAACTGTTTTTGGTATTTCACCTGTTTCTGGATTAATAGGTAGTTGACCAGAGATATATAAGGTATTGTCGGCAAGTATTGCTTGTGAATATGGACCAATTGCTTTTGGTGCTTTATCTGAATATATTTTTTTCATTTTTCCCATCCTTTTTTACTATTTACTCATATTTTATCATAAAAAGTGTGGAAAATGGAAATAGGTTATCAAGAGGAGTATACTATTATTGAGGTGGAAATTATGAATATTGATAAAATAAAAATGATGCACGAAAACAAAGGCTTTATTGCAGCGCTTGATCAAAGCGGTGGTTCCACACCAAAAGCACTTAAACTTTATGGTATTTTAGAAGATAAATATCATAACGAAAAAGAAATGTTTGATCTCGTTCATGAAATGAGAAAAAGAATTATTACGAGCCCATCATTTACTAATAAACATATTATTGGGGCAATCTTGTTTGAAAAAACAATGGATAGCAAAATAGAGGGAAGGTATAGTGCTGATTATTTGTTTGATGTAAAAGGTATATTACCTTTTTTAAAAATTGATAAAGGTTTAGAGAAGATTGAAAATGGAGTTCAATTAATGAAGCCCATGGAAAATCTAGAAAGTTTATTAGAACGGGCAGTTAGAAGAAATATTTTTGGAACAAAGATGCGTTCTGTTATTAAAGAGTTTAATGAAGAAGGCATTAAAAAAGTTGTTCAACAACAATTTAGTGTGGCAAAAATTGTGATGAGTTACGGACTAGTTCCGATCATTGAACCTGAAATAGATATTATGATGGAAGATAAAGCAAGAGCAGAAGATCTTTTACTTAAATATCTAATAGAAGAATTAAATAAATTGCCTAATGAAAGTAGGGTAATTTTTAAGATAACTATACCTAGTAAAGCAAACTTATATTTACCTTTAATTAATAATCAAAGAACTATAAGGGTTGTGGCTTTGAGTGGCGGTTATCAAAGGGCCGAAGCAATCAAATTGCTAAGCGAAAATAAAGGTGTAATCGCGAGTTTTTCCAGAGCTTTTACAGAGGGTTTAACAATTGATCAAACAAATGATGAATTTAATCTTACGTTACTAAATTCAATAAAAGCCATTTATGAGGCTTCCGTTAAGTAAGTTAGAAGTTAAAAATTTAATAAAATGATTCTCTCTTAAAAAGGTAGTAAAGTTATTTAAAGAAGAGAATCATTTTTTTTAGTAAAGTATGCTAAAATATCAATAGGTGTTTGATAATGAAAAGTTTAGGAAAAATAATCAAAGAAAAAAGAATTGAAAAAAGCCTTTCGCCCTTAAATCTTGCAAACATGTTAGATGTTGATCTTGAGGATGTTTTAAGATGGGAAGAAGGGACGAGCGAACCAAGTGTTGATGTATTAAAGAGGTTGGCATTAGTTTTTAGTATTTCAATAGAAGCCTTTTTTAAGGAAGAAAAGTCAAAAGAAAGTCATCAGCTTGGCAACGCTTTAACTTGCTTATGGTGTGGTGAGCCTTTTGGTGAAGAAGACCTTTTTCAAAAGGACCCATACTCAATTTGTTTAGGGTGTGAGAACGAGAAAAGGTCAAAAATTAATAGCTTTAATGAAGTTTTAATTTTAGAAGGAGATAAAGTTAGGAAACTAACGAGAAAATATTCTAAAAACACTGTTTGGATTAACCTTTTTATGATAATTGTATTATTTTTAACAATCTCTCCCTTTTTAAATAGTTTTAATGAATATAGAGAACTTATTTTTTTGGGAGGATTATATTTTGTAGTTAGTTTTGTTAGTTATGTTACTTTATTACACTTTAAAGGTTTTATTTATAAATATAGTCAATTGTTAATCAAAAAGTCTATGAATTTTCCTAAAAAATTGTTTAATGCGAAGATTAAAGGAGTTATTTGGACTCTTTTTATTAAAGTAATTTTTGGGATCATATTGATAGTTTTATCTGCGGTTATAATTTTAGTTGGTAGTTTAGGTTTAATTGTGTTAAGCCCGTTCTTTTTACCAATTACATTAATTAAATATAGAAGGAGTGTTAATTATGATTATTTATGAAATTAAGGAATATCTTCTTAAAGATAATGAGACTCTTCAAAGTAAGACTAATGAGTTTAATAAGTTGGGATTTGAACTTTTAACAACCGAGAAAGACGAACAAAGACAAAAACTAATCTTAAGAAGATCTAAGTCTTTAGTTAATTATAATGCTTTAATAAAGATTACTGAGGAGATAGATGAGTTGGAAAAGATCATAAAAGAGTACGAAAGGCTTAAAGATAAAAGGGAGGGCTTAAAGGAAATACCTAATATTCCTTTAAAAATGATAAGAACTTTTTCCTTAGTTTCTCTAGTCGTATTTATGGCATTATCGGTGTATAATTTAATAAACTCTTCAACAATTTTAATGATAGTTTTCTTTATTGTTAGTATTATTAGCTTAATAGTTTTTTTACTTTTGACTGTCAAAAGTGCTAAAGATAATAATGTTTATGATAGAGCAATTAAGGAAATTAGAGAAACGATAAATGTGTATTTTGAAAAAGCAGATAAGGTAGAAAAAAGGTAATGTAAATGAAAAAATTATATCAAGTGTTTTTGTCAATAATAGTAGTCCTTTTATTTAGTAGTTGTCAAAGTGGACAAACATATAAAATAACCTTTTATGATGATGTTAATAGTCTTTATTTTGAGACTTCTAAAAAGGCTAACGAAAGTATAGATTTGCCAAATGATCCGGTTAAAGAAATGTTTATTTTTACTGGTTGGGATAAAGATGTTCCTCATTTTATGCCTAAGAAGGATTTAGTATTTGTTGCTACTTGGGAACTAAACAAGTCTAGTAATGAACAAGTTAATGCTTTATATACTGTTTTATTAGAAAACTATTATTTAGATTTAAATGTTGATTTGAGAGGGATAAAAGAAGTGTATGAACTCTATGACTATTTGGATCCTTATACTTTTTTATATCAAGAATCTTCAAGAGGAATTGACCAAGATGAGAACTATGTTGGCTTGGGAATTACAGTAAATCAATTAGAAGAAGGACTTTTAATAGTTAATATAAACAATGCTAGTGAAATTGATAAATATTTATATGTTGGTGATCTTGTAACTTCTGTAGATGGGGTCTTATTAAAAGATGTTCCTGCCGATGATAGGATACCTTTAATTTTAGGAGAAGTGGGGACTAAAAGAACCATTGGTGTTGTTAGGTTTGAGAGTTATTATGAATTTGATTATTATTTAAAAGAGATAAACAATGAGAGTGTTGAGTATGAATTGTTCGGATCGGTTGGTTATATTTACATAAATAGGTTTGGGGCTGACACACACAATAAGTTTAGAGTCGCTTTAGAAACTTTGGAAAAAAACGAGATAACAGAATTAGTTATAGATGTTAGAAATGATGGTGGAGGATATTTAACTGCTGTAGTTGATATTTTGTATCATTTTATTGTTGATAGTGATCCTTTTTTAATTATTAAGGATATTAAGGGCGAAATAGAATATGACTATAATCCTTTGGCAACCGAGAAAAAGAATTATGGCATTACTGTATTAGTTAATGAAAGAAGTGCGAGTGCTTCTGAGGTGTTAGCGGAAGCTTTGAAACAAGAAGGTTATCATGTTTTCGGTACACAAACATTTGGGAAGGATGTTTTTCAAGGGGGCTACTATATTGGCCGCAGGTTTCCAAATATTTTTGAAGAGAATATCATTTTAAATTATACAGCTGGTTATTGGCTGCCCAATAACCGCATCAACGTGAAAAATGGAGTTACTCCTACAAAATATCATGAGCAAACTGGTGTTCATAATTATCTATATCCTGTGCTTTTTGAGAAATTATCTGTAGGTGATGAAGATGATTTAATTGAAACTTTTCAATATTTGGTTAGTAGAGAAACTAGTTATAAAGATATTAGTAATAAATTTACAAGTGATTTTGAAGAAGCACTTAAAATTTATCAAGCCAATAATTCATTAATTGTTGATGGCGAGTTAAATTTAGAAACACAAATGCATTTAATTGATTATTATAGATTTTTAATAAAAAATAAAGAGTATGATGAGCAATTAGTAGATCTTCTAAATGAGTTAAATAAATGAACCTATAAAATAGGTTTTTTTTATGATAAGATATAGTAAAGAAATACAAAAAGGATGGGGAATATGAAAAAAGTGTTAGGATTTGGTTATCATAAAACAAATGCTGTTTATATGAAACATTTCAAAGATGGCGTTTGGGGAGAAGGGAAGTTAGTTACTGACGATTATTTTAGTATTTCAGTAATGGCTCCTGCGCTGCATTATGGGATGCAATGTTTTGAAGGTTTAAAAGCATACCAAAGAAAAGATGGGAAAATAAATCTTTTTAGAGTAGAAGATAATGCGAGAAGATTTCAACTTTCTTGTAAGAGGTTATTAATGCCTGAACTTCCTGTAGAAGAGTTTGTAAAAGGGGTTAAAGAAGCAGTGCTTGTAAACAGAGAATACTTGCCAGAATTTGGCACGGAAGGAACGTTATATATTAGACCCTTAATGATTGGTGTTGGGCCAATGCTTGGTTTAGCTGCAGCTACTGAATTCATCTTTTTAGTTTTTGTAACACCTGTTGGAGCTTATGTAGGGGATCCAAAACCAATTAGTGTTGTTACATCAGATTATGATCGTGCGGCTCCGTTTGGTACTGGGGATGTTAAAGTTGGGGGAAATTACAGTGGTTCAATTTATGCCCTTCATTTAGCTAAAAAGGCAGGGTTTCAAGATGTGTTATTTTTAGATCCTAAAACACATACAAAAATTGAGGAGATAGGCGCGGCAAACTTTTATGGGATAACCTATAATAATGAATATATTACGCCAAAATCACCATCAATCTTAAATAGTATCACTAATAGATCTTTAAAAACACTTGCCGAAGATAAATTAGGGCTAAAAGTTATTGAAGGGGATATTTTTATTGATAAAATGGATCATATTAAAGAAGCCGCAGCATGTGGGACAGCTTTACTAATAACTCCTGTTGGTTCTATTACTCATAATGGTAAGAAGCATACTTTTGAAGATAGTGAAGAGCCAGGGTATTATTCAGTAAAATTAAAGGAATTATTAACAGGAATTCAGTTTGGTGAGATTGAAGATCCTTACGGTTGGATTACAATTATTGGTTAATTAGTTATAAGATATTTAGCATGAGGTTTGCGTTTTTATAAGCAAACCTTTTTTTATTTGCATTAACAAATTCAAATGGTTAAACTTAATTTTGGCATAGTTAATTGTACTGTTTTAGTGTATAATGATTTGTGGTGATAAAATGAAAAACATGATTGTTAGAGGTATTAAAACTCCTATAATAAAAGCGCATGATAACTTAGTAGAGATTGTTGTAAACAGTATTTTAGAAGATTCTAAAATTAATAACTATGAGTTAAATGATAAAGATGTTGTGGGCATTACAGAGGCCGTTGTAAGCATTGCTCATAATAATTATGTGAGCATTGATGATATTGTTGAAGATGTTAATCAAAAGTTTAACGAAAACACTTTAGGTATCGTCTTTCCCATTCTATCTAGAAATAGATTTAGCATGTTATTAAAGGCTTTTGCAAGAGCAAAAAAGAACTTAGTGATGTTAATCTCTTATCCTTATGATGAAGTAGGAAATCCGATTTTAGAAATGGATAAGTTAGGAACAATTTCGAAGGAAGTATTTGATGAAGAAACGTATTATAAATATTTTAAGGACTTTAAGCATCCTTGGACTAATATAAATATGATTGACTATTATAAAGAGGTTGTCTTGAAGGAAGGATCTCATATTAAATTCATCTTTAGTAATAACCCTTTAGAAATCTTAAAGTATACTAATCAAGTATTAGTTAGTAATGTCCATGAAAGAAGTAAAACCAAAGAACTCTTAAAAGGAAAAGCTTTAACGTTTGGCCTTGATGATTTATTAACTAAGAGTATTAATGGTAGTGGTTTTAATAAAGATTATGGGTTGTTAGGTTCTAATTATTCTTCTGATAATTTAATCAAATTATTTCCAAATGATAATCAAGAATTTTTAAAAGCAGTTCAAGATAAGGTTTATCAAAATGCTAAAAAGCATGTAGAAGTTTTAATTTATGGGGACGGTGCTTTTAAAGATCCTTTTACAAATATATGGGAGTTATGCGATCCAGTAGTAAGCCCTAGTTATACTAAGGGTCTTATTGGATCACCTAATGAATTTAAGTTAAAATATGTTATTGAGAATGAGTTTAAAGATTTAAAAAATGAAGAACTAGAAAAGGCAATTTTAGAAAAGAAAACTAATTTTTCTAATCATGATTCTTTGGGGACTACACCAAGAAGATATATTGATTTGCTTGGGACCTTATGTGATTTGGTTAGTGGTAGCGGCGATAGAAGTACGCCAGTTGTTTTGGTACAAAACTATTTTAAATAAGTTCTTTTAGGTATTTTGAGATAGTTATGATAAGATACTTTTGGTTAAAAATTAAAGGAGGCATTATTAATGTATGATTGTATTATAGTTGGAGCTGGTCCAGCTGGGTTGTATAGTGCGTATGAGTTTGCTTTAAAGGCACCTAATTATAAGATTCTGCTTATTGATAGAGGACACGATATCAAAGATAGAAAGTGTCCTATTTTAAAAGGGAAATTAACTAAGTGTCCAACTAATCCTAAAGGTTATTTAGGCTGTTATCCTGCATGCAGTATTACTTCAGGGTTTGGCGGAAGTGGTGCTTATAGTGATGGTAAGTTTAACATTACAGCTGAATTTGGCGGCTGGATGACAGAATATTTAGATGACGATGAAGTTATTAAATTAATTGAGTATGTAGATGAAATTAATTTATCCCATGGTGCTAGTACAGAAATAACTGACCCTTTAACACCAAAGGTTAGAGAAATTGAAAAGAAGGCTCTTAGTGGAAATCTAAAAATGTTAAGAGCAAAGTTAAGACATTTGGGAACTGAACAAAATCTAATGATTATGGAAAGAATCAATGAATGGTTGAAAGATAGAATCGAAATGCGCTTTAAAACTGAGATGGAAGATGTCATTATCAAGGATGGTAAAGTTGAAGGCATTAAACTAAAAAACGGCGAAGAACTATTAAGTGATAATGTTATTTTAGCAATGGGAAGAGAAGGAGCGACCGCTCTTAGTGATTTATGTAAAAAACATAAAATCAAGATGAGTAATAACCAGGTTGACATTGGCGTAAGAGTGGAAACATCAAACTTAGTTATGGAAGAAATAAATACGCATTTATATGAAGGCAAATTTGTTTTTAATACAAGCGTTGGAACACAAGTAAGAACATTTTGTAGTAATCCAAGTGGCCATGTAGTAGTTGAAAATCACAATGGAACAACTATTGTAAATGGGCATGCCTTTAGAGACCCTAAGTTAGGAACTAATAACACCAATTTTGCTCTGTTAGTTTCTCATCGATTTGAAGAACCAATTGATTCACCAAACGAGTTCGCTCATGCGATAGGGAGCCTTGCAAATAAATTAGCATTAGGAGGCGTAATTGTTCAAAAGTATGGTGATATTATAAAAGGACAACCTACTACGGAAAAAAGCTTAAGAGAGGGGTTTGTTAGACCAAGTCTTAAAGAGGCAATGCCGGGGGATTTAGGTTTGGTTTTACCTTACAATACAATGAAATCATTGATTGAAATGATTGAAGCGCTCAACATTATTACTCCTGGTATAGCTAGTGAACATACACTTTTTTACGGAGTAGAAACAAAGTTTTATAGTGCTAGACCAGAAGTTAATAGTAATTTTGAAACTAAAATAAAGGGTCTTTATATGGCTGGAGATGGGGCAGGAATTACTAGAGGATTGGCACAAGCAGGGGCTAATGGAGTTCATATTGCAAGGCAGATTATAAAGTAGAAACAAAAATAATATTAAAGGAGGTTTTATTAATGAAATGTCCTAGTTGTGGTTTTGAATATACATATGAAGATAATAATTTAATGGTGTGTTCTGCATGCCAGTTTTCATGGGATCCAATGAAAATTAATAAGAACAATGAAAAAGTCTATAAAGATGCTTTTGGAACTATTTTAAATGATGGTGATGATATTGTTGTGCTTAAAGATTTAAAAGTAAAAGGATCTAGCAATGTCGTTAAACAAGGGACTAAGGTAACTAATATCAAGTTAGTTGATAGTGATCATGATATAGACTGTTTTATTAAAGGAATTGGTAAGATGAGTCTTAAAACTGAATTTGTTAAAAAAGCATAAAAGATAAAAACACAAATCTAAAAATCCAGATTTGTGTTTTTTATTTATAGTGATAAGTAAAAAATGTAAGCGTTTAATTAAAATCAATCTAAATATATTATTTAGGTTTTAAAATAGCTTATTATTATGTTATACTAATTAAGGAATAAAACTTTAAATGGAGGGAATATGAAAACAGATTTAGAAATTACCCAAACAATCGTGGGTAAGGATATTAATTTGCTCGCTAATGAGCTGGGAATTAAAGAAAATGAGTTATTAGCTTATGGTAAAGAAATGGCCAAAGTTGACTTAAGTTTACTCAAGAGACTAGAACATGAAAAAGATGGGAAATTAATTTTAGTCACAGCTATTACACCAACTCCAGCAGGGGAAGGTAAAACAACAATGAGCATTGGCTTAAGTGATGGTTTAAAACGAATTGGTAAAAATGTCATTACAGCGTTAAGAGAACCTTCATTAGGGCCTGTTTTAGGAATGAAAGGTGGCGCAACAGGTGGTGGCTATGCGCAAATTATTCCTAGGGAGAAGATTAATCTTCATTTTACAGGAGACTTACACGCAATTAGCACTGCTCATAATTTTTTAAGTGCTGCAATTGACAATCATATATTTTATGATAATGAATTAAATATTGACCCAACAAGAGTAGTTTGGCCAAGAACACTTGATATGAATGACCGCAATATTAGAAATATTCAAACAGATCTCAGACCTGATAATTTTATTATCACAGCAGCTAGCGAAGTGATGGCTATTCTAGCATTAGCTAGTAGTTTAGAAAACTTAAGAGAAAGATTAGGAAACATTTTAATTGCCTATGATAAAGCTGGAAATGAGATTTATGCAGATAAATTAAACGTTACTGATAGTTTAGTAATATTATTGAAAGAAGCAATTAAGCCAAACTTAGTGCAAACACTAGAAGGAACGCCTGTTTTTGTTCATGGAGGACCGTTTGCAAATATTGCTCATGGATGTAATTCTTTATTAGCAACTAAAATGGCTTTAAAGCTTGGTGATTATGTTGTAACGGAAGCTGGCTTTGGTGCTGACTTAGGTGCAGAAAAGTTTATTGATGTGAAAACAAGATTTTTAGGTAAAAACCCTGATGCTGCTGTTTTAGTAGCAACTTTAAGAGCTCTTAAATATCACGGTTTTGAAGATGAAGGTAAATCAGGATTAGAAGCATTAAAAGATGGTTTAGTAAATATTGAAAGACATGCTAGTAATATGAAAAAATATGGTATTCCGTATGTAATCGCAATGAATCATTTTATTAATGATCCAGAAGAAGAAGTAGAATACTTTATTAATTGGGCTAAAAAAGAAGGTCATCCAGTTTCGTTTGTTGACTCTTTTGCAGAAGGTTCAAAAGGGGCTGTTGATTTTGCTGAGAAAGTTGTTAAACTAGTTGAAGAAAAAAATAATTTCAAGACTATTTATAATTTAGAAGACGACTTATATCAAAAGGTGGAAAAAATTGCCACAACAATCTATGGAGCGACAACAGTTAAATATTCTGAAGAAGCTAAAGAAAAATTAGACTTACTTAATAAAAATTATCATGACTTACCAGTCGTTATAGCAAAAACGCCATTATCGTTTTCAAATCGTGCTAAATTAAGAGGTACGGTTTATGAATTTGATTTAGTAATAAGTGATGCAAGAGTTTCTAGAGGAGCAGGATTTGTTGTAGTTTTAACAAAAGGAATTATTACAATGCCTGGATTACCAAAAGTACCAAATGCAGAGAAGATGTTTATTACTAATGAAGGTGTTATTAAAGGACGATTATAATGAATATCTTAGACGGCAAAAAAACAGCTCGTGAGTTAGAGAGTAAAATAAAAGAAGAAGTTATTCTTTTAGAAAAAACTTATGGAAGAGTCCCTAAGCTAGTTGTTGTTTTAGTGGGAAATAATCCTGCTTCAATGGCATATGTTTCTAGTAAAGAAAAAGCTAGTAAGAGAGTGGGAATTAATGGAATAACGTTAAGATTAGATGAAAATATTTTAGAAGAAGAATTGCTTAAAGTTGTTGATGACTTAAATAAAGATGATAGTGTAGATGGAATGATTGTCCAATTACCTTTGCCTAAACATATTAATAGTGATGTTATTTTAAATCATATCGATCCTAATAAAGATGTTGACGGGCTTTCCTTTATTAATGCTGGAAGATTAGCAAATAGACAGTATGGTTTACTACCAGCAACACCAAAAGGTGTGATGATGCTGTTAGATCATTATAATGTTGATTATGTTGGTAAGCATGCTGTGATTGTAGGGGCTTCAAATTTAGTTGGTGCTCCAATGGCAAGATTATTAATGCATAGACACGCTACGGTGACAGTTTGTCATTCAAAAACAAAAGATTTAGCATCTTTAACCAAACTTGCGGATATCTTAGTAGTTGCTACTGGGGTTGTAAATATCATTAATGGAGAAATGGTTAAAGATGGTGTAATTGTAGTTGATGTGGGTATTAATAGAGTTGATGGTAAAATTGTAGGAGATGTTGATTTTGAAAGTGTTAAAGAGAAGGCTTCTTTAATTACTCCAGTACCTGGCGGAGTTGGCCCCATGACTATTAACGCTTTAATGTTTAATGTTTTAGAGTCTTTTAAAAATAAACACAAATAAGATAACTTTAAAAATGTAAGACTATAAATATTTGAGGATTTAATAACTTCAAGGAATTATAGTCTTTTTTCTTTGCTTTTAGAGATTTAAAAAGCGGTTTAAGGAAACTTTTTTTGTTTATCCATATTAAAAAGATATTTTAAAAATAATTTACTTTAATAAAATTTTAATAAAGGTATAATATTAGTATTAGAGAGGTCATTTATGAAACATGAATTTTTTGATTTATTTCACGTAAGCCATATTATAGTATCAATAGGTATAACTATTTTATTATTATTTTTAGCAAAAAAGTTTTTGAAAAAACAAAGACACAAAGATATATTTTTGAAAATTATTGGAATTACAACCCTTATTTTACACTTAATTCCTTTGTGGTTTAATTTCCTAAGAAACGGAGAAACATTAGTAGTTGATAATATGCTTTTTCCTATTTACTTTTGTAACTTATCAATGTTTTTATTGTTTGTTGTTTCTTTAATAGAGAATAAGCAAAGTAAAATCTTTAAGCATGTAGCTATTGTAGTTGCCTATTCTTCAATTATTGGAGCTCTTGTAACTCTTGTTTATCCGGATTTTTATTTTAACTATTATGAGGCTAATATTGGTTTATATAAAAGTTTTTTAAGTCATGATACGATGTTACTTGGTGGTCTTTATTTAATTATTGGCGGTTATGTTAAAGTTGAAAATAAAAACACACTCACTTTTCTTGGAGGGTTATTATTTTATGGATTAATCGGTGTATCGATAAACTTCCTCTTTATACGTAATGGTCTTCCAACACCTAATGCAATGTATTTAAACGCTCCTCCAATTGAAGAAGTTCCTTTATTAAATGTTTATGTAATTTCCCTTTTAGCAATTGCCTTTGTTATTATTACACAACTTATTTATGGTAAAATGAAACAAAGGATTGATAATAATGGAAAATATCTTATTGAATGATTTAAATGTCAATATTTTTAAACCAAAGTTAATAAAAGGCTGCATTATTTTTACTCATGGAATTGCCGAATATTCAAAAAGTTACCAAGAAATTGCTAACTTTTTTAAAGATAATAATTATTTAGTAATTACATATGATTTAAGAGGTCATGGAAAAACAAGCGGAAAAAGAGGATATGTTAAAGATTATCATCTTTTAATTGACGACTTAAAAATGTTAGTAACAGTTGCGAAAAAATATAATGAAAATACTTTTTTAATTGGACATAGTTTAGGCGGACTAATTACCAACCTTTACGCTAGTATATATAACGATATTAAAGGAGTTGTTATTAGCTCTTCACCAACGACTTATTTAACGGAATTAAGATTTTTAAGATTCTTTCCTAAGTTTTTAATCAACTTTATTAAAATAAAGACTTGGTTTGAAGATCCAAAGCTTGTGCATGATAATACTTATCTAGTAGATGAGTTTGATCTTAATTATTTTTATCTTAAATATGTCACTGAAACGATGTTTAAGGGAATGAAAGAACTAATAAAAAATACTCCTAAATATCAAACACCAATCTTAATGTTTTATAGTAAAAAAGATCAGCTTTCAAAAGTAAGTTATGGGAGCGATTTTCATAATAAAATAAGTAGTATAGATAAAGAACTAGTGATCTTAGAAGAGTCTTATCATAATATTTTTAATGATCTAGAAAAAGAAACGATTTTTAGGAAGATTTTAAGTTGGCTAGACAAGAGAATAATATGAAAAAAATCGGGAAGACAATAATAGAAAAAGACATTGAAAATTTTGACTTATCAAAGGAAAGAGAAACAGTAAGGGCAGTTATTTTTAATGATGAGAAAATTTGTATGTTATATTCAGGTCTTTATGATGACTACACTTTCCCTGGTGGAGGATTAAAGGAGGGGGAGTCACATCTTGATGCTTTAAAAAGAGAGTTAAAAGAAGAACTAGGGGCTAACTTGGTTAAGATAATTAAACCAATTGGATTTACTGAAGAAATAAGGTATGGTTTAAACAAAAATGAGAGCATTTATAAACAAACATCATATTATTATTTGTGTGAAGTGAGTCAGTTAAGCGAACCTATATTTATTGGCAGGGAAAAAGAACAGCTCTTAAAGTTCACTTGTTTAAGTCTAAATGAAGCGATTAGCCAGAATGAGATAACGAACAGTAAAAGAAATATTGAAAATCATAAGGGCTTTACAACGGTCTTAAGAAGAGAGAATTTAATTTTAAAATATTTGAAGGAGAAAATAATATGAAACTATTATTGACTGGGATGCATAAATATACAAAAGAGAATTTAAAAGAAATAGAAGAACTGGGTTTTGATGTTTATTTTCATGAAAATGAAAGAGAGAAAATTGATTTTGATGTTAGTGAAATTGAAGTAGTGGTTTGTACAGACTTATTTAAAGTAAATGAGATTAATAAGTTTAAAAATTTAAAATATATTCAACTTTTAACTGTTGGTTTTGATACAATGCCTCTAGACTATTTAAAGGAGCATAATATCACTTTAACTAATGCAAAAGACACTTATGCTGTCCCCATGAGTGAATGGACTATTTTAAAGCTTTTAGAGATACTAAAAAAGGCAAGAGAATATTATCAAAATCAGGAAAACAAGTTATGGAAAAGAGATGTAAATAGTTTAGAACTAAATGGTAGAAATGTTTTGCTGTTAGGATATGGGAATGTTAGTAAAGAGATTATAAAAAGATTAAAAGCTTTTGATGTTAATATTTTTGTAAATAATAGAAGTAAAGTAGATGATAAAGATATCACTCAAATAGGGTTAAGTAAAGAAGAGTTAAAGGATATTGAAATAGTAATTGTTACTCTACCACTTGCTATTAATACACATCATTTAGTTAATGAAGAATTTTTAAAAAAATTAAAAGATGGTGTGATTTTAATTAATTTAGCAAGAGGTTCAATTATTAATGAAGCTGACTTAATTAAGGCACTACAAAATAATAAATTTAGTGGTTTAGGTTTAGACGTTTTTGAAGTAGAACCGCTCCCTAAAGAAAGTCCTTTATGGGAAGATAAAAGAGTTTATTTAACTCCCCATTATTCTTTTTTTTCAGAAAAATTGAAGGTAAGACAATACAATGTTTTACTAGCGGGATTAAAAGAAATAATTGACAAAGAGCAAAAATGATTTCTTCTTTAATAGTTTGACTACTATATGAAAAATGTGGAGTAATTTTTAATTAAGAGCGACTTTATTGTTTATGGATGGAGCACTTTGGTTGTAGTACCTTTATAGATTATATATAATAATTATGAATTTAATTTAGAGAGGAAGTTGATTATGAAAGATATTTTAGTAGTATATTGGTCGATGAGTGGTAACACAGAAATAATGGCTAAAAAAATTGCTGAAGGAGCAGAGGCAGATATTTATACAACAGATGAGATAACAGCTGAAGATGCATTAAAGTATGACAAAATTATGTTTGGAACACCATCAATGGGAGATACTTTTGAAGAAGGAGAAGACTTCTATAATTGGTACCAAAATTTAGAGTTTGACTTGGCAGGTAAAAAGATTGCAATTTTTGGTTCTTTTGGTTGGGGATCTGGAGAATGGATGGAAGACTGGACAGAGAGACTTAATGAAGCAGGATATGATTTGTTTGAAGAAGCCCTTTTAGTTAATGAAGCACCTGGCCCAGACGATGAAGAAATGTGTGTTGCTTTCGGGAAAAGATTTAAAGATTATTGATTTCATAAAAATGAGAAAAAGACTTAATTTTATTGTAGAATTAAGTCTTTTTTATTGAAAAAAAGGAGTCCTTTTGATAGATGTACTTAATAGTGATTTTTAGCTTATTTAATCTATGATATAATAAAAATAATTGGAAAGGGGAAAGAAATAATGGGTGAATCAAAATTTACCGGGAGATTAATAGGACTTATTGGGATTGGTTTATTACAAATTTTACTTGTTTTAATTACGATTGGTTTTGCACTTCCGTGGGCGGTAGTTATTAAACAAAGGTGGTATGCAAAGCACACTTATATTGACGGTAAGCAGTTAGTCTTTAAAGGAACCGGAGGACAGTTATTTGGTAAATATGTTGTTTGGCTCTTATTAACTTTTGTTACGATTGGTATTTATGGGTTTTGGTTAGTAATTAAAGTTAAAAAATGGACTACTAAACACATTCACTTTGCTTAAGTGGAACTAATATTTTTTTGATTAATGAATAACAGAGTATTTTTAAGAAAAATGACTTTAAAGTTTGATTTTAAGGTCTTTTTTTTTAGGGGCGCGAGAGATATCGTAATATGACTGATCCAATAAGCCAATTTACTTATTGGTTTATTCCTAAAAGAATTACGACTAATAATGAATTTATGAGTTTTCCTTCCGGTCACGCTGCTAATAGCTCAACAATTATTTGGATAACACTATTACCGCTCTTTATTGATAAGTTAAAAAATAAAGAATGGTTATTAACAATGATTGCCTTTCTATGGATTATTGTTGTAATGATTACAAGAATTATTGTTAGGACACATTTTGCAACAGATGTTTTAGTTGGCAGTACGATTACACTTTCGTTATTTTTTTGGTTACGTAATTTCTACTTAAAAAAATACTTTGTAAATAATGAAGTTAAGTCTTTGGAGGCTTAAATGAGTATAAAATATATAAAACAAGAAGGAGATCCAACGTTAGGATATAGTGAAAAATCAGGTATTAAAATTATCGAAGTTGATGCTTTATAGTAAACATCAAGCTATTTCAACTGGCGATGATATTTTTTCAAAGATGTTTGCGGGGACTTATAATGGAAAATTATTTGACAAGAGTGGATCATTAATTAGTGACCTTAGTGATGAGCAAAAAGATTTTTTAAAAAATGATGAAGTAAGACATGTCTTAATAAAAGCAATTTATAATGCAGAAGTAGGGGTAACTTGGAACAACAATCTACAAGAGTTTGCTGAGGGTTTTGGCTTAGGGATTCCTGTAAATATTTCAACAGATCATCGTCATAACCCAATCGCTAATACGGAATTTAACTCAGGTGCAGGGAGTGATATTTCCAAGTGGTCTTTTGCCATTTCAAATGCCTAAAGATATGAAAACGGTTGAAGAGCAACTTGAGGATGTTGCATTTGATATGGACTGTTATATTGATAGTGAAAATAATAAATATGATTTTGCATTTGGGCTTGATTTCAAAGGTTCAATTAATGGTTTTAAGACACAAAAATATAAAAAATAGTAAATACTCTATTCTTTGAAAAATATTTTATTTACAAGTTACTTTTAGACTATCTATAAATTTTAGTTATGGTATAATGATACGGACAAAAAAATAAAATATTTAGATATCATGTTTTAAACATCGTATTTTGATATAGAAAAGAGCATGGTATAAATGAGTTTTAACAAATTACAAATTATTGAACCAATATTGAAAGCAATTGAATTTGAGGGACATACAGTTCCAACAGCAATTCAAACAGAAGCAATTCCTGCAATACTTTTAAAAAAGGACATCTTAGCAAGTGCACAAACAGGAACAGGCAAAACTGCTGCTTTTGCAATTCCAATTTTACAACAGATATATGAAGAAAATATAAATAAGCCTTCTAAAGCAATTAAAGCTTTAATATTAACCCCAACAAGAGAACTTGCTACACAAGTAGGAGAAGACTTTTTTGTTTATAGTAAATACCTAAAAATAAGAAGTTTAGTTATTTATGGTGGTGTTGCCCAAATAAGACAAACGCAAGCTTTAAATAGGGGAACAACTATTTTAGTAGCGACGCCTGGAAGATTACTTGATTTGATTAATCAAGGTTATATAGATTTAACTGAAGTTGAACATTTCGTTTTAGATGAAGCCGATCAAATGTTGGACATGGGGTTTGTTAAAGATGTTAGAAAAATAATTAAGTTTATGCCAAATAGAAAACAAACGCTTTTGTTTTCTGCGACAATACCTGATGAAATTATTAAACTATCTAATGAATTATCAGAAAATCCAATTCGAATTGAAGTTTCTCCGATGTATAAAACACTTGATGTAATTGAACAATACGTCTACCATGTTAAGCGTAATCAAAAAATTGACCTGTTAGTAGATTTGGTAATAGATAAAAAGATGAATTCACTTTTGGTTTTTGTAAGGACTAAACATTTGGCAGACAAAATCGTTACTCAACTAAAAGCAAGAGAATTAAATGCTGAAGCAATTCATGGTGATAAGTCTCAAGCTGAAAGATCAAGAATCTTAAGAAATTTCAAGGCAGGTAAAACACAAATTTTAGTAGCAACAGATATTGCAGCTAGAGGCCTCGATATTGAAGGATTATCACACGTTGTTAATTATGATTTACCAGAAGCTTCAGAAACTTATATTCATAGAATAGGCAGAACAGGTAGAGCAGGAGCTAGTGGAGTAGCAATTTCATTTTGTGAGCCAGAATTAAAAAAACAATTAAAAGAACTTGAAAAATTTCTAAAAACAAGTATCAAAATAGTTGATGACCATAAGTATGCAATAAAACCTGTTAGTGATGATCCCAATAATAAGAATAGGTCAAATCGACCAAAAAGAGCTAATTTCAGCAAAACAACTAACCCTGATCAAAGAAAAACTAGACAATCAGCAAAAACCACAGAAAATCTAGAAGAAAAAGCAAAAAGACTAGTCCAAAAAGAAGATGAAAAGAAGACTAGCAAACCTCGAAATGTAGAATTTAGAGGTAATAAAGAAAAAGCTAAACGTGAATATGGTAAAAAGACGAATGGAGTATCAAGTTCAAGATCTGCTAGATACGATGCCAAGAGTAATGAACCACAAACAAGAGAATTTTCTAGAGGTAATAAAGAAGAAACTAGACGTGAATATGGTAAAAAGACTAATGGAGTATCAAATTCAAGATCTGCTAGATACGATGCCAAAAGTAATGAACCACAAGCAAGAGGCTATTCTAAAGGTAAAGAAGAAGCTAAACGTGAATATGGTAAAAAAACTAATGGAGTAACTAATTCAAGATCAGTTAGAAATGATGCCAAAAGTAATGAACCACAAACGAGAGAGTTTTCTAGAGGCAAAGAAGAAACAAAACGTGAATATGGTAAAAAGACTAATAAGTCACGAAACCAAGAGTTGAGTAAAA